>NZ_CALKTT010000081.1 GCF_937997535.1 uncultured Campylobacter sp.
AATTTGTAAATTCATAAAATTCAGTATCAAACGATACTGACCGAGATTGAATTTACTAGGAAATTTTATAAAAAGGATCAAATTTGGTAAACGATGTTTTTAATAAAAACAAAAATTTAAGGGATTATGATAAAGAGCCGATTATTATAAAAGATTACAAACCACAAGTAAATTTGATTGGTATATTTTTAATGATTTTAGCTTTTATTATTTTGTGTATCGCAAAACCAGAAAAAGTCAATGGTTTTACGATTTTATCTCTTATGGTGGCAATTCCTTACATTATGAAATTTTTGGGTAAAAATTATTTTATTCTGAAAAATGAAATGATAAGCCAAATTAAAAATGATAAATCTTTTGATTTTATGCAAGTAAAAAATATTAAAAATGTTAAATTTAGCGTTGATTTTAGAGATGGAAGCGAACAAATTTCACTAGTTGCCAAAATTTTAATTTTGATTATTATTTCTACATACATATACGCGATTTTTGCATTTAATGAGCCTATTATTCTGTTTTTTATTTTTGCACTTATCGTTGTATTTTATGCAATTCCAAAAATCATAACTCATACAATAAATGGTGGCAAAATCAATGATAGCGTTTATGATTGTCTTACCATTTACAGCAAAAATGGAAAAGTGATGAATATTATGATTTGCAACGACAAAGAATTTAAAGAATTTAAAAAATACTTTTTAGAAAATGTGAAATTAAATATTTCAAATGCTAAAACTAGCTTTGGAATTTTTGATAAAAATTTTTATAACACAAGGAGCGAACGATGAATTCAACAGGTAGCAGAGAAGCGAAAGCAAGAGTTGCTTTGGATAAAGCTGAAAAAATTATTATTGAAAAATTTACTAAATTCAATCTTTCTGAAAATAGTAAAGATAATTTAAAAAATATTCGTAAAATGTGGAATAGCGCAAGCAGTGGTTATAGTATTGCTGAAAATTTCACTGATATACCCGAAAAGATTTTAAAAAGCAAAGCTAGGGCTATTGTTTTGTTTGTAGAAACTGCAGCAGGAAATGTATTAGTTGATAGCACTATGGGTGAAAGCAAAATGAAACAAATGGTTGGGGCGTTAGGAGATGCAATTATTGCTGGTGCGGCATTATTGACACCGCAAGGTTGGATAATTACTGGTGTAAATTTGGCATTATCTCTTGTTGATTGGGATTTGGGAAGTATATTTAAGAAAATATATGGAGAAGATAACGATAATATAAATATTACCTCAAATGGCTTTATAGAAGTTATGAATAATGATGGTTCTATTTATACAAGACCATTATCGACACAAGCTAGAAAAATTTTAAACATTAATGGTGAGCCAAGTGGTTCTATATTTGGCGACAGGAAAGGCGATGTATTGTTCGGCAGTAGTGGAGATGACTTGCTTCAAGGTAGAAATAGCGATGATTTGCTTCTTGGGGGAGCCGGCTATGATACATACTTTGCCGACGGCAAAGACACTATAAGAGATGAGGATGGAAAAGGTCAGGTATATTTTCATGGTCGCAAACTAACTGACGGCACTCAAATAGAAAAAGGCTCAAACATATATAAAACAAAAGACAATATAAAATATGAACTAATTGATAATAAGCTTATAGTAAATGATAGCCTTATTATAGAAGACTTTAATCCATACCAAGAGTGTCTTGACATAACCCTACACAAAGCAGATGAGATAGCAGTAAATGTATCAAATGCAAATGCAGTAGAAAAAGCAGGAAAGATGAATTTTACAATCTCACTTAGTAGAGAGCTAAGGGAGGGTGAATTTGTAAAAGTAACCATACCTGCCATAAACGGCAATGAAGCAAAAACTTATATGTTTATGCACCATAGCAACCCAAACTATACGCTAGGAGCAGCATAGAGCATGTATTTACTGGTAGCACAAATTATGAATATTAACAATATTCTAGCCCTTTCGAATGTTAATTTCATCGGCATTGCCTAGAACTTTGATTAACTTGCCACCTTGCGTATAATGATAGTGTCTATGTATTTTAACCGTTCCGTCTCTAGCTAGCGAGCTATAAAATTTAACGGCTATGAAATCGTCTAAGACTTCGACCATAGTGCGCTTATATTGCGGCAAAATAAAATTCCTGACTACTTTGTCGGGGTCTGATTTGAAAATTGGATTATCCTTAATTTTTGTAAAAACTCCCGTCATCTTTCTTCCTTTGTATAGTAATTTTAGGCAGATTATAGAATTTCCTCAAAGGATTAACAAGGCAGGAGCGCAAAAAAAGCTACTATACAATTTTTTAATATATAGTATTTTCTTAAAATATATGTATGAATCGATGATTTTCGGCGCTAAGAATTTTTTAAGAATAATTTTAAAATTACCAAAAATAGGGCTCAAAAAATTATTTAAAAATTCAAAAAACGAAAAAATAGGAGAAAATTTTAATAGATGGTGCGACCGACGAGATTTGAACTCGTACACCTTGCGGCACTACCCCCTCAAGATAGCGTGTCTACCAATTCCACCACGGTCGCATAAATTTTAAAGCTTAATCTCAAGCCTTGAATTATATAAGTTTGAAGCCCGATTTCTCGGGCTTTTGATTAATTTGCAGCAGCCTTTAAACCCGCTGTCAAAAAAGGATTTACGAAAAGCAAGATAAATGAAATAACTAATGCATAGATAACCTGCGCTTCGATCATCGCAAGCGAAATATACATCGTATTCGATAGCTTGCTAGCTACGCTTGGATTTCTAGCGATGCCGTTAAGCGTCGCACTAGCGGCATTTCCCATACCTAACGCGCCACCCAAAGCGGCTAGACCTAAAACGACTGCAACGGTAATTGCAGAAAAAGAAACGATCTGAGTGTAAGCACTTAGCTGCTCGCTAGCGAAAGCCGCGCCGCAAAGCGCAAATAACAATACAAGAACTTTTTTCATAAAAGTCTCCATAAATAAATTTTAAAACGAGTTTCGGCTCAATACCCCCTACTCCAACGTTTTAAGTGTGAAATATTATTAAAATTTTGCTTTTGATTTGTTTAATCTGGCGGAATTTGCGTTAAATTTAACAAATCCCGCCAAGCAATCTAACGCTTAGCGTCCAGATACGTATTTAGCGCCGCAACGTAGGCCTTTGCAGACGCTAGCATCGTATCTACGTCAAGTCCTCTGCCGATGATGGCGCCCTCGCCCGCAAATTCCACCTTAACGGTTACTTTCGCCAGCGCGTCTTTGCCCTGTGAAACCGCTTTTACTTGGTATTCTTTCAAGCTACCGCTGATGCCGCTGATGCGGTCTATCGCTTTAAATATCGCATCCACGCCGCCGTTTCCAAGCGCGCTATCGCTTAAAATTTCATCCTTATACCTTAGCGTAAGCGCTGTGCTAGCGTGTCCTTTATTGCAGCTATTGGAGCTTAAAACTAGCACTTCATAGGTCTTTTCGGCTCCCACGAACTCGTCGTTTACGAGCTCTCTAATATCCTCGTCGAAAACGTCCTTTTTGCTATCTGCAAGCGCTTTAAATTTATTAAACGCGATCTCAATCTGCTCGTTACTAAGCTCATAGCCCAAAGATACCAGCTTGTCTTTGAAGGCGTGGCGGCCGCTGTGCTTGCCCAGCACAAGCGAGTTTTTATCAAGCCCGATATCCTCGGCGTGCATGATCTCGTAGGTTTCTTTGTGTTTTAACACACCGTCTTGGTGGATGCCACTTTCATGCGCGAAGGCGTTTTTGCCGACGATCGCTTTATTAGGCTGCGGCTCGATGCCGGTAATGCTCGCGACTAGGCGGCTGGATGGATAAATTTCTTTCAAATTTATATCGGTATAAAGCGGCGCAAATTTATCCCTGCGCGTCTTGATCGCCATTACGATCTCCTCTAGCGCCGCATTGCCCGCGCGCTCGCCGATACCGTTTATCGTGCACTCGACCTGTCTGGCTCCTGCCAAGATGGCAGCCAAGGAATTTACGGTAGCCATTCCCAAATCATTGTGGTTGTGCACCGAAACTACGGCGCGCTCGCCGATAAGCTTAACGATCTCGCCTATGCGCGCAGTGATCTCATCCGGATAGAGATAGCCTACCGTATCGGGGATATTTATGGTGGAGGCCCCGGCGTTTATCGCGGCGTCGCAGATCTCTTTTAAAAAACCCATATCGCTTCTGCACGCATCCTCGCAACTAAACTCCACGTCATCGCATAGGCTTCTAGCGTATTGCACAGACTCTACGGCGCGCTTTATGACCTCTTGCGGCTGCATTTTAAGTTTAAATTCCATATGGATAGGGCTTGTAGCGATGAAGGTGTGGATGCGCCCGAGCTTTGCGCCCTTTATCGCTTCGCCTGCGGCCTTGATGTCTTTTTCTAAAGCGCGTGCAAGCGAACAGACGCGAGCCTTGCTAACGGCGCCGGCGATCTTTTCTATCGCGTCAAAGTCCCCGGGGCTCGCCGCTGCAAAACCCGCCTCGATAACATCTACGCCCAGCTTTTCAAGCTGCAACGCAAGATGGATCTTCTCGTCCGTATTCATCGACGCTCCAGGGCTTTGCTCGCCGTCACGAAGTGTAGTATCGAAGATTATGATTTTATTTTTGTCCATTACAAATCCTTTCAAAGGGTTAAAATTTGGCAAAATTATAGCCGCGCAAACTTAAAACAATCGCGATAATAAACATATTTGAGATTATTTCGCCGTTTCCTCGGGTTTATCTTTTTTATGAAATTTGGCCGCGCTTAAATTTAAAGCTCCGCGAACTAAACCGTAAACTATATAAACCAAAGTGAGCACCGCCGGGAATTCCAGCCTGAAAAGATATAAAAGCGAGAAAAATACGACGATTAGAAGCACTAAAATTTTAATCGCGTTGGGGCGCTTTAGGCTGATCTTTTTAAAGCTCGGAAAGCGGATGTTACTTACCATCAAAAACGACAGTGCCGCCGTTGCGATGATCAAAAATACCCCAAATCCTTTAGAAAGCTCATATTTTAGATAAATTCCGATCCAAAACGCCATCGTAATCGCAGCCGTCGGAATCGGCAGCCCGATAAAAACGCTAGGCTCGTAGGTGCCCGTGGTGACATTGAATCGCGCCAGCCTGATCGCGCCGAAAACCACGTAAAGCGCAGCTACGAGCGAGCCGACCTTGCCGTAATCGTGCCCAACCGCGCAGTAAAACAGTAGCGCCGGCGCAACGCCGAAAGCCACTATATCCGCAAGGCTGTCGAATTCCACGCCGAATTTCGACGTCGCATGCGTTAGCCTCGCTACGCGACCGTCGAGTCCGTCGCAGATCAAGGATAAAATGATATAAAAGATCGCGGCGCTGAAGTTGCCTTTGATCGTAGAAATTATGCTGATAACCGCCAAAAATGCACTTGCCGCCGTGAAAAAATTCGGCAATATGTAGATCAATTTTCCCTTTTCCTCTTCCATCTCTTACTCTTTAAATTTTATTTTTGCACCGCTTTTCATTCGGTGCCGCGGATCGCTCGTAAAATGCTTTAGCGCGACCTTCTTAAAATTTAGCCTTAATTCCTGCTCCGCGCGAGGCTTTAAATTTAAGCCTCGCTCTTTGCGCTTTCGATATCATCATTAGCGCCTAAATTTCGCACCAGACGGGTAGGCATGCCGTTATCTTTTTCAAATTTAGAGATGATCTCCACGATCTGCTCTCCAGAGACCGTCTCCTTCTCATACAGCGCCTTTACCATCTCCTCAATCGCCGGAGCGTAGGTCCTTAGCGTCTCTTTTACCGCCGCATAGCGCTCATCCAGCGTCTTGCGGACATATTCGTCGATCTTAACTGCCGTTACCTCGCTATAATCCTTGATGCTCTGTCCGCCGTTTAGGAAGGAATACTGCTGCTTTTCTAGCACCGCAAGCCCGAGCGCATCGGTCATTCCGACCTGAGTAGCCATAAATTTAAGCATATCGGTAGCGCGCTGCAAATCGTTGCCCGCTCCGTCGGTGATCTCGCCTAAAAATACATCCTCCGCCGCGCGCCCCGCCAAAAACGTATCGATCTCGGCAAAAATTTCATGGCGCTGGTGCAGATATCTATTTTCAAACGGAGAATTTAGCGTGTATCCCGCAGCGCTCAATCCGCGCGGCACGATAGTTACCTTCGATACCGGCATCGCGCCTTTAGTAAGCTCGGCGATGAGCGCATGACCGCTTTCGTGGTAGGCGACGATCCGCTTTTCGATAGGGCTTACGCGGCGTGATTTTTTAGCCAGTCCGATACCGACGCGCTCGATCGCTTCGAGTAGGTCTTTTTGCTCGACCTCCGCCTTTGCCTCGCGACCCGCTAAAAGCGCGGCTTCGTTGATGATATTTGCAAGATCGGCTCCCGCAAAGCCCACGGTAAGGCGCGCGATCTCTTCGATATCGATGTCGCGGGCAAATTTAACGTCGCGCATATGCACCTTTAAAATCGCCATTCTGCCGTCAAAATCGGGTCTATCGACCAAAACCTGCCTATCGAATCTGCCCGGACGCAGAAGCGCCGCATCCAGCGTCTCGGGGCGGTTGGTAGCCGCAAGGACGATCACCGGGCTTGATTCCGAGCCGAAGCCGTCCATCTCGGCAAGCAGCTGATTTAGCGTCTGTTCGCGCTCGTCGTTACCGCCGCCGATACCGCCTGCGGTTCTGCTTTTGCCGATCGCGTCGATCTCGTCGATGAAAACGATCGCCGGAGCCTGTTTTTTAGCGTTATCGAATAGATCGCGCACTCTGCTGGCGCCCACGCCTACGAACATCTCTATAAAGCTCGAGCCCGATACCGAAAAAAACGGCACGTCCGCTTCGCCCGCGACCGCTTTGGCTAGCAGCGTCTTGCCCGTGCCCGGAGGTCCAACCAAAAGCACGCCTTTTGGAATTTTAGCTCCGAGGCTGATATATCGCTCGGGGTTTTTTAAGAAATCTACGATCTCTTTAACCTCCTCTTTCGCCTCTTCGACGCCCGCGACATCGCTAAATTTAACCTTCGGTTTTTCGGCGCTTACCAGGTTTTTAGAGCTTCCGATGCCGAGCACGCCACCGCCCATATTGCGCTGCATGCGGTTGGCTAAAAACATCCAAATTCCAAAGAAAATCACGAGCGGCAAGACCCAGCTAAAGAGCAGATCGGTCAAAAAGTTGCTCTCGTTATACGCGCCGTATGGAATTTTGCGCGATTCTAAAATTTGAACTAGCTCGGGATCATCTACGCGCTTGGCGGTGTAGATTACGTTGCCGACTTGCGCTTTAATCGTGGAGCTTCCGATGGAGACCATGCTTACTTGAGAGTTTTTGATTTGCGATTTTAGCTCGGAGTAAGTTACGTTTCTACTCTCGCCTGAAACGGAGCCTAGCACTCCGCCACTATCAAATCCGCCACTTGGGGATATCGCTTTAAACACGACTATCAAAATAAGCGCAAAAATTATAAAAACGCCGATCGGATTTTTATTGAAAAAATTGTTTCCGCCGCCGTTTTGAGGGGGTTGATTATTTGGGTTGTTATTCATATTTTCCTTTCATATACGAAGCTGAGCCATTCGTTTTGCTTTTTCATCTGCACGAAATTTAAATCCGAAAAAGCTTGCTCGATCCTATCTTTATATTTTTCTAAAATTCCAGACAGCACGAGCTTGCCGCCCGGTTTTAGCACTTTTTTCAGATCCGCGCTTAGGATCAAAATCACGTCGGCGATTATATTTGCGACGACGAGATCAAACTGCGGCTGCGCGGCTGCGCTTGAGCCTTGCTCATTTAGGCTTGAAACGCTGCCGAGCCAAATTTTATCGATCTGCACGCCGTTTTTCTCGGAGTTTTGCTGCGTAGCCGTCACCGCCTGCTCGTCGGTATCGCAGGCGCTTACCTTTGCGCCCAGTTTTTTCATCGCGATACTTAAAATTCCGCTGCCGCAGCCCACGTCAAGCGCGCTCATGCCCGCGCGAGCAAGCTCACTAAGCAGCGCCAGGCACATATTGGTGCTTTCGTGATGGCCTGAGCCGAACGCCAGCGCAGGATCGATCAGCAGATCGATTAGCGCGGGATCTTGCGATCTTTCGCACCAGCTCGGACGGACGTAAAATTTGCCGACCGCCACGGGCGCGACGCCTTTTTTATACTCATCGAGCCAATCTTTATTTTGCTTTTTTGAAATTTCGATCTGTAGATCGGCGTCTAAATTGAGAGATCGTGCGAGCGCCTTTTTAAACTCTTCAAACGCAAATTTTAAATTTTGCAGATCCTCTTCGTCGCGGATTATGAAACGCTCGCCGCGTTCTTCGACGCAGGTAACGCCGAGCTCAAACGCAAAGTTTTTAAAAAGCTCGCTCGCATTCGCACTTTTTACGATCATCTCATAAAAAAAATCTTTCATCGCCTCACATCGCCTTTAAATTTTAAAATTTGCATATTACTAAAATTTAGTTCAAACTTTGCTTACGCTCGGGCGTTTTTATAGAGCTTCAAACGCCTTTTTAAGATCGAGCGTGCCCTCGTAATACGCCTTGCCGACGATGAGCCCGGCGATAGAGCCTGCGTTTTTAAGCGCGATTATATCGTTCATATCTTTCACGCCGCCGCTTGCGATAGTATCGATGCCGCTAGCTTTCGCGATAGAGCGGCTAAATTCTACATTTACGCCGCTTAGCATCCCATCGCGCGATATGTCGGTGCAGATGATGGCGCAAACGCCAGCGTCCGCATACTCCCGCGCCAGATCGGTCGCTTTTACGCGGCTTAGCTCCGCCCAGCCTTCGGTCGCTACGAGCCCGTCTTTTGCGTCTATGCCCACGACGATGCGGTAAAGCTTCGCCATCCTCCTTACGAAATCCGGGTTTTTAAGCGCCGCCGAGCCCAGGATAAATCTATCGACGCCTAAGTTCAAATACTCCTTTATGCGCGCTTCGTCGCGTATGCCGCCGCCCACTTCGACGCGCAGGCGAGTGCTTTTTACGATCCGCTCTATCGCTTTGAAATTTACCGCCTCGCCCGCAAACGCGCCGTCGAGATCAACCAAATGCAGCCATTTAGCGCCGAGATCTTCAAATTTTTTGGCTAGCTCGCAGGGGTCCTTGGAATAAATTTTTGCGCTTTGCATCTCGCCCTTGCTAAGGCGCACGGCGCATCCTTGTTTTAGATCGATCGCAGGGAAAATCTCCATCACAGCTCCGTAAAATTTTTAATGATTTTTATGCCCGCATCGTGGCTTTTTTCGGGATGCGGCTGAAAGGCAAATACGTTTTCGCGCCAGATCACGCTTGCAAACTCATAGCCGTAAAACGTGGTCGCAAGCGTGATCTCGCGCTCGCAAAGGACGTGGTAGGAGTGCACGAAATACAGATACTCAAACTCGCCTAGGCCCGCATTTATCGGCGAGCGCTTGATAAAATGCGCACTGTTCCAGCCTACGTGCGGGATCTTTAGGCTTTCGGCGCTGGCAAAATTTTGTCCGCTACGATTGCTTGGCTCCGCCTCGTCTGAATTAAATTCCGCCTCGCCCGATCTAAATTTAATATCCTCGGACCCAGATTCCGCCCCCCGAATATTAAATTTCGTTTTGTCAAATTTTACGACGCGACCGGGTAAAATTCCAAGCCCGCTGCGCGCGCCGAACTCCTCGCTTTGCTCGAACAGAAGCTGCATCCCTAGGCAGATGCCTAAAAAATATCTGCCGCTTGCGACGAACTCTTTAATTGCGTCGCCCATACCGCTTGCGCGAAGCCTGTCCATCGCCTCGCCGAATGCGCCAACGCCGGGAAGCAGAGCTTTATCGCAGCTCAAAAGCTCCTCAGGGCTGCGCGCGAGGCAAAATTTAGCGCCGCAGAAGCTAAGCGCGTTCATCACGCTTTGGATATTGCCCGCGCCGTAATCTACGATACCGATCAAGCAGGCTCCTTCGCACCGTTCAATCGATGCGAAAACTCAGGCACGATACGCTTTAGCTTATCCGCGACCTGCGCGTCCTCGCACTCGCTAAGCTCCTCGATCTGCGAGCTTAGCTCTTGCAGGTCGTATTTTGCGGAGTGGGTTACGAAGATGGATTGATACTTCGTGCTCTTGTCGTTTTCGTCGATCAGAAGCTCCTCGTAAAGCTTCTCGCCGGGGCGCAGACCTACAAATTTAATACCCAGCTCCTCCTTGCCGGCAAGTTGCAGCATTCGCTTGGCAAGATCGGCGATCTTTACGGGCTCGCCCATATCCAGCACGAAAAGCTCGCCGCCCTGCGCGATGGAGGCGGCTTGAAGCACGAGCTGGCACGCCTCGCTAACGAGCATAAAATATCTCGTAATCTCGGGGTGCGTAACGGTAAGCGGCTCGTTCGCTTCGATCTGGCGTTTAAATTTAGGGATGACGCTACCGCTTGAGCCGAGCACGTTTCCGAAGCGCACCGCGACGATCTGCGTGTCGCTTGCCGCGTCGTTGGAATTTAGCGCGTAAAGCTCGCAGATACGCTTCGTCGTGCCCATAATGTTCGTCGGTCGCACCGCCTTATCGGTCGAGATCAAAACGACCTTTTTCGCGCCGTATTTTTTGGACAGATCGATTACGTTTTTTGTGCCGATGACATTGTTTTTGACCGCTAGATGCGGATTAAACTCGCATAGCGGCACATGCTTATACGCCGCTGCATGCACGACTACCTCGGGATGAAATTCCGCAAAAACCTCCTCCAGCTCATGGCGATAAACGACGTTTATCATCTTTAGCTCGTTGCGCGCGTCCGCGCCGGTGGCTTCGTTGATCGAGTAGAGGTTAAACTCGCTGTGCTCGACCATAATAAGACGCTTTGCGCCAAATTTCAAGCACTGCTTGCAAATTTCGCTTCCTATCGTGCCGCCCGCGCCCGTTACCAGCACGATCTTATCTTTGATAAAATTTTCAATCGCCTTGGTATCGAGGTCTTTGGGCTTGCGCGCGAGCAGATCCTCGATCGATACGTCGCGGATCTTTTTGCTCTCATCCTCCAAAAGCGAAAAGAGCTTGATATCCTTTAGCCCGTACGCGAACAGCTCATCATAGAGCTGCTTTAGCTCGTCCGGATACAGCGCCAGCGCGATGATCGCGGTTTTGGCACCGCTGTCTTTGATCATCTGTGGAATTTCGCTCTTAGCCCTGACGACGTAATTTTCGCAATACGTCCCTACTAGCTCCGCTCGCCCGTCCACGACGCCTACGGGGTAGTAGTTGATATATTTTTGCCGCATACCTTTTAGGACGTGAAAGGTCTTGCTTGTAGCGCCCACGACGATGCAGGGCTCGTTATTCGTGATGTTTTTCTTCTCACTTAAAAACATCCGCTTTGAAATTCTAATCCCACCGATTAAAATAAACGAGATCGCCGCATCGATGATGATGACCGAACGCGGGAATGGGTTAAAAATTTTACTCGCCAAGAAAAATAGGATCAAAAAGGTAAGCGCCGCCATCACGTGCGCATAAAAGAGCTTCCTCGCTTCATATAGACCGAAAAATCTCCACGGAACTAAATAGATCCGCAAAAACCAAAAATAGAAAATTTTAATCGCAGTAAGGCTTGAGGCGCTAAGCAGCGCGCCTTTATAGAATTCGTTCGGTATATCTCCGCTAAATCGCAGCAAAAACGCAATGTAAACGGAGAGGATCGAGATAAAAATATCTCCTAGCAAAAAAAACGCGAAGCGGCTAAATTTAGTGGGTTTTAACAGCATCAGATGTTTTCTTTTACGATTTTTACGACGCGTTCAATCGTCTCGTCGCTCATATCGGTGCCGCTAGGAAGACAGATGCCGCGACTAAACATATCCTCGCTCGTGCCGTCAACTACGCTAAGCGCGCCTGCAAAGATGCTTTGCAGATGCATCGGCTTCCAAAGCGGACGAGATTCGATGTCGGCTTTATTTAGAGCGTCGATAACCTTTAGATGGGCATCCTTTTTCTTAAATAGAAGCGTCGTAAGCCATCTGTTGCCCTTACCGCCTTCTACTTCGGGCATAAACTCCACGTCAGTGCCTCTAAACAGATCCTCGTAAATTTTAAAAATTTCGCGTTTTCTCTTTACGCGCTGCGGCAAGACCTCCATCTGGCCTACGCCGATAGCGCCTAAAACGTTGCTTAAGCGGTAGTTGTAGCCGTAGTCTTTGTGCTCGTAGTGAAGCAGCGGCTCGCGCGCCTGAGTGCTGTAAAATCTAGCCTTGGCGATTAGCTCCTCGTCGTTTGAGATCAGCATGCCGCCACCTGAGGTAGTGATGATTTTATTGCCATTAAAGCTTAGTGCGCCGCATTTTCCGATGCCGCCAAGTGCTTTACCTTTATAAAATCCACCCAGCGCCTCCGCGGCATCCTCGATAACATCAATGCCTTCGTTCTCGCAAATTTCGCATATCTCGTCCATTTTCGCAGCCTGTCCGTAAAGATGCGTAACGACGAGCACCTTTGGCTTTTTCGGCGATTTTTTGATCGCTTCTTTAAGCAGCCTCGGGCTTAAATTCCAACTCTCGTCGCTGTCTATCAGCACCGGCACGCAGCGCTCGTAAAATATCGGATTTAGCGACGCCATGAAGGTAAACGTGGAGCCAAGCACCACGTCGCCGTCCTTTACGCCGCTGCAGCGAAGCGCTAGATGAAGCGCCGCCGTGCCTGCGTTTAGCGCCAGCGCAGCGCGCGTGCCAGTGTAGGACTTCACTGCGTCCTCAAAGCGATTGACATATTCGCCCAAAGGCGCGATATAGTTGCTCTCAAATACCTTTTTTATATACTCAAGCTCATTGCCGCCCATATTCGGCGGGCTTAAAAATACTCTTGCCATATTCATCCTTCCTTGATCTTTAAATTTAACCTCGCGCGTCGCAGGGCTAAATTTAGCTTTCGGCATTAAAATTTAAATGCTCGGATTTTATCACTTTTAATGCTATAAATTTTAAATTCAGCCATTTTTTTTAATCACGCGAGCGGGCACGCCTACGGCTACGCTGTCGCTAGCTATGTCGCGCACGACCGCAGCACCCGCACCGATTATGCAGCGCTGCCCGATACTTAGCCTCTGAATGACGCTGGCACCGATACCGATGTGCGAAAACGCCCCCACTTTCACGCCGCCCGCAAGCGCTGCGTTTGGGCTAATGTGCGCGAACTCGCCGATCTCGCACTCATGCTCGATTACGACGCCTGAATTGATTATCGCGCCGCGACCGATTTTAGCTCGCGCATTTATCACGGCGCCGGGCATTACGACCGCGCCCTCGCCGATGGCGGCGCTTGGGCTAACGATCGCGCTTTGATGAATTAGCGTCGCTATCTCAAAACCTGCGCGCGCTACCTTCTCTTGGATCTTTGCGCGGGTTTTATTATCGCCGATTGCGATTATTACGGGATGCTTCGGCAGATCCTCGCTAAATTTCAGCCCCGCGGCGTCGTCTAGAAAAACGACCTCGCTAAATTTAGCCCCGCGTGCGGCTAGCGCGACGTCCGCAACCACCAGCCCGTGTCCGCTCGCGCCGTAAATGTAAATTTTAGTTGTGCCCATTAAATTTCTCCGTCGTCGCCATGCCCTCTTTATTCACGCCCTCTTTTGCAAGCACCTTTTTTATCGTTAAAAGCGCAATCTTAAGATCGAGCGCAAAGCTTAAATTCTGCGCGTAATACGTATCGAACTCAAATTTTTTCTCCCAGCTGATCGCGTTGCGACCGTTTACCTGCGCAAGCCCCGTGATGCCAGGGCGCACGCTGTGCCTAAGACGCTGCTGCGGCGAATAAAGCGGCAAGTATTCGATCAATAGCGGTCGCGGCCCGATGAAGCTCATATCGCCCTTTAGCACGTTGAAAAGCTGCGGCAGCTCATCCAGGCTTAGCGCGCGGATCTTTTTGCCGTAATCATTGAGCCGCTCTTCGTCTGGCAGAAGCTCGCCGTCAGCGCCGCGCTCGTCGCTCATCGTTTTAAATTTGTAAATTTTAAAAATTTGCTCATCAAACCCCGGGCGAGATTGCGTAAAAATCGTGCTTTTGCTAATGTGTTTGCGGATCAAGAACCACGTAAGCGCCATCACGGGCGAAACCAAAATAATCAAAATCAAAGCCGCCGTAAAATCGAGCGCGCGTTTTAAAAAGCTCTTATACATCGATAAATTTCCTATAAACCTCTAAATATTTTTCCGTGACGATCTTTTCGTCGTAATTTGCAAGCACCATCTCGCGCCCGTTTCGTCCAAGCCTTTCGCAAAGCGCGGTATCGTCTAATAAAATTTCGATCTTTCGCGCAAGACTCTCCGCATCGCGAGTGCGGCAGATTAGGCCGTTGACGCCTTCTTGCACCGCCTCGACGCAGCCGCTGCAGTCGCTCACCACGCAGGCTCGCGCCATGCTCATCGCCTCTAAAACCGTGCGCGGAAAGCCCTCCTTGTAGCTAGGAAGTGCCAGTAGGTAACTAGCCTTCAAAAGCTCAGGCACATCGTTTCTAGCACCCAGATAATGCACCGCACCGCTTCGCAAAAACGCAGGATCAGCGGTGCTTTTATTACCCGCAAAACCCTCGCCTACAAAGACAAATTTCGCATCCGATCGATCTTTTAAAATTTCTGCTGCTTCGTAGAATTCTCTCACGCCCTTATGCCACATCGCGCGAGCTATCATCAGCACGATCTTTTTACCGTGCAAATCCTCGCCCAAATCCGCTGCACTAACGATTTTGGGATTGAACCTTTCAGCATTTACGCCTACACTTTTAATCCTTATAACCTTTTGCTTCGCAATAAGCCCGCGAGATAGCATGTAATCGGGATCGGCATCGTTTACAAATACGCAAGCATCCGCCTGCGAAAATGAAAATTTATAAAGCTTCTCCAAAACCGCTCGCACGAGCCTTGTTTTAATATCATCGTCGATATAAAAGCTGCCCAGCCCCTCGACTAAGTTTATCACATATTTTATACCCGCCTCTCGAGCCGCCAGAGTACCGAACACGTTTGATTTGTGCGCAGCTGTTTGCAGCAGGTCCAAATTTAACCTCTTTAACTCGCGTGCAAGGGCTTTGGTGTTGCTAAATACGGTAAGCGGATTCAGGCTCGCTCGATCAAGATCGTAGGTTACAGCATTAAAATCGCGCGCTAAATCCTGCGTATAAGCGCCACGAGGAGCAATTGCGAAAACCTCGTGCCCGCGCCCTTTTAAAGCCTGCATTATCGGACGACGAAAGAAATGTAAGCTCATATCGGCATGGCTTAAAAACCCTATGCGAGCCATCTGTTGTATTCCTTGCTTGGCGTTGCGAGATTAAATTTCATAAATTTCTCCTTAGCTTGCGGCAAAATTTTATCTAGCGCTTTAATTTATAAACTTTCACAGCAGGGCTTAAGATCACAGGCTCGAATAGCTCGGGCCTATATCTTTCAAATACAAAAAGCTGAATGTAGCTTGAGTTTAGCATCGTCTTATCTAGCAGCAAAAATCGCCCGTAATCGCGCATGAAAATCACGTAAAATTGCGCGCTGCTGTCCATATTGAACTCCTTGACCGAAAGCTTGCCGTTCGCGTCGTAGCTCGTTTCGTAAAAAGTATTGATTGCGAATTTTCTGCCGCTAAATTCCAAACTAAGCAAATTCGGCGAGATCGAAAAGCCGTTGTCCATATGCACGCCGCTTTGATCCTGAACAAACCTATCGCTCGTTATAAAAAACAGCTCACTTAGCTGCTTGCCGTCGGTGATGTCGATATTTGAAAACTGCGTGACGACGGGAAAGATATTCATCATGCGATCGGGCAGGATGTAGTAGATGTCGCGCGTAGGTCTCGGCGGCTTAAAATCGGCCAGTCCCAAGCTTAAGATAAAATCATTTACATCAGTCGCGTTGTAATCTTTTAAAATTTGCTTTAACTTGTTTGGAATTTTTTCGCTATATCCACGCTCGGTGTATTCGACATCCAGGCGCGCCATATTTGCAGAGCTCATCTGATCTTTAAAAAGTGCGAAACTAACGGGGAAATTATCATTGCCTAGGTGTTTGCCGCCGTCGATGAGGGTTTTTACATCACTATAATAGCGTATGCCGTAACCGTAATCCCACCACGAAAGCGCGTAATCCTCGCGCTGCGCCTTATCTTTGAGCTCATCTAGCACCCGCACCTCGCTTTGATAAAAGACCGTATCGACCTTGTACGAGACGATGTGCTGCCACGCTGGATAGATCGCAAGCGCCGTCAAAATCAGTAGTATCGCGCGTCCCGCAATCTTTGGCAGATCCAAGCGCTTTACGCAAAAATACAAAATATATCCGAAACTTAGCCCCATAACGCCCACGGCATAGATCGTAAATCTAAGGCCCGCTTTGTTTGCCGCAAAGCCCAAAAGCAAAAGCGGAATCGAGAGCAAAAATTCCTTATGCCTAAAGCAAAGTACTGCGTATCCGATCGCTGCGATCACGAAAACCGCGACGTGCGAGCTGATGCGCTCCATAAAGATCTCAGGCGGCACGATGCCTGATTCTTGGATCGTTTGATTGACGTTGAAAAAATGAAATGCCGTATCGGCGTTGTCCGCAAAGGAACGGAAGATATAAAATTTCGCCTGAAAGATGATCGGGCTAAGACCTCCGTTTGCGACGAAAAAGACTACGGCAAGCGCGCCGATAATCGCTAAAATTTTAAAATTTAATAGCTTTCCTCTAAACGCAAAGAGCCAAAATAGCGTAAGCGAGATTAAAATTTTTGCCACCAAAGGCGTGGAGCAAAGCGCAATCAAAAAGATGATCATCGCTTCGTAATTTATCGCACTTTTTCGCTTAAAAATCAGCGTGTAGGCGAAAAATACGACGAGCATCATGGAATTTAGCGAGAAGCTGGAGGGATACCACCACATATAAAATATCGTAAACGCGCCCAGCCAAAACAGCGTGCTGCGCGAGCTGCGCGTGCAAATGCGGATGAGCGCCCACAAAATACACATCGCAAGCACGATATTTAGCATATCGGTGTCGTAATACCCCGCCATAGTGCGGTTGTAGTAGCTATTCGCCACGCTCGCGACAAGCGCGCCGATGAAGCCCGCGCGCATGCAGCGAAACTCACTTGAGATAAGCAATATCGGCACTACGATGAGCGAGCTAAACAAAGCCGGCAGATAAACGAAGATCGTCTCGATTTTAAAGGGCAAAATTTCAGCCAAAAACGCCGTCACGATCGAAAGCGGTGCACTAAAGTAGCTAAGATCGTTGGGCTGATGAAAGCCGGCGAGGCGGTCGCGCGCGCCCTCTGCAAAGGCGTAGCCGTCGTTGGTGTTTATCATCAGCTCGCCATCCCAAAAAAAGTAGTTCGCAAAGCCGCTCGCCCAGTGCACCCACCACATGCGAAACGCCACGCTAAAGGCAAACGCTAGCAAAATCATCAGCAAAATATGCTTGGAAAACTCATAATTTTTTATGAAGCCAAAAATTCTACGCCTGGCAGGAAGCGCGCCAGCTGCCTGATTTTTAGAATTTTGGGAATTTTCTGCTGTAAAGCTTTTAGAATTATCAGAATTTATGCCGTTTGTAGAGTTCGCAGTGCCAGCGGAATTTTTATTTATAGAATTTTTGCTCGTGGAATTCGCAGTACCTTTCAAATTTGAGTTTGTAGAATTTGCGCCTGCGGAATTTTCAGAATTTAACGAGGTAGAATTTCGTCCGCTTGATTTTTTAGTCTTTTTGGATTTTTTTTGTGCTCGCATTTTTGCAGAAACAGCGCGCATTTGATCGTCGCTTAAATTTTTAACGCCGGCGTGCGCGGAATTTTTGCTCGCAGAATTTTTTGCATCAAGCGCGGAATTCTTATCGCTCTGAGGCGCGGTATCCTCGCTACCCTCAATTGCGGCATTTTCGCCGCTAAAATTCTCTCCGCCGCCTGCGGAATACTCTGCGTCAAAATTTCCCTCGCTAGCGAAATTTTCGCTTAAGGCAGCTTTGTCGGCACCCATTGATTGCGCGCCTTTTTGATCGTCCGATCCTTCGTCGATCTCTCTGACGCTAAAAGCCTTTTTTTCTTCACCCACGCCTATTTTCCTTCGTCGATTTGTTCTATTTTTGCGATCAGCTCGCTTGCTATCCGTTTTTTATCGAAAAACGAGGCTCTAATTTTAGCCTTTTTCTCATAAAATTTTACATAATTTTCATCATCCAGCGCTTTTTGCATCGCCGCTTGGGTGCTTTCTAGATCGTTTACGCCCACCAGCACGCCCCATTCGCTCTGCCCCAAAAGCTCGCGCGCGCCGCTTTGATGATCGCTTGAAATCACGAGCTTGCCGCACGCAAGAGCCTCGATGAGAGCGTTTGAAAAGCCCTCAAAAAGGCTTACAAAAACAAACGCGTAGCATCTGGCCATATATTTATACGGGTTTGCGTCAAAACCCAAAAGCTTCACGCGGCCGCCTAAGCCCAGCTCCTCTATCAGAGCCTCAAGCTCGGCTCGCAGCACGCCGTCACCTAAGATCAGCAGGTCTTTGTCGTTATTTTTTAAATTTGCATATGCGCGGATCAAAAGTGCGTGGTTTTTGCCCGCATCGAGCCTACCGACGCTTAGGAAAAACGGCTGCTGCTGCGCGATCTGCTCGCTTGCTTTGCGACTGATCTCATCAAGATCAATCGCGTTGTATAGCACGCTCATCTTGCGCTCATCGATTCCGAAATTATCCGCCAGATCGCGCAAATTTCCAAGCGAGTTCGGAAAGATAAAATCGGCCTTCGGATAGAGCTTGCGCAGCAAAAGCTTTGAAATTTTAGATTTGAAGTTCGGCTCTTTATACAGCACCGACGGCGTCGAGCATTCGTTAAAAATCATAGTGCCGCGCAGCCCGTAAACTCGCGCCAGCGCCGCCACGTAACAAGGGCGGTTCATCCAAACGAAGTGGATGTCGATACCTAAGTGCTCGCATAGTTTTTTGTACCTAAGCGCCAAAAACGGAAGTTTTGCGAGCTTTAGCAGTCCGTTTTCAAAAGGGGCTGATTTTTCGATGAAATGTATCTGCACGCCGCTTGGAATTTCATAAAAAATCCTCTCGTTCATCAGCACCAGATGCACTTCGTAGCGTGCCGTAAGCTCGCCTAAGAGGTTGCTTACGACGCGCTCTGCGCCGCCGCCTCCCATCGAATATATAAAAACACTTAATTTCTTCATCCCTTTACCTTTTAAATATCGCTGCCGCGCCCTAAATTTAAGCTTTGCTCACGCCTTTTTACGCGAACATACACCGCGCCGTTTAAATTTAGCGCGTTTTGCACTGCCTAAAGCGGCTAAATTTCATCGCACGATGCGGCTTTATAAATTTAAACGCGCCGTTTTGCTCGGCGCAAGACGCTATCTTAGCACACCGAAGTTTAAATTTATCCCTGCGCGCCGCTAGGGCATCGATAAGCGGCTGCTATTTACGCGTAAACCGATAGATCAAGCCCTGCCAGAGCTTAATGATGCGCTCTTGCGAAAACTCGTCTAAGCTTTCATTTGCATTTTGCACGAGAGCGTCTCGCAGCGCCTCATCACGCATTAAATTTTCAAGCTTGCTCGCAAGCTCATTCGCATCGCCGCATTTAAACAAAATGCCGCTAAAGCCGTCCTTTATGAGCTCTTTTGCGCCCGTCGTATCGCTGCTAAGCCGTGCACAGCCGTAAAACGCAGACTCGATCAGCACGTTTGAAAGCCCTTCATTAAGCGAGCTTAGCACAAAAATTTTGGCTTCTTTATACAGTTCGCTTACGTCCTGTTTGTGCCCTAAAAATCGCACTTCAAGCCCAAGCTGTGCTGCCAGCTCGCGCAAGCTTTCGCGCAGCGAGCCGTCGCCTGCGATTAAAATTTCCCACTTCGCAAGCAGGCTTTTATCGATCCTGCTTAGCGCGTCAAAGTAAATTTCATACCCCTTTACGGGCTCGAGCCTACCGACGCTTAAGATCACGTTTCGCTTGGTGCCCTTGGTATCGCAAATCTCGCCGAAAAAGGGGTTGTGCACGACGAAGCAGTTTTTGACAAATCGCGAATAGTACTCAAAGTCCGAGCGCGTAAGCACCGTAAGCGCGTCCGCTTTTTTGTAGCACAGATCGCGCACGCGGCTAAAAAGCCCGCTTGGCAGATAATCGTGCGCGTTGTGCTCGGTCACGATGAGCGGGATGCCCAGCCCAAAGCTTGCGATCACGCACGCTACGTTCGTCCAGTCCATAAAGCTGATGATGACGCTCGGTCGCTCGCACTTGAAATACTCGCGCAAAATTCTGTATTTATCGAACCTGCCGCCGTTTTTATAAACGTCTAGATGCAAAAATTTTATCTTTTCGCTAAATTTATACCTACCCTCGTCGTTTTCCAAAATCGCGATCGTAACGTCGTTTGCGCGCGCAAAATAGTTCGCCAAAACCTGCAGCACGCGCTCGGCGCCGCCGTTTCTAAGAGCTGCGATGACGAATAAAATTTTCATTTTAGCTTCCGATAAATTTTATAAAATAGCCGCAAAAGCGCAGGGCTAGCGTAAAACAAGACCATCATCAGCGTCTGCGTGCGGCTTGCATGCGCTGCAAAAAATCCAAAATCCAGCCGCTCGCGCACCAAAGCGTGCAGTGAGCGGATCTGCTGCGCAGCTTCTGCGGCGTTTAAAGGCGAGCGGGGATCTGCGGTCTTTCTTTGCGACGCAGAATTTTGCTTAGAATTTCGCATATAATTTTGCTTGGCGGAATTTTTAACTGCAGAATTTTTACCGCATGCACAAGATAAACTATCAGCTCCATGCAAATCCGCTTCGTTTGCTAAGCTGCACGTATTAGCCTCGGAAGGAGAAGTTGCATCTCCATTCAAGCCTGCAGGATCAAAGCTCGATTTGATAATTAAAAACGCCGTATTCAGCGCGGACTCGCAGCGAGTAAAATTAGCCTCACGCGCCAAGCTTGGATAATTCACAGCGATCGCCTCAGTATAGCGGCGCACCGCAGCGATGACCGCAAGATGCCTGCGAGCGAATGAGTTTACGGTCGAGCCCGCCCTTACGCGGTAAAAATATAAAATTTCATCCGTGCACGCCGTAATAGAAGCGTTAAAAATATCAAAAAATATCGCCACATCCTCATAGATCTGCCCCGTAGGAAAGCGCAAAGCAGCGAAAATTTCGCGAGCAAACAGCGCGCGCCAAACTGCGGTGCTAAAATACGGATCCTGCGTGCAGCTGCGTCTAAAAAGCTCTTGCGGCGATATTTTATATTCACCTGCGTTGGCATTCGAATTTGCAGCTCCTCCTAGATCGCTAATCTCTTTAGAATTTTGATTTTCTTTAGAATTTAAAGCCGCCTTGAAATTATTTATTTCGCTCTCGTCGCTAAATGCCGTGTAGCCACACATAGCGATTTTAGTGCAAAATTTCTGCGTCAGGCGAAAAAGCGTCTCAATTAAATCAAGGCTTATCAAATCATCGCTGTCTACGAAACTGATAAACTCCCCGCGAGCGACATCTAAAGCAGCGTTTCGCGCGCTAGCCTGCCCGCCGTTTGGTTTATGCAGCACTCGCACACGAGGATCGCGCGCGGCGTATTCGTCGCAAATCGCCTCGCTGCCATCATTTGAGCCATCATCTACAAGCAGAATTTCTAAGTTCGTATAGGTCTGCGCCGTAATGCGCTCCACGCAAGCGCGCAGGAATTCTTTTACATTATAAACGGGGATGATGACCGAGATTAGGGGATTTTCGCTCATTATTCCTCCCTGTGTATCGTAGCGGCTATAAAATCCAACCAGCGTTGCCCGATCGTTTCAATTTTAAAACTCTCCTCGCGCTTGGAGGCGTTTTGCACGAGCCGCTCGCGCAGCTTTTCGTCACTCATTAGAATTTCAAGCTTTTTTGCAATACTTGCGCTATCGCCTACAGGGCACAAAAACCCATCTACGCCGTCGCTTATAAGCTCGCTAGGACCTGCGATGCAATCCGTAGAAATTCTAGCGGTGCCGAAAAATATACTCTCCATCAAAATATTGCAAAAGCCCTCCATCTTGGAGGTTACGACTACGATTTTAGCGCGTTCATATAAGCTTTCGATATCGCGCACAAAGCCGATGAACTGCACATTTAAGCGCAGCTTCGCAGCTAGGCTCTCAAGGCTCTTTCGCTCCTCTCCGTCGCCTGCGATCACCACCTTCCACTCTTTTAAAAGATTGAAATCTATAAGCGCAAGTGCCTTAAGAAGGACATCAAAGCCCTTATAGACATTGAGCCGGCCGGCTGCTAGGACGATATTTTCTTTAGGCGGGCGAGCCTCTTTAGTATGGCTTATCTCAAACATCGGATTAGGCATAATCACACGATTTTGCACATATGTGTAATGATCCAGATCAAATTTACTAAGCACGCTAAGACCTGCAGCCCTCGGATAAAAGATCCGCTTTAGCGCGCGCCAGATCGGACTTTTTAAAAAGCGATGATTGGTGTGTTCGGAGATGATGATTTTCTGCCCAACTCCAAGATTTGCGATAAGCGTAAGGACATTGGTATTATCTAAAAACGAGATTACTACGTCAAATTTACGACTTTTTAGAAGCCTGTGCAAGGCTAAAATTTTATCGTAGCGCTTTTTTATATTGCCAAATACTCCTAAATCGCCTACTCCTAAATCCAAGCTAATAAGCTCGATCTTATGATCTAGCGCGTAAAACGGCTCATCTGCGTCAAATTTTATCACACAGACTTCATTCTCGCGGCAGAAAAAATTTGCCAGCACGCTTAGCACGCGCTCGGCACCGCCCTTGCCTAAAGCAGAAATCACCATAGCTATTTTCATTTTATGAGCCTAAACTTGTTTTTAAAAATTTCATCGAGTCCTCTCTTTTACGGCGCAACGCCTCATTTACGCCATCCCAATCGATAGTCGCGTCCAACCGCGCGTCTTTGGGATCTTGCAAAGTTCTATCTTCAAGCCCGAATAAGCCCAAAAGCGAGCTAAAGCGCGACGCGCCGCGACTAGCGTTAACGAGCACAAAAAACGGCTTATTAAAGATTATGGAAAATACGCAGCCGTGAAATGAATCGGTTAGCACAAACTCCGCGCCCGCAATAGCGCTTAGCCATGCTTTTATGCCGATGCGGTTGCCGCGGTCGTTTACCTCATCTATCTCTAGGCCGCTTTGCTTCTTTAGTAGCTCCATCGCCGCTTCTGAGCGAGGCGATGGATCTAGGATATAGGCAAAACCCTTGCGCTTTGGCGCAAGGCTTAAAAATTTATCGTAAATCTCTTTGTTAGCTAAAAGCGTAGGATCTAGCACCCAGTGCGCATCTACGCCAAAGCATTCGCGCGCAAGCTTTACACCATCGCGCTCGCGCACCGAAATAGCTTTAAATTTAGCCAAATTTGCAGCGTGAGCTTTTAAATCTGCGGGATTTTTAAGCCCACAGAGCCTATCTCCGCCGAAGCTTGCAGCATAGGCGATCCGCGTGCAGTTAGGCGGCAAAAATCCAAGGCTAAAGCAATCTGCAAAATCCGCAAAATAGCTAGGGTGAAAAACCTGATCGCTTCCTAAAATCACCGTTTCAAAGCGTTCTTTCTCGCACAGCGCTTTTAAATCCGCGGGCGTGCAAACAGGCGCGGTTAAAGGGATATTTTCTGTCACAAACTCGCTAGTATCGCGCTCGTAAGAGGGATTAAATTTCGCGCCGCAAAGCTCCTTTTTAAGCGTGCGCGCCACTAAAAATTTAATATACGCGATCGATAGTTTACTTCTTTGCAGGCGCAAGTTTATGAGACGTGGCTCATGCCCTAGCCCCACTAGCACGCGGCTTAGCGCGTAAGCTTGTAAAATTCCGCCGTAATTATTCACTAGCGGCAGGGTAAAAATCCCGATCTTCATGCAAACTTCCTATAAATTTTATATGCCGCGATCTTTGGTAGCGCCAAAAGCGCTAGCACTTTATTTGCCGCGGCGATTTTTTTAAGCCTAGCAGCGATGAAATCATCACAATCAAAATGCGTAGCACTATATCGCTGAATCTGAAGCTTCTGGCGCAAGATGTAACGCTTAAGCGGGTTTTTCGCGCCGTAGAAAATTTCGTTTTTGCACTCCACCTGGCTTTGCTGCGAGCGCTGCACCTCCGCTGCGGATATCCGCTCGCAAAAAATCGCCTCGCGTGCCTGCTTCGTAGGCTGCGAAAATAGCGCGTCGATCTGAGCTGCGCGCGTAATTACGAGCGATGTGCCGCGCCACTCGCTCATTTCGCTTTGCAGCCACGCATCCATCAGCACGACGTCGGCGCTTTTGGCAAAAACGTCAGTGCAGGAGTTGCACGCAAGCGGCGTAAAAGCGCGCGAGCTCCAGTATGCAAAGGCGCTACTACTGCGATCGTCTATCGCCTCACTGCCGTCTGCAGCGTGAAATTTAAAGCCAAAGCTCATCGCACTTTTGCCCGCGATTTTATATCTGTAATTAACCGCCGTGAGCTGCTTACGCTCTTTAAACGCAAGATCTGCCAGCTTATACGTAAAAGCAGCACCCTTGCCCTGTCCGCAAACCAGCCCGATAATAAAGCTTATGCGGGATTTAAGGCGCGGATTTTTGCTCGCAGCAAGCCTTAAGGCCTTAGCAAAGCACGGCAGCGCGCTGATCGCGTATCTGCCCTCGCGGCGCGACATCTCCTTTAGCACTGCTTCAAGCGTGAGCGGATAGTAAGCGGACGAGCGCGCGCGAGTAAGCTCATCAGCATTTTTTATCACGCTAAATTTAAACAGCGGCACGGAATTTTCGCCCATAGAATTTCGCGTGTTTTTAGAATTCTCGCAAGCAAAATTATGCGTTGATACGGAATTTTCACAAGAAGCTTTAGAATTCTGCGTGGAATTTTCATTTGTAAAATTCTGCGCAGAATTCTGCGTAAAATTTTCGCAAAAAGAATTTTGCGCACTCGTAAAATTTATAGAATCATCATCTGTCAAATTCTGCGTTAAATTTGGAATTGCGGAATTCTGCGTGGAATTTTTGGTTGCGGAATTTTGCAAATTCTGCGGCTGCGCTAAATTATTGCAGGCAGAAAAACCGCACTTGTGATTTTGGGCTATAAAATCTCCTTCGTCCGCGGGCACGACGCAAATCGCGTAATCAATGAGCCCACGCGCAAAAAGCTCGTGAAAAATATAATCTCCCGCACCGCCGCTTGCACTGCTTAGGCGCTGCGCTTCATCTTTTTTGTAGAATTTGTAAGTGGCTAAAAACCTGCCAAAATCAGGGCTAAAGCTTTCCAACTCTGCATATGATTTAGAATTTAGCTCGTTTTCGAGCATGTCTTTTTCGTAAAACGGGCAGACTTTTAGGCAGATATCACATTTGTCGCGACACCCTTCGCCCTCCTCAGGCGCGTAAAATCCATTGCCTCCAAGCCGCATTTTTAGCACGCTAAAAGGGCAGCTGCTCGCACAGACGCCGCAGCCGATACAGCGGTCTTTCGTAACCACTTCGCTAATTACATTGAAGCTCAAGCCCGCCTCCTTATCTTAGCCGCAATGCCGCCAAAAATCGCGCGCTCATAATCGTTCATCGCCCAAAAATACGCGCTTAGCACAAACATAGCCGAATAAAGCCCGCCGCAAATTAGCAAAAAGCTCACTCCATGTAAGCCTAATGCGTAATTTATCGCTAGGCTTACTGCGATTGCGGGAGCAAATTTTACTACCATCGCGCCGATATTTCGCCAAAATTTAGCGATGTCAAGTCCGATTACACGAGCATAGTAGATATTCATCACGCAGATATTTAGCAAGGTGATAGCAAAAGCCGTGCCGCACGCAGCGCCCACGCCACCGTAAGCCTTAGCTAGCGGGATAGAAATAGCGATATTTACGAGCGTGACGCAAAACGCGGCGATTGAGCGAAATTTGACTTTGTTTTTTGCCTGAAGCACGGCTAGACCTAAATTTTGAATCAACGGCACGCTTACTGGAAGCACCAAAATAAGCGCGATTGCGTATGAAATTTCATAATTTGCGCCAGCCCATAGCACGATAAACTCCCGCCCAAAAATCACCAAAAGCGACGCGATAAAAAATATCACGTAAAATTGCAGCCTGCCTATTTTGATAAATTCCGCGCTAAGCTCGGAATCGGTGGAGTTGGCAGAAACCATTTTGGCGATTTTAGGAAGCATTACGCCGCTAATGGTGAGCGAAAGCGTGACGAAAGTGGCATTTATTGTGCTTGCTACGGCATACGTGGAGACCGCCGTAGCGCCTGCGACCGCGCCTAAGATAAAATTATCGACATTCCAGTTTACTTGATCGACTACGATGCCTAAAAATATAAAAAACGAGTAGCCAAAAATTTGCTTAAGCGTGGGGGCGTCGAAATTTCGCACACTTATCACGGGCGAGACTTTGCGCTTGCAGTAGATGAAATCTGCCGCGACGCAGATTAAATTTACCGCCGTAGCGATGATTACGATCGCGATAGC
>NZ_CALKTT010000082.1 GCF_937997535.1 uncultured Campylobacter sp.
CCCGCCGATACCCGAGTCAAAAAACGCTATTTTCAAATCTTTATCCAAGGTTAAAATTTCAAAAAAGGGATTATAGCTCAATCCAGGTAAAATTTAAATTTTGAGCGGGCTTGGTGGATCTGCGGTCGGAATTCTCGCTACCTTATTAAAATTCGCGATAAATTTAATCAATTTCTTAGGGGGGGGTAGAATTAGCCAAATTTTACCCGGAAAGGATACTAAATGAAAAAATCGCTATTTGCGTTAGCATTTATCGCTTGCTTTGCGTTCGGAGCGACCGAGCTTGAGACGCTAGAAAAAGAGTGCAATGACGGCAATATGGAGTCTTGCCTTAGAGCCGCTTTACAATACGAAGACAATACTAAAACACTTAAGCTGCTTGAAAAAACCTGCGACGGCGGATATGAGCCAGGTTGCCTTGTAATGTCGATCAGAATGATGCAAGAAAATCCTAAAAAAGGCATCGAATATCATGAAAAAAGATGCGATGCGGGAGACGCTATGTATTGTGGACTATTGGGATCAATGTATAGTGACGGAGATGGGGTTGAGAAAGATATATCAAAAGCGATAATCTACCTTGATAAATCTTGTAACCTGGGGCAAGAGCTATCAGCGCTATCATGCGGTATGTTGGCAGATATGTACCGTAAAGGAGACGGTGTAAAAATAAATTTAATGAAAGCGGCGGTTTATGATAAAAAAGGTTGCGATTTAGCGAGCGACCTACCGAGTTGCTTCAATTTCGCGATATTTAACTACAACTTTAACGATAAAAGCAAAGCCGCACAATACTTTAAAAAAGCTTGCGATCTAGGCAAAAATAAAAATTCTCTTTTTATGAATCTGCCCGAGTTTAAAGAAACTTGGCAAAAATCCTGTGATATGTATGAGCTGCTAAAATAGCGCGCCGAGCCGCGGTCGGTACAATACGCGTCGGCTGCGGATTAAAATCCCGCCGCCTTTAAATTTAAATCGTGGCGGTAGGCTACTAAGCTCAACGATAAATTTTAAATTGATCGGGCGATATGTGGCAGAATTTAACGTAAATTTACACGGATCCTGCATAGATTTTAGCGCAAGCAAAGCGCGAAAAAAAGACGCAAATTTGTCATAAATAAAATACGTGCCAAAAAGCATAGATTGGCACGCAGCAAAATTTTAAGTTAGAATTTATGAAATCTTATGTGCTTCGCCTCTGCAAGGATCGGGTGAAAGTAGAATTGCAAGATCGGAATTTACGCAGTCTCAAATATAAAGTTTCGCGTTAATTTTTTGATGTGGAATTTAGAATTTTAAAATTCCTAGAGCTTCGAATCTGGCGCTGAGCCTTGAAATATCGTAGCGATAGAATTTTAAAATTTGCCGCTGCATCGCTTTAAAAATCTTGCTTGAAAATTTTAATTATGCAGCGTAAAATTTTTCATTTCTGCCAGGGCGCTGCGTTTTTCTATAAAAATTTTGCTCTTTTGCTCTGGTGCTGTGTTTTCGTCGTAGAATTTCGCGACTTTTTACGGCGCAGAATTTTTAGCGCGAAGTTCCTCATTATTTTTGCTTGTTAAAATTTAAGCGATAAATCCCACGATGTTAAATTTGCACGGCATAAGGCTCTTATCTCTAGGCGCCACTTTGAAGCGAAATGAGGTAAAATTCTACGTGGCGCAAAAGGCGCCCGATTAGGCTTTGCGGCGTCCTTGCATACTGCGCAAAAGCGCGATCTCCTCCGCCCAGAGGCTATCGTCGATCGTTTCTAAAATCAGCGGGATCTCGTCGATGTTCGGGTCGTTCATGATGTTTTCAAACGCCGCGAGCCCCAAAAATCCGCGCCCGAGGCTCTCGTGCCGATCCTTACGCACGCCAAGCTCGTTTTTCGTGTCGTTTAGGTGCATGCCGCTTAAAAATTTATAGCCGATCGCGCGGTCAAACTCGCTCATTGTGCGCTCATAGGTCTGCCGGCTGCGCAGGTCGTATCCTGCGGCGAACGCGTGACAGGTGTCGATGCAGACGCCGATGCGATCTTTATTTGAAATTTTATCGATCACATAAGCGAGCTGAGCGAAATCATAGCCGAGATTGGAGCCCTGGCCGGCGGTATTTTCGAGCACGAGCTTGACGCCTGCGGTGTTTGCGATGGCGAAATTTAGCGACCCTGCGATATTATCCAGGCACTCTTGAGCTGAAATTTCATTTAGATGCGAGCCCGGATGAAAGTTCAAAAGCCTAAGCCCGAGCGCCTCGCAGCGGCGGATCTCGTCCACGAAGGCGTTTAGAGACTTCTCGCGCTCCACCTCACGCGGATGGCCCAAATTTATGAGGTAGCTGTCGTGCACCAAGACATGTTCCGCGCGGATGCCGCTTTGCTTCAGCGCATCCTTAAACGCGATGGTCTCCTCCGCGCTAAGCGGTGACGCATCCCATCTGCGCTGATTTTTGACGAACATCGCAAACGCGTCCGCCCCGATCTTTGCGGCGTTTAACGGCGCGTTGAAAACCCCGCCGCTAGCACTCACATGCGCTCCGATCCGCTTCATTTTACCTCCTAAATTTTATTTTACGCCGCGTGCGGTAAATTTCATAAACCCGAGCCGCGCTCAGATTTTCTAAATTTAAATACGCACTTTTTCTTTCGCACATACGCGCTGTTTGGTAAATTTCGCCGCGAAGAGCCGGCGAAGAGCGCTAATAAAACCGCGCCGTTTGCGCAGCTTAGGCAGCCACCCCGCCGAGTAATGGAATTTTGACCGCTCGCGCCGTGTTTTGGGCGGCTACTATAGCGCATTATTCCCGCGCGCTTACAAACGCCTGCTGCGCGAAATTTTACTCGTTCGCGATTTGCTCGCGCCGCCCGCGGAATCGCATCTCACGCGCCACAAACATTGATCGCACGAGATTTTACTGCAGCTCGCGGATTTTGATCTTTACGCCGCGTTTTGCGTCGGCGAAGCTTATGGATCTTCCGCCGCCGTCCTTGCTGCGGCAAACTTTATAATCGATAGAGCCAGCTTGCAGGCTTTGCGCTAGGCAACGGCGCTCGCCCGTGTCGCTACCGCCAAAGATCGGTTTGCCGTCTAGGATTTCGCCCAGAAGCCCGCGGTAGTGCTCGGCACCGAAGAATTTTTTATTGAAAACGAGCTCGTCGTCGCACGCGCCGTTCATGCAAATTTTATCGCCTTTTAAAACCAGGCTCAGCACGCTGATGCCGCTTGCGTAAATTTGAACCTCGGTTTGGTTCTTAAATTTACGCATAAAGCCCGCGTCGCTAGTGCGAGTAAGCGGCGAAATGACGGTGAAATTTACAGCTTGCGTGGAAGCGGGCTTGAGTGCGGTGGTAGCGCAGCCTGCGAGCAGAAGCGAAAGTGCAAGCGGCGCCAGAAAAGAGCATTTCATAAATAATCCTTAATTTAAGTTGGGTTTAAGTGCGTCTTGAGTAGAATACCGCCTTTAATCTTAATACCAGATTAAGTGGCCCCTTCGTCTAACGGTTAGGACATCGCCCTTTCACGGCGGTAAAACGAGTTCGAATCTCGTAGGGGTCGCCACTTCTAGTTTTAAAATTTTTTGACGCAAATCTTAGTTTTTGTAAAATTCTGAAATTTTATCTAACTGCTAAATTTTAAAATTATGCGCTTTCGCTGCTTCCTGCGCTACAAAATTCCAAGACTGCACATAAATTCTACCTGATAATTTTAAAATTTATCCCCGCCGAATTTACGTAATAAATTTTATGCGGACATATGGAACTTAATGAAATAAAACTCGCAAATTTAGCTCTTTCTAAAAAAAATTCGCTAAATTTATTGAATGCAAAATTTTAAAGAATATGTAAATGAAATTCTAAAAAATCATCCTGGCGAGCGCGTCACGAGCTTTAGTTTCGAGGGTGAGAAATACTGGCTAAAGCAGCCGGAACTGCGCATCCGCGGTGGATTGCTTACGAAAATATTTAAAGCAAATCCGAAAGCCGCTTTCGATTACGAAGCGCTAAAATGCGAGAGCCTGTACGCAGCCGGCGCGCCTGTGCCGCAGCTGGTGCTGCGAGACGAGAACTTTTTCGTACTCAAAGACGGCGGCACGCCGGTGGACGAGGTGCTAAAAAGCTCGGATGAGGCATCTTGTGTGGCGCTCATTCAGGGTTACGCTGCGGCGTTAGCACAGCTGCATTCGCGCGGCTTCATACACGGCAGACCCGCGCTGCGCGACGTTTTAGTAAAAAACGGCGAGATGAAATTTATAGATTTTGAAAATCGCGGCGAGCGCGGTGATCTGCAAAAAGCCAAAATGCGAGATTTTTTGCTGTTTGTCTATGATCTTTGTCGCGAAGGTCTGAGCGAAGGCTTTGTGCGCGCAAGCATTTACACCTACGCCTCAAGCGGCGAGCAGGGCGTAGTGCAAAGTGCGTGGGCTATGGTGCGTACGTTGCGTCCGATATATTTTATCGCTAGGCTCTTGCCGCAAAAATTTAAAGATCTAAACGCGCTCGTGCGCACGTTTGAGCTCTGCCTAAAAATAATTGAGGAAAACGATGGTCAAACAAAGTAAATTCGCTAAATTTAAGCTGATAATTATACTCGCCTATATGTCAGCTCTGGCGCCCTTGTCTACCGATATGTATCTGCCCGCGCTGGAAAAGGTAAAGGCGAGCTTTGCTACGAGCGAGTTTTACACTCAGCTATCGGTTGCGAGCTTTTTCATCGCTTTTGCGCTAGGACAGCTCGTTTATGGGCCGCTAAGCGATAAATTCGGCCGTAAAAAGCCGCTATACGCGGGCGTTTTGCTTTTCATATGTGCGTCGCTTGCCTGCGTGAGCTTTGATAGCGTTTATGCGTTTATATTTTTTAGGTTTTTGCAAGCTTTGGGCGGGTGTGCGGGAGTGGTGCTTGCGAGAGCTGTAATTAACGATAAATTTGAGTTGCACGAGGCTGCGGCGATGTTTGCGCTGATGATGGTCGTGGGCTCGCTAGCACCGATGCTAGCACCAACTCTAGGCGGATTTGTTCTAGATTTTTTCTCGTGGCAAGCGATTTTTGCGATTTTGTTCGCTCTTGGAATTTTGCTTTTTGCATTTATATTTTTCGGACTTGACGAGAGCGCGCAGATAGATGGAACTGCTATTCTTAGCGTAAAAGGCGTGCTTGGCGAATACGGCATAATCTTACGAAATAAAGAATTTATGCGCTATACGTTAGGATTTGCAGTTGCGATGAGCGCGCTTTTTGCTTATATCACGGGCTCTAGCTTTATATTTTTGGGCTATTACGGGTTGGGTGAGCATGCCTTTGGCGTAATATTTGGCATCAACGCTCTTGGAATGACCCTCGTTTCGGCACTAAATGCCAAGCTCGTGCAAAATCGCGAACCCACAGCTTTATTAAATTTCGGCCTAATAGCGATGCTTGTGACGAGCCTGATTTTGCTCGCATGCTCTATGCTTGACCTTCCCTTCATCTGCTTTGAGGCTTCGCTTTTCGTATTGCTTTCATCGCTCGGCTTTGTCGCGCCTAACGCCACGACGCTTGCGATGGCGCTGTATAAGGACGGCAGCTCTGGCGCAGCTTCGGCGGTACTGGGGACTGCGCAGTTTGCTATTGCCGGGGCTATTTCGTTTATCGTGGGTGCAGTGGGAGCGAATAAGCCGTTTTTGCTCGCAAGTGTGATGGCGATTTGTGCTCTTTGTGCGAACGCTGTGTATTTTTTATTGCGAGAAAAGAATCAAAAATTTTAATTTTAATATTTTTTAAATTTATCGTTAAGGATTGATTAGCTAAAATTAGCTTTCGTTCTTTCAGTGTAAGAAAGACAATTCGGTAAAAAAGGAAACAAGCCAATGAGCGATATTATCGCATATAAACTTAACGGTGAAATTTATGATACTCAAAGTATCGGCGAGCGCGCTAACGAGGCGCAGCCGATATATTTCGATAACTCCGAGGACGCGCTTAAAATTCTGCGCCACTCCTGTGCGCACCTTTTGGCGCAGGCGGTGCGCGAGCTTTATCCGAGCGCTAAATTTTTCGTAGGACCCGCGATCGAGGATGGGTTTTACTACGACATCCGCGTCAGCAAAGATAACGGCGAAAAGCTCGGCGAAGAGGATCTAAAGACGATCGAAAAAAAGATGCGCGCGCTTGCCGAGGCAAATTTAGAGATTAAAAAGATAGCCTCCACCAAAGAGGCGGTTGCGAAAAAATATTCAAACGACGATCTTAAGCAGGAAGTTTTAAAACGTATCCCCGAAGGCCCGGTGAGCTTATACGCGCAGGGCGAGTTTGAGGACATCTGCCGCGGCCCGCATGTGCAAAATACGAAATTTTTGAAAAATTTTGCCCTTACGCGCATTGCAGGAGCGTATCTCGGCGGCGACGAGAAGCGCGAGATGCTAACTCGCATCTACGGCGTCGTATTTGCCGACAAAGATAGCCTTAAAAAGCACCTTGCGATGTTAGAAGAAGCTAAGAAGCGCGATCACCGAAAGCTCGGAGCCGAGATGAAATTCTTCACCTTCGACGAGCAGATTGGCGCGGGACTTCCGATCTGGCTTCCTGCGGGCACGAGGATGCGTATAAAGCTCGAGGAGCGCCTTTATAGGCAGCTTCGCAAGCGCGGCTACGAGCCGGTGCGCGGCCCTGAAATTTTAAAATCCGACGCGTGGAAGATCAGCGGGCACTACAGTAACTACAAAGAAAATATGTATTTTACGACGATCGAGGATCAAGAATACGGCATCAAGCCGATGAACTGCGTCGGTCATATCAAGGTTTATCAAAGCGAAATCCGCTCATATCGCGATCTGCCGCTTAAATTTTGCGAGTACGGCGTCGTGCACCGCCACGAAAAAAGCGGCGTTTTGCACGGGCTTTTCCGTGTGCGCGAGTTTACGCAGGACGATGCGCATCTGTTTGTGATGCCGAGCCAGATCAAAGAAAACGTCTATGAAATTTTAGATTTCGTAGAGCTTTTGATGAAAGCTTTCGGCTTTGAATACGAGCTTGAAATTTCGACCAAGCCGCAAAAGGCGGTCGGCGACGACGAGGTTTGGGATATCGCGACGAAGGCTTTAAAAGACGCACTTGACGAAAAAGGCTTAAAATATGGTCTAGACGAGGGAGGCGGCGCATTTTACGGACCTAAGATCGACATCAAAATCACCGACGCGCTCGGTCGAAAATGGCAGTGCGGCACGGTGCAGGTCGATTTTAACCTGCCTGCGCGCTTCGAGCTTGGCTATATCGACGAAAACAATGAAAAAAAGCAGCCCGTGATGCTGCATCGCGCGATTTTGGGAAGCTTCGAGCGGTTCGTGGGGATTTTGCTCGAGCACACCGCGGGCGAGCTTCCGTTTTGGATCTGTCCTACGCAGGTATCAATCGTGCCGATCGGTGAAGCGCACGCAGACTACGCGAAAGAAATTTTAAATTTGCTGCGCGCGGCGGACATTGACGGCGAAATTTTAGATAGAAACGAGACGTTAAATAAACGAATCAGAACGGCTGAAAAGCAGAAGGTGCCGCTCATCATCGTCCTAGGCGATAATGAAGTTTCGGCTCGCAGCGTGGCCTTGCGCGATCGCAGGGCGCGCGAACAGCGAAATTTAGGGCTGGATGAGTTTTTAAATTTCGTAAAAGCTAAATTAAACGAGGTGAATTTTTGAGCAGAGAGAAAGAGGTTTTTCTAAACGAGGACATTCCGGCTAGCGAAGTCAGGTGCATAGGCGACAACGGCGAGGTTTACGGCATAATTTCAAAGGCGCAGGCGTTGCAAATCGCCGAGCGAGAGGGCGTGGATCTGGTTTTGATAGCGCCCGATGCAAAGCCGCCCGTTTGCAAGGTCATGAACTATAGCAAATTTCGCTATCAGCAGGAAAAAAAGCTCAAAGAGGCGAAAAAAAAGCAAAAAATCATCGAAGTCAAAGAGATCAAGCTGTCCGCTAAAATCGCTCAAAACGACATTAATTATAAAGTAAAACACGCGAAAGAATTCCTTAGTAGCGGCAAACACGTCAAACTTCGCGTATTTTTAAAAGGGCGCGAGATGTCAAGCCCAGAAATCGGCGTAAATTTGCTCAATAAAATTTGGGATGAATTTTTCGCAGAAGTGGCCGATCGCGATAAGGCGCCTGCGCTGGAGGGTCGCTACGTAAATATGCTGATCACGCCGAAAAATGCGTAGCGTAAATTTAACGGTATTTTGCGCCGAGTGCGGCAAAATTTTAAAATTTACGCGCTGTTTTTCCCCGCGGTACAGCGCGTAAATTTAAACTAAATAGCAAAATTTTAAAATTTATACAGGCTAGTTTATCTCTAAATTTAACCCTTTAAATTTGTATAAATTTTTTGGATCCAGCTAAACCGAATCTTAAACGGGCGGCAAAATTTAACTTTAAATTTATCTTGCGTTAATTTAAGCTCTAAAATTCCTTAAATTCAAATTTTTCAAAGAAACTTTATTATATACTTCCCATTCACTTTAAAAAAAGGACGACCATGCCAAAGATGAAAAGCGTGCGCGGTGCCGTCAAGCGTTTTAAAGCGGGCAAAAACAAGATCAAAAGAGGCTCTGCGTTTCGCAGCCATATTTTGACGAAGATGTCTCAAAAACGCAAGAGGAATTTGCGCGAGGCCCAATACGTCGATTCTACGAACGTATCTGCGGTTAAAAAAATGCTTTGCAAATAGTGCGAAGTTAGTTTTTGACGAAAGTCATTCAAACTCCCCTAAATTCATGGATTTTAGGGCAAGATCCCCAAAGGGACGCCGATTAAGAAAGGATTAATATGGCAAGAGTAAAAACGGGTATCGTTAGACGCCGCCGTCACAACAAGGTGCTAAAGCTTGCGCGCGGATTTTATAGCGCAAAACGCAAACATTTCAGAAAGGCCAAAGAGCAGCTGGAGAGAAGCCTCGTTTACGCCTTCCGTGACAGACGCGCGAAAAAACGCGATTTCCGCAGACTTTGGATAGTGCGCATCAATGCAGCTTGCAGGCTAAACGACATCAGCTATTCTAAATTTATAAACGGACTTAGAAAAGCGGGCATCGAGCTTGATAGAAAAATTTTAGCAAATATGGCTATGAACGACGCCGAAGCTTTCGCAACCGTCGCAAAGAAGGCAAAAGCGGCATTAAAATAAGCTTTAAAATTTGGTCGCCTTAAGGCGGCTAAATTTTTAAATTTCGACAAAGCTTTTAATTTTAAAAGCGCGTCCGCAAATTTATCGAAATTTAAGAATTTGGATAATTTTATTTGAGGCGGTGCAGAATGCTAAAGTCTTTGAAAAAAATCGTATCTCTTGCGCTTATCGGTGCAGCAGGGTTCGGCTATGCGAGCGAGCAGAATTCCTGGGGCTATGCAAACGCGCAAAAATCACCTTCCAACAACACTTCCCGTTCCGATGTAATGAGCGCTGCGGATAGCTTGGGCGCGAAATTAAGCAGGCGCGACGCAGCTAGCGATAACTCCGCGAGCGACGAGTATGAAAACTCATTTCGTATCAAGCTCGAGTACGCAAGGGGCTTTGCCAAAAAGGGCTCATATTCGGGCAGGCTTAATAATCAGCGCGTTATGATGCCTGCGTTTCGCTGGACGGGCAATAGTGGCGTAAATGCCGAATTTTGGAACGGCATTACCAATATAGGCGGCGCGCTGGTTCCTTATGTGGCTTTCGGTTCATACGAGGCGGCGATACCGGGCGATCAAACTACGCAATATCTGGTCAGAAGGGACGAAGACGCGGTTCAGATGAAGCGAAATATTGCGGCAGGCATAGCAAATTTAGGCTATACCTATACCAAAAATTCTACTAGAAATCTAAATTTAGTCTATGCCGATATCGATAATTTCGTAAATTTCTACGGTAGAGAAAATATCGCAGGGTACTTTATCGACGAGGTTAATACCGAGAATAATCCCGCAACTATCGCCTATATGGCTAATATCTACAATTATATCAAGACTAAATACCCCGGAATGCTCGTTTTGGCAAACAACGGCTGGGGCGTGCGCGACGCCATAGCCCCTTATGCGGACGTTTGGATGCTGCAAGAGGTGAGTGCTGACGACTACATAAACCACTATCGTCCTAGAACCTCGGAGTTTGAAAAAGACCCCGCAAATTCCTCTAAAATTTTGCATGTCATATATAACGCCAGACCCGATCAATACGACGAGATCATAAGATTATCTCGCGAGCGCAACGCGGCAAATTTATTCATCACCTCCGATACGAATGCCTATCCTAGCGGATATGACGATCTGCCTACCTATTTTGAAGCGCTGATGCTGGCGATCAATAACTTCACACCTAAAAACGGCAGCCTGTTTTCGCAGGTCGCAAGAAGAGGCAACCGAGTAGGCATCGAGATGCCGCGTTCGAAGGTCGATCTGGATCTTACCAAGCTAGCAAGAAATTCCGCTTATAAAAATTTAGCCGACACCGACGGGCAGGAGTTCAACGTAAACGTAAGCGCGATCGGAAATTACGGTGGGGATTACAGCGACCGCTCTGGCGGCGTCAAATACGATCACAAGAGCGACGGAATTTTACTCGGAGCCTCCAAGAGAGTAGATGATCTTACGCTGGGCGTGATCTTTGGGTACCAAAAATCAGACGCTTGGTATGAGGGTAAATTCGACGGCGTCAAAGAAAACATCAAATCCTACGAGCTCGGTCTGGCGGGCAGATACGATTTTAGCGAGAACGTGGATTTGGCGGTAAATTTAACCTATTCGACAAACGATCATAAATTTGAAACCAACAACGGATTCGGCGCTATCCACGGCGCGAAATACAAGTCGCAAATTTGGGATTTCAGCACGAGAGCAGGGTATAAATTTTTATTTGAAAACGGCTATATTAAGCCGTATTTGGGGCTTGGAGCGATTAGGGTGAACGAGGATGCGATATCCAGGCTTAGATTTAGCTCCGCTTCAAAAACCGCGCCGAACGGCACGGCTGGAATTTACGCGATCAAAGCTTTCGGCGATCTGCAGATATTCGCAAATGCGGAGTACGAGCATCGATTTAGCGGCGATTCGTATCACGCGAGCAGAAAGTATTCGGACAGATACGACGTAGAGGGGCTTGATTATTCTAACGGCGTGTTTAACGGCGCGATCGGGCTGAAATATAAGATTTTCCAAAGCGTCGCACTCAGCGCATCGTATGAGCTAAGCGAGAGTAAAAATAGCCTAGCGAGAGCCGCTTTCGACGTGGAATTCTGATTCTAATCGGACGTAGCCCAAGATAGGTAGCCTGAAGCACGATTACAAATTCCTCTTTGCCGCAAAGCGAAAATTTTATGAAATTTGCGGCTAAATTTTACCTGGGCTTTGCTGCGAAATTTTAAAATTTCAGCTGTGAATTTTGCTTGCATATTTTCTCGCTTTTAAATTTCATATACTATCGCTTTTATGCTACTTTCAATATAAAGAATAATGCGGATTTTGCAGTAGAATTTTGCACGTGTAAAATTTCATAAAATCCGGATTAATTAAAATCGCTAAGCCTAAGACGATGAGGTAGAATTTTGCGGATCGCTCCGCAAAATTTAAAAGAGATTATTTTAGCTTGTCTAGTTCGATGATGTAAGGCACCGAGTTTACCCCCGCACCGAAGTATTTGGCAGCTAGGGCTTTTGCAGCATTTAGCTCGGCAGCGCTTACGTCTTTGGCGCCTGCTTTGTTATCTTCAGCGTAATATTTTTTAAAAACCGCTATCTTTTGCTCGTCAGTTTTAGCATTTTTGATCTCTTTGTAGATGAGCGCGGATTTTGCGTGGCCGTCATCGCCGTGAACGGAGGTCATGACGATATCGACATTGTTATTTTTTAGAGTTTCTTCGATCCTTGCCATCTCTTTGCGGCAGAATGGACACAAGGCGTCCGTCAGCATCAAAATCGTAGGTTTTTTAGGATCGTTTCCTAGCTTGATAATATTGTCTTTGCTCTCTGCTTTGAAGACCTTACTTAGCTGTCCTGCAATGCGGTCTTGTTTGATCTGCTCCTTATAGACTACGCGTTTTTTAGGATCGATGATATCGGTAAAGATCAGATCGCCTTGGGTGAAAATGATCTCCTCTTGCGACATATTGCCTTGAGAAATCTTTAAAACGACCGCCTCTACGCCCTTTGGCTCGCTAAGCGGGATGCGCTCGGCGACCTTTATTTCGATGCCTTGAGGCGCGCCGCCGTAGATGGATAGAATTTCGCTGTCGCTTAAAGCCGCGTTTAGGCTCGCTGCGAGCGCAACTGAAGTTAAAATAGCTTTTTTCATTTTTTTCCTTTGCAAAAAATTCCGCGCATTGTAGTGCAAAATTTTAAATTTTTACTTTTTCAAATAGCGTTTATTGTCGATCGTCACGATATTTCCCATTTTATCTAGGTATTCGAGATAGCAGATGACGAATTTCCTGCTAAGCCCAAGCTCCTCTTTGGCGTTCGTGACGTTTACGAAGCCCTCTTTTTCGATGATCGCGTAGAGGCGCTTGATCGCTAGGGCTAAATTTTCAGCCTCTACGAAGAGATTGTGCGCGAGACGGACGACCTTTTTGGCGTAGGTCAGCTTCTTTAGCGCGTCATCGCCGCTACTGCGGTCAATCTCCAGCTCGTCATAGACGTTATAAGGCGCTAATGGCGCTATGCCGCCCTTTTTGATGAGATCAAAAATTTTACTCTCCAGGCTCTGTTTGAGCGTGTCAAAATCCACCCCCGATTTTACGTAAACTCCGCCCTTTTTGGAGACGATGCCGCTCCGCTCAAGCTCGCTAAGAGCGCGCGCGGCAAGCTCCTCGCTGGCCCACGATAGCTTTAGGGCGATCGAGGCGGGCGAAAAGATCGCGTAGTCGTTTTTTGAGACGATAAATTTTATGAGATTTTTTACGTCCTCGATCGCGCTTAGATCGTAAACGCATAAATTTGCCTCGTCAAAATACGTCCCTTCTAAGCCGCGCGCGATCTTTACCGCTTCGTCGTATTCCATCCCGAAGCGCTGATACGCCGAAAATAGCCCGAATCCATGCTTGTGAAAGAGGCTTAAAATTTTAAACGCTTCGGTAAAATTTCGCTTCAAAAGCGCGGTGAGAAGTACGGCTTTGCTCTGCTTTTTTAGCGGCTCGACTACGGCGTTTAGCACGCGTCCTCCGCCGATTACGCGCGAGTTTGACAAGCAAACGAAGGGCTCGCCGAATTTTAAAAACATCGTTTTGTCAAATTTAAAGCTCACTAGCTTCTCACCGCTTGGAAGTTCCTTTAAAATGAGCGCTTTTGCTGCGCTTTGCTTGCTTCCGACGCAAAACAGCACGTCTTGATTATGCGAAATTTCGCCGCTAAAGGTGCAGTCCGCTTCATTAAAGCCGCGGAAAAAACCTTTTTTGCTTAGGATTTGCCCCTTCTCAAGCTCGCTCGTTTTGGCGTCAAGACTTAGCGCGACGCGGTTTGGAGCCTGCGCCAGCGGCGTGTCCTCGTCGTGTATCTGCACGCTTTTGACGTTAAAAATTTTACCCAGATCGCAGTTGTAAAGCTTCTCGCCCTTTGAAATCGCGCCGTTAATGAGGCTGCCCGTTACGATGGTGCCGAGCCCCTTAAGCGAAAAGACGCGGTCGATGTAGTAGTGCACCACGCCGCCTCCTTGGCGCTGCGCGGGCTTGATATTAAAGAGATAGTTTTTCAGCTCGGCGATGCTTGCGGGATCTTTTATGCTGATAAAAAAGGTATTTAAAATTTGCAAATCTTTAAATTTGCAGATATATTCCTTGCACTGCGCCGCGACCTCGGACTTGCGCGCGTCGCCCACCAGATCGCACTTGCTGATGCATAAGATCACGCTTTTTACCCCGAGCAGCGATAAAATTTGAATATGCTCTTTGCTTTGCGGCATCAGCCCGTCGTCTGCGGCGACTACTAGCATCGCAGCGTCGAAGGCATACGCGCCGCTAATCATCGTCTTTACTAGATTTTCATGACCAGGAACGTCGATAAACGCAACGTTGGTATCCCCCGAGCGCAGATGCGAAAAGCTAAGATCGATCGTGATACCACGTTCTTTTTCGCTCGGCATTCGGTCTCCCTCAAAGCCGTTTAGCGCCTTGATTAACGCAGTCTTTCCGTGATCGATATGGCCTGCGGTGCCGATAATTACGCTATTCATAAATTTCTCCGATCTTTTTTATTAAATCTTGCAAGTCGCTTTTTAAAATCGATCTGAAATCGAGCAAAAATTTATCATCCTCGATTCGTCCGATTATACCCGCAGCGCGAAATTTTGCCTGCGTGCTCTGCGGATCTGCGCCATCCAAGATCGCAAGCGCGACGCTAGGGTAGGGGGCGCTCGGCATCGTACCGCCGCCTACAAAGGTAGTGGTCGGCACGATCTGAGATTTTACGCCGATACGCGATCGCACTAGCTCCGCTCGCTCACGTAGCTCATCTAGGCCGAGATGGATCTGATCTATCGTCGTGATGAGGTGAAATTCTTTATTTATATACGCCTTGATCGTCTCGGCAAGCAGGCTTAGCGTGATCTTGTCCACGCGCAGCATTCGCAGTAGCTGGTTTTTGCGCAGGCGCGCGATAAGCTCGTGATCTCCTAGGATGATGCCGCACTGCACGGAGCCGAAAAGCTTGTCGCCGCTAAAGCTAAGCAGCCGCACGCCGCTTTTTAAAAGCTCAAAAATAGAGGGCTCGCTTTTGCCAAGCCCAAATCCCAGCTCGCTTACGTAGCCGCTTCCAAGATCGTAGTAATCGATAATCTCGTTAAAGCTTTTCTCTTTTTTCATGCTAAATTTTGCGGGGCAGATTTTAGAAATTTTACTAGAAATTTCGCCCGCGCCGTCTTCATAAAAACGCTCGCTCTTTGCGGACGACTCGTCGCTATCTAAATTTAGAGCATTCGCAGAGCCTGCAGCTAAGCTTAAACCATTCGGCGCGGAATTTAAAATTTCGCCGTCTGTGTCCGAAGAGCCGCCGCAAAGATCTGCTAAATTTTTAAAGCTTGCCTCTCTAAGCGCTAAAAATTCTCTCTTTGCCTGTGAGGCGCGACGTGCGAGAGCCGCCACCTCCGCAGCGCTTACGCTAGAGCTGAAGCCCGAAATTTTAAAATTTGAGCGGTGCACCTTCATCAAGATCGCCGTGTTTTCATTGATCGCTTCTTCGTAATCTTCCGGCTTGGTTTTGTTCGTGGTGCCGATTTCTACGAGCTTTGCGCCGGAGTTTGCCATCACTTCGCTTACTCGAAAGCTCCCTCCGATCTCGACTAGCTCGCCGCGGCTTACCACGACTTCGCGTCCGCGCGCGAAGGTATTTAGCACCAAAAATACCGCCGCAGCGTTGTTATTGACCACGAGCGCGTCCTGCGCGCCGAAGAGCTCGCTGCACAAAAGCGCTATATAGTCGTATCTGTTGCCGCGCGCGCCCTTTGATAGATCGTATTCTAAATTTGAATACGAGGTGATGATCTTTTGCGCGCGGGCTAAAATTTCGGCGCTGATGACGCTGCGGCCGAGGTTTGTGTGCAGCACGACGCCGGTTGCGTTGATGAGCGGCTTAAGACTTAGATTTTGAAATTTTTCGTAGCGCGATTTGATGCGCGCGATGATCTCGCTTTCGCTTGCGAGCTCGCCTCCTTGCAGCGCCTCCCTGCGTGCCTCTTCAATGAGCTCTTGCGCGATTTTGATGATTTGCGGGCGGAGGCAGTTTTGAAACTCCTGCGCGTTTGCGATTTTATCGATTTTTGGTAGTTTGATTTGTTGCATTGCGACCCCGATGCCTTAAAATTTAGGCGATTTTATCATTTAAAGCTTTGATTTTGCTTTATCTATAGAATTATTAATTTAAATTCGATTTACTTTAAGTGCAGAATTTAAAAGCTGTTTAGAAAATAAGAGTAAAACCCGCCTAATTATCAATTTAGGATAGATTATGAAAGAACATGGATTTTACGCCGCGGGGCTAAAGGATGTCGTCTTAAGCGACGATATCGAAATTTGCGGCGATGAAGAGGGGGCGAAAAATGAGGAATTTATCGTTGCTAATTCGCCGAAATTAAAAGCGCAAATTTATGCGCCCGAGATAAATTTTTATATAGAAAATTCCGCAGATGAGCCGCTACAAATCGCTAAAAACGTAGATATTTTGTATCGCGCCAAGGATATTGCCTTCGACGGCGCGCTAGATAGCGACTATCAAAAGCCCGTCGGCAAAAACGTAATTCTCGCCTGTGATGAGCCGCGAGAGGGGCTTGTGAGGCTACTTAGGCGGCATGGATTTAAGGTGATCGCGTTAAGCAGGGCCGAGATTAAGTTCGTCTACGGCGAGATTGGCGATCTTGCAGTTACGATTTTAAGTGAGCGAGATGAGGTTGAGACTGAGGCGGATTTTTTCTTGATTAGCGGCGCGGCTCCCTATCAGCTACGACAAAGCGGCTGCTACGAGATCTCGGGGCTAAAAGACGATGAAATTTTAGAAATTTTAAATTCCAAAAGCCCGGTTTATCATTATAAGAATTCCACGATCTTAGATCCTGCGATCTGCCAGTATCAAGGCAGGCGAAATGAGCTGCGAGCGCCATGCGTGGAGGTTTGCCCTACAGTGGCGATTTTGAAAAATGACGAAAAGCGCGAGCTAGTATTTTCGCATATCGACTGCATCGGTTGCGGCGCGTGCGTGAGCGTCTGCCCTAGCGGCGCGCTGAAATTTGCCAAGCTGCCCCAAAGAGTATTTGGCGAGATCGCAAAGCTCTATGCAGGCAAAATTCCGCTTCTCATCGCAGAGAGCGAAATCGAGTCCACACCCGTAGCGCAGCTTCCGTGCGGCGTGCTACCGTTTGGAATTTTTGGAAGCAAGCAAATAGATGAGGTAAATTTGCTAAGCGCGATGCAAGAAAGCGGCTCGAGCGTGATCGTTTACGGCGCAGACGTGGGCGAGAGCACGCGCGAAGCGGTGGAGCTTATCAATGGAATTTCGCGCGCGATCTACGGCAAGGACGCAGTATTTTTAGCGCGAAATTTAACCGAGCTACAAGAAACGCTAAAGTGGGCGCAAAGCGCGCAGCTGTGGGCGTTTAGCCTAAATGAGCAGGGCCTTAGCAAGAAAGAAATTTTTTCCAAACGCGTAAGCGCAATGGTTGGCGAGGGCAGCTTCGGCGCTGTAAAAAGCGGAGAGTTGCTAAAATTTGGCAAAGTAAACATAAACGAAGTAAGCTGCACGCTATGCCTTAGCTGCGTTGGTGCCTGTAATACTGGCGCGCTGTATGCCGACAACAGCGACAATTCAATTAAGCTCAATGCCTCGCTTTGCACGACGTGTAACTACTGCGTGCTAAGCTGCGCCGAAAAGGATACGATCGAGCTTAAGCCTTGCGGCGTGGGGCTTGAGCCGGAATTTTTTAATTACAAAATGCTAGCTAAAGACGAACTTTTCAAATGTATCGAATGCGGTAAGGAATTTGCGACGAGCAAAGCCGTGATGAAGATCGCGGATATGATGGGCGCGCATTTTGCAAACGAGCCTGAAAAGATGAAGACACTTTTTTGCTGCGGCGATTGCAAAGCGAAAATAATGATAAAAAAGCAGATAGAAGATGCTAGAAAAGGGGCAATGTAATGGACGCAAATCTACTTAAAGCAAGAAGCTACTACTACGAATTTTTTGCAATTCCGTTTTTTTTCTATGAAACGGATGCGAAATTTAAGCGCTGGAAGGAGCAACTGGAATTTTTACGTAGCTCGCCAATCGTGTCTAGCGATGAGGCGGAATTTCAAAATTTAGCGAAATTCGACTTTTCTGCGTTTAAAAGCGAGCAAAATTCCGTGCTTTTTGATTTTTCATACGCCAATGTGCCGATGAGTGCGAGCTTCTACGACGAGGGACGCGACGATGGACGTATGCGTGTCGCGGTAATCGACGTGCTAAAAAAGAGTAAATTTCGCCGCAATATGGAGCTTTGCAAAGAGTGCGAGGACTATGTGGGATTTATTTTTTACCTGCATTCGACTCTGCTGCGCGACGCGGCTGCAAAACACAGCGCGGTTTTAAACGGACAAAATTCCGTGACAAACGAGCAAAATTCTACGAATAGCGCGAGCTTAACGGCGCAAGACGGAAAAAATTCTGTAGATTCGTATGGCAGTAAAAATTTTACAGGTCCGCAGGATGGTAAAAATACCGCGAGCGCGCAATGCACTAAAAATTTCATCGGTGCGCAAGACGGCGAAACGCTGGCGTTAGAGCTTTTTACGAATGTCACCAATAGCTTTGTGGATGAGTTTAGCGAGCTTTTGTGCGGGCATGTGCGGGCGGATTTTTTCAAATCATTAGGCGCACTAATGAGAAGCTTTTTTGCGCTTGAACGCTCGCTTTTAGCTATAGCTGCTCCGCAAAAGAAAGATCGCAGCGTCGTTAAAGAAGCGATCAAAAAAGGCGGCTATCAAAATAAATTTACCAATCCGGAAGATATTTTTGATCTGGATTGATAAATAAAATTTTTAACGGAAATCTTAACGCAAAAGCAGAATTTCGGTTAAATTTTAAACTCGCAAACTCTAGTTTTGCGAGTAGTTTTTTAGTTAGAACTTTATATTTTGAATTTTAAATAAAATTTAAAAAGTAACTTAAAATTTAATTTCCATCTCACTGCCTTTTCGTTATAATTCATTAGACTTAAATCCTGTAACAGGCGTTACTACAATAAAAGATTTAAAGCGATTTCTTCACAAAGGAAAACCATGGAGAACAAACGCAGAGATTTTCTTAAAAAATCTCTAAAAATCGGCGCAGTAGGTGCCGTGGGCATTGCCGCATCTCAGGCTCTAGCGAAAAGCGAGCAGGATTACGGCGATACCGTTCGTGGCAAATCGCCGAAAAAAGAGGTGCTTTACTGGGAAAGTGAAGCGTGGAAAAAATACTATAAAGTAGCTTACTAGGAGAATTTTCATGAGTGAGAATGCGATCGGAAGGAGATCGTTTTTGAAACTCGCCGCTTTAGGAGCGAGCAGTGTAGCTGCGTTTGGCGAAAATAATACGCTAAGAGCTGCTACTGAGCAAGAGATCAAAAACCCATTTCCAGGTTCCGTTATGAAGCGAACAATATGTTCGATCTGTTCCGTAGGCTGCGGTATTGAGGCTCAAGTAGATGAGAGCACCAATACCTGGATTCGCCAAGATATGGCAGTAGATCACCCGATCTCGCAAGGCAGTCACTGCTGTAAGGGAATCGATCAAATCGATCTAACCAAATCTAAAATGCGTCTTAAATATCCGCTCAAAAAGGTTGGTGGCAAGTGGGAGCGCATCAGTTGGGAACAAGCGGTTGATGAAATCGGCGATAAAATGCTTCAAGTCCGCAAAGAGGACGGTCCAGATAGTGTGGTATTTCTGGGTTCGGCTAAATTTTGCAACGAACAAGCGTATTATTTTAGAAAATTTGCAGCCTTCTGGGGTACGAACAGCAACGACCACGTAGCCAGAATTTGACATAGCGCAACAGTCGCCGGTGTGGCGAATACTTGGGGTTATGGAGCTATGACAAATCACGTAGGTGATATGGCGAAAAATTCTAAAATGATCCTTTTCATAGGTGCGAATTCTGCGGTTGCAAATCCAGTGGGAGCTATGAAGCACGCTCTTCAGGCTCGCGATAGAAACGGCGCGAAAATCGTTGTAGTTGATCCAAATTTTACTAGAACTGCGGCTAAGGCCGATATGTATATTAGAATTCGTCCGGGAACCGATATAGCGTTTGTGTACGGAATGCTGCATCTAATCTTTAAAAACGGCTGGGAAGATAAGGAGCTAATAAAAACCAGAACCTACGCTGTAGAGGAGATTAGAGCCGAAGCTGAGAAGTGGGATCCTAAAGAGGTAGCCAATGTCACCGGCTGCAAAGAAGAGGAGCTGATAGGATTTACGAGGATGTTCGCTACCACAAAGCCCGCTACTTTATGCTGGGCTCTAGGCATTACACAGCACTCGATTGGAAGTTCTAATACTAGAATTTTGGCTCTTTTGCAGCTCATACTAGGCAATATGGGCAAGCCAGGCGGCGGCTGCAACATCCTTAGAGGTCATGATAATGTTCAGGGCGCTACCGATATGTGCAATCTCTCCGATAGCTTACCTGCGTATTACGGGCTAGCCGATAACGCTTGGAAGCACTTCTGCAAGGGCTGGGGCGTAGATTACGAGCAGTTTATTAAAAGATTTGCCGTCTCTACTAAGCAGCCGCACGAAAAGCAGGGTGAAAAAGTGCCTGGTACGAATTTTACCGAGTATTTTCACTACGATCCGAGCATCGAGCAAGATGTGATAAACTGGCGCAACGAAAAGGGTTTTTCGCTATCTAAATGGTGGCAGGGCGTTTTGAAAAACGAGCCCGTTTTAAGTAGTGGCAATGTCCGCGTTCTTTGGGTGCAAGGCACAGGAATTACTTCTATGGCTCATGTTCGCGAGACTCAAGAAGCATTAGGTAAGATCGATATGCTGGTAGTCGCCGAGCCGTTTTTAAACGAAGTAGCGATTCTAAACGATAGACCGGATGGAATTTATGTTTTGCCGGTAGCTACGCAGTTTGAGAGCGAAGGTCATCTAAGCGCTACAAACCGCAGCGGTCAGTGGAGAACTCAGATCGTTAAGCCGCTATTTGAGAGCAAAGAGGATCAAGAAGTAATGTTTCTATTCGCGAAAAAATTCGGCTTTTACGACGAATACGTTCGCGGCATGAAGATGGGCATCGTTGATGGCGAGCTTAAGCAGGTTAAAGACGATTTTGTTTGGCCGGACGACGCTACCGATGAGATCGCACGCAATACTCAAAGTATTGGAAATAACGGTCGTACCGCAGCTAGATTTCGCAGACAACAGAAAAATTGGCATCTATTTGATCCCGATACTTTGCGCGGCATAGGCGGAGAAGTAGAGGGCGAATACTACGGGCTTCCATGGCCTTGCTGGGATACGCAGCACCCGGGCACGCCGATCCTTTACGACGTAACTAAGCCTTATGCCGACGGAGGTATGGGGTTTAGAAACCGCTTCGGCTTAGAGCACGACGGCGTTTCGCAGCTAGCCGACGAGAGCATTACCCTTCCGGGATCAAAAATTCAAGGCGGACATGCAGAGATTACCAAGGCAAATATCGAGCAGGTTTTAGGCATCACGCTAAACGAGGAAGAGAAAGCCAAGATGGGACCTACGTGGAGCACAGATTATAGTGGCATTATCGCTAAGAAATGTCGCGAGTTTGGAATTTGTCCTTGCGGAAACGCAAGAGCCAGAGCCAAGGTTTGGCAGTTTGCGGATCAAATTCCGAAGCACCGCGAGCCGATCCACTCGCCTAGATGGGATTTAGTAGAGAAATATCCGACTTTTGCGGATCAAAAACGAAATTTCCGCGTATTTACTAGATTTATCTCCGAGCAGAAAAAGCAGGATTGGAGCAAGGACTTCCCTACTATCGTAAGCTCGTTAAGGCTTGTAAATTTAAGTGGTGCGGGCATGATTGAGCGAACGAGCAAGTATCTTTCAGCGATTACTCCGGAGATGTTTGCGCACGTAAACCCTAAGCTTGCCGCTGATAAAGGTATCAAAGATGGCGAGATGATGTGGATTCATTCGCCGCAAGGCACGAAGATCAAAGTCAAGTGCATCTATTCGCACGCCGTTACGCCTGATCGTATTGTTATGCCGTATAACTTCGCGGGAATTTTCCAGGGCGAGGATCTAAGCGAGCGCTATCCTGAGGGTACTAAGCCATATATCAGAGGCGAGAGCTCAAATACGATTACCAACTACGGCTTTGACATAAATACGCAAATTTCGGAATTTAACGCCGGTCTTTGCAGACTAGAAAGAGCATAAGGAGATAAAATGCCGGCAAGATTAAAATTTTACGTCGATGTCGAGCGTTGCATCGCTTGCTATGGTTGCCAAGTAGCCTGCAGCTCGGCTCACGAGGTTCCCGTGCAGATCAATAGGCGCAAGGTTATCACTCTAAACGAGGGCATAGAGGGGCAGGAGGTTTCAAGCTCTATTGCTTGCCAACACTGCACCGATGCGCCTTGCGCGCAAGTTTGCCCGGTTCAATGCTTCTATATCAGAACCGACGGTGTCGTTTTACACGACAAAGATAAATGTATCGGCTGCGGATACTGCCTCTATGCGTGTCCGTTCGGCGCTCCGCAATTCCCTAGAGACGGGGCTTTCGGTATCAAAGGTGCGATGGATAAGTGCACTATGTGCGCGGGTGGACCGGAGCCTACGTTTTCGCACGAGGAACTGCATAAATACGGTCAAAACCGCATCGCAGAGGGCAAGGTTCCGATATGTGCAGCGATCTGCTGCACGAACGCTCTAATCGTGGGCGACGCGAGCAGAGTTTCAGAGGTTTATCGCAAGCGCGTACTTACGCGCGGCGTGAGCCTATAAGATTGTGGAATTTTAAACTCCTCCGGTTTTAAAATTCCGTCTCTTTTCGCAGAAATTTCAACCGAGCGACGGCTTTAAATTTAGTGGTCGCTCGGCGCGAAATTTTATTTGAAAATCTCCGCTCCTGCGTATCGATCGTTATATTATTTCAAAAAATCACTCCTTACTGACATTAAAATTTTAAATTTATGCTACAATCACTCAAATTTAGGATTTGAAATCTTAAGCGAAAGGATCCGTCTTGAAAAATAAAATTTCACTTTTTTTGGTCATTTCGGCGTTTTTGATTTTTACAGGTTGCTCTAAAAACGTGCCCGTAAATAGCGGTATCGTGCGCACTTCCGAGCCGCTTCACATTATGGAATTTCCGCAGGATAAACTCATAAGCGTAAATTTCACCAATACCTCTACGACGGATTCAAATTTAACCCAAGTAGTGATCCAGCATCTGCGTGCGGACGGATTTAAGGTCGTAAATAAAAGTGCGGCGAACGTCCAAATCGGCGGCAATCTCAACTACTTCCGCAAGGCGGATTTTTCGCGCAGATCGTGGGACAATCCGAGATTTAGCTTCGGTATGGGATTTGGCAGATATTACAGATATACGGGCGTAGGCATGGGCTGGGGGATGCCATTCGGTTATGATCCTTGGGACGACGACGATTATTACAGAGACTACTTCTACGACTCGCAGATTAGCCTCTACATAAGCGTTAAAAACAAAGGCGCATGGAAGGATTACGTAACTAATCTCAACTACCAAAGCATCAAAAATCCGGGCTCTAAAGACTCGGTAATGGATGCGCTAAATTTTAAAATTTACGAATATATAAGACAACTGATTAAGCAGGGAAGATGATAGTAAAAGAGAATAAAAAGCCCGTAGCGATGACGCTGGCGGGATCGGCGATTTTGGCGCTCGCTAGCGGATATTGCTACCACGCGGGCTTTGGCGGTGCGGCGCTTTTTGCTTCCGTAGTGGCGGCATTTTGCGCGTTTTTTTGCGCGCTTAGACTCGGCGCGAAAAATTATTTGCAGATCGGCGAGGATGCTTTTACGATCGTGCGCGGGGCAAATTCCGAGAGCTTCGAATACAAAGATATCGCAAATTTAGGCACCAAAACCTTCGTCGCGGGCAGAAACAAAACGGAGCTTTTAAATTTTGTATTCAAAAAAGCGCCGCAGGCGCAGGACCGCTTTAATTTTTTGCGATTTTATAGCGACACGGAGGCCACACTGCCGGGCTCGTTTGAAATTTCGATCTACGAGCTGAGTAAAATTTTGCGCGAAAAAGCGGGTCTTTTGCAAAGCTCTGAGGAAGAGCAAGCCGCTCCAAAGACTCGCAAAGGCGCTAAAAAAAGCGCGAGTAGCGCTAAAAATTTTAAAGCTAAAAACTTTCGCGATGAGAATTTTGCTTCAAAAAATTTCGATGCGCAAAGTTCCTGCGGCGCGCAAAATTTAGATGAAAATTCAGGCGCGGAAAATTCCCGCTCTACGCAGGATTCCGCCGTGCAAAATTCTAATGGCGCCGCTGATTCAAACGGCGCGCAGAATTTGAAGGGCGCTTCAAATTTAAACGAACAAAGCTCCGCCGCGCCGAATGGTGCCGCTTCCTCAAATGACGCCGCCGCGGGCGAAAATTTCACAGGCACCGAGAATTCCGCGCCTAAATTTTCTGCGGGCGATAATGGATCTGCCACTGCGTCCGAAAGTGCGGCAGCGGCTAGCTATGATGCCGCCGATGCCGAGATGCAAAGCTCCGCCTGCGAAAGTAAAAACAAGTAGAGGCGCGGCCTTGAACTCCTTACCGATCGGAATTTTATTGCAAGGAGCCGCGCTGATGCTCTCGCTCATCGTCGCGATCGGCGCGCAAAACATCTTCGTCATCTCCCAAGGCCTTGCGAAAAACCACGTCGCGGCTGTTTGCACGGTCTGCGCGCTAAGCGATGCCGTATTTACGGCCGTAGGGATATTTTTAATCGGCGGCGCCCTTAAGCAAGGCTCGCTTCTTACCCAAATTTTAGGCATAGGCGGGATCATATTTCTGCTCTGCTACGCGCTAAGCTCGTTTTTCAGCGCCTATAAAGGCTCGCATTTTGCCAAGATCCAAAACTCGGCAAATAGCCCGCTAGCGCCCGTCGTAGCCAAAGCCCTTGCTGTGACGCTTCTAAACCCGCACGTGTATTTAGACACCGTCGTGGTTGTGGGCTCGCTCGGCGCTACGATCGCAGATGCCCAAAAGCCGTGGTTTTACGCGGGAGTTATGTTCGTATCGTTTGCGTGGTTTTTCGGCTTGGGCTACGGTTCAGGGGCGCTTTCGAGGCTTTTTGCAAGTAGCAGAGCGTGGCGCATAATCGACGCGCTCGTGGGAGTTTTGATGCTTTATATGGCGTATCTGATCGCGAAGTTTGTCTTTAAAATTTAAAATTTCACGCTAAAATTCCGCACTCTTGATAAAGGATCTATGATGAAAATTGAAATTGAAAGCGGGCTCGAGCTAAAAGAGGCCTTGTGGCGCGTAGAGAAAGCTCTGCGACTAGTGACCGACAAGGACGGCAAAATCACATCGAGCGCGACGCTTTACGTGGGCAAGCATTCGCTTTTAAATTTACTCGATACCAACCAGATCGAAAATATCCAAAACGCTTATGCGCGCGCCAGGACGGAATTCCGCGCCGAGATGCTGGGCGTGCTAGAGGGCTTTTTGTCCCAAGAGGACGCCGAGAAGGATCCGGAATACGTGCTATTTAATCAGCTCTACCAAATGGCGATGACCGCGGGCAGAAAGAGCGATATTTTTATCCACGTCCAAGGCATCAGCGAAAACGAGGTCGTGCTGCGCGTGTATCAGCGCTTCGAGCTGGAGAGCGGCGAGACAATCTATTACGCAGGCGGCGAGTTTAGCTACACTCTGGATGAAAATTTCGGCAAAATTTATCGCTACGAAATTTAATTTTAGCGGTACGGCGCGAGATCGGTGCCGCCTCGATCGTAAATACACACTACGCTTCTTTGCCGCAGCGTCTAAATTTAAACCCTAAAACACGCGGCGAGCTAAATTTAGACAAACTTTCTGCAATGATGGCAATTTCACCTAGTTAAAATTTATCGTAATTCCAAATTTAAAGCTTGTATAAATTTCGCCGCGTTACCGCCGGCGTTTGAGTTTGCCTTGTTTTACGTTCATCAAAATTTTAAATCGAGCTTGCATAAATTGTGCTCCTTAGGCACATAAATTTTGTAGAATCGCACTTTTACGCAAAAGAAAAGATAATTAAACGAAGCCGAATTTAACCAAGGCGCGTATGTAGGAAGGCGAGCTCAAAGATGATACGCTAGATGGCGGTTTGCTGCCATTGCTTACTTTAAAAATTTTTAAGCATTAATACGTGCAAAATGTAAAAACAAAGAAGTGAAAACGCAATGCCAAGTAAAAAAACTAGGATAATAAGAGCGCTGATCGGGCTAGCGATAATGATCGCAAAAGCCGTTGTTTAGCAGCTGGTGGGGGCTGGTTGGACTCGTACCCTTTATCGTGGGCGTTACGGGATTTTGCCCCGCTTGCTACTTTTTAAACCGCTGTTCGCTAAAGCGCTAAATTTAGCCACAGTATGCGGTTTTGCCATGCATCGGGCAAAAGGCGCGATAAATTTTATGGCGAAGTGGGCGAGCTTTAAATTTTAAATTCTCCACGCCTTGCCGCGGAACGTTAAATTTAAACGAGCGCTTAAGGCTTAAAATTTTATCGCGCGATACAAGGCCGTAAATTTAATTTCATGCCGCCGTCAATCGGCATGCCGCTATCCGCGTAAAATTTTAACGCCGTGCCGCTTTCGACGCTCTTGTTATGACTGGTTTGTGCGCCGTGCTAGCCATAGCCAAACTTTATGATTAATTACACCTAGCCTCTTAAAATTCATCTTAAATTTGCTAAAATTGCAGCTAAATTTAAAATTTAAAGGAGTCCAAATGTCAAATATCTTAATCATAGGCGCGGGCGGCGTGAGCCAAGTCGCGACCGT
>NZ_CALKTT010000083.1 GCF_937997535.1 uncultured Campylobacter sp.
GGTAAAACAAGAGGTGGTGCTATCAATGCAGGGTTTGAGATTATGTTTTAAATTTTAAGGGGCAAGGTACTTTCCTTGCCTCCTCTGTCACACTATCATAAAACTGATTAGAATTTATATTTAAAGACTAACACATAAAATATAACGTAGGCCCTTGAAATTTTAAAATTCTAGCCTCTCCTCCGCTCGCGCCGCTGTATTTGCTTTTAAGCTCAAAAATTATATCATTGCGCCAAATTTTTCAAAGCGAGCCGTTTAAAATTTAATGCAAAATTTATCAAAAAATCTAATGCGAAATCTACCTGCGCTGGCCCTATTTTCAGGTATTTTGTGTGCCGATAGCTTTATCACCGACGAGGAGTACGGCGCGATGCTGTATAAAAACCCCCGCGGCATCGGCTGCGACAAGTGCCACGGCGAGAGGGGCGAGGGCTCGCTGATCGCGACGTATAAAGAATTTAACCGCACCTCGGGCGCCTACTACGAGCGCGCCCTAAACGCGCCGCCGATCAATAATCTCTCGCTTCAGGAGCTCGCCGACGGGATCAGCAGCTCGCGCGACGTGATGCCAAGCTACTTCCTGACGCAAAACGAGATCATCATCATCTACAAATATATAAAATCGATAAATCAACCCAAAAAGAAGGAGAAAAAATGAATAATCATGACGAATTTTTAGCAGCACAAAAACTTATCCCGGGCGGTGTCGATTCGCCTGTGCGAGCATTCGGCAACGTCGGCAGCGAGCCTTTTATGGTGGATCGCGGCGAGGGCTCGTACATCTACGACGTCGAGGGCAAAAAATATCTCGACTTCGTGCAGAGCTGGGGTCCGCTAATCTTCGGCCACGCCGACGCGGACATTGAGCGCGCCGTCGTGCAGACCGCCAAAAAAGGGTTAAGCTTCGGCGCATCCAGCCCGCTTGAGACGCAGCTTGCCTCGCTCGTGCTAAAAAATTTCGATTTTCTAGATAAGATCCGCTTTACCAACAGCGGCACCGAAGCCACGATGAGCGCAATCCGTCTTGCGCGCGCCTTTAGCGGACGGGATAAAATTTTAAAATTTGAGGGCTGCTACCACGGTCACAGCGATAGCCTGCTCGTCAAAGCGGGCAGCGGCGCAAGCACCTTCGGTAATGCAAGCAGCGCGGGCGTGCCACAGGATGTCGCGAAAAACACCTACCTAGCCAGATACAACGACATTCAAAGCGTAAAGGACGTCCTAGCGCAAAACGATATCGGCACTATCATCATCGAGCCTATTGCGGGGAATATGGGCTTGGTGCCGGCTGATCCAGAATTTTTAACCGAGCTTCGCGCGCTGTGCGACGAGAAAAAGATCGTGCTGATAATCGACGAGGTAATGAGCGGCTTTCGTGCTAGCGAGCTAGGCAGCTACGGCATCTACGGCGTCCGCGGCGATCTGGTAACATTCGGCAAGGTCATCGGCGGCGGCATGAGCGTAGCGGCGTTTGCGGGTAAGCGCGAAATCATGGATATGATAAGCCCGCTAGGAGCGGTGTATCAAGCGGGCACGCTAAGCGGGAACCCCGTCGCAATGGCTGCGGGCATCGCCAGCCTAAGTAAAATTTACGCTAGCGGCGGCCTTTACGAAAGGCTCGGTGAGCTGGCGCGCAGGCTCACAGACGGGCTTTGCGCCATAGCGCAGCGCCGCGGCATCGCGCTGCAAACCGCCTGCGTAGGCTCGATGTTCGGCTACTTTTTTGCAGACGAAGAGGTGCGCGACTATGATGGCGCCCTGCGAGCAGACACCACGCGCTTTGCGAAATTCCACGGCGAGATGATTAAGCGCGGCGTATTTTTGGCGCCTAGTCAGTTTGAGACGGGCTTTATCTGCTCCACGATGAATGAAGCGCAGATCGACTTTGCGCTAAACGCCGCGGATGAAGCGATGGCGGCGCTTTGAGGGCTACGTTTTAAAATTTTACGGATTTTAGATGAGAGTAACGAAAAATTTAAACAAAATCGTAAGGGGCGCCTGCGACATCAGTCTAGGCATCTCGATCGTCGTAGCGATCGGCATCGGCGTAGCGATCGGGCTTGGGCTGCGGCACCTCACGGGCTCGCTGCTTTTATTATGGCTTGGCATCGCTATCGGCATCGCAGCGGCGTTTCTGAACGTTTACCGCGCGTGCAAGGCGCTAAATTCGAGCTTAAAAGAGCTTGAAAACGATCCGAAATACAAGGCGGATCCGAAAAATTTCGACGACGATGATGAATGGGATGAGCGGGATTGAATAGGCGGTTTTTGCTCATATACTGCACGCTAAACGCGGCATTTGCCCTGCTTGGGCTAGCGCTTTGCGGCGGCGGGTTTTTCGGCACAGGCTCTTTCGGCGTGCGGGCACTTGCGTGGCTTCTTAGCTTGGAGGCCGGATTTTTAGGCGCATTCGGCGCGGTATATTTTTCGTTTCGCGCTTACCGCAACAAAATAGAAGATGAACTCAGAGCCGGCAAATACGATGAAATTTTACGGCAAAGCTCCAAAAATTCCGCCGGTTTTATAAGCGGCGAAACTTCCGCCTGCGATATAAATTCCGCAAGCTGCGGCAGCAAAAACCAAGGCAGCATAGGCGGCGGCGATAAAATTTTATATAGCAAAATTTGCGACGGCGAAATTTTAAAGAGAGAAAGCTTTAGCGATCTAAATTTAGGCGCCGAAATTTTAAACACTCAAAATTCCGAAAGCGCCGTAAATTTCACGAGCGGCGATAGCTGCGTCGAAAACGATGACAACTACGCCCTGCACGACGAAACCGCCGCTGAGTGTGCCGCAAACTCTGCCGCTGATATAAATTTTACTCGCAGCTCAAATTTAGACGCCGAGTACGGCAGAGCTTCCGCTGGCGAGTGCAACGTAAATTCTACGAAGAGCGACGACAAAACCTCCGCTTGCGACGCGACCGCTTTAGGGCACGCCGCCGATAAATTTAATATGAATGGCAGCGTGACTTGCAGCGACTTACACGGCGGCATAAGCGAGAAAACTAGCGATAGTTCGCAAGGCGGCATAGACGAGCGTTGTGATGACTTGAAAAATTTAGCGAGCAGCGATCTGGGCGGCGGCGTAGATAGCGGCGGCTGGAGTGACGATGCAGATCGCAGCAATCATAGCGATGGCACAGATAGCGGCGACCTAGGCGGCGGCGCAGATCGCAGCAATCATAGCGATAGCGCAGATAGCGGCAATCGTGGCGGCGATGTAGATAGCGGCCAGCTGGACGACGGTATGAGCGATTTTGGGGGCGGGATTGCCGCCGCTCGCGACGGATCAAAGGATGACTTCAAAGGCGCGGACGATTTTGAGGGCGAGCTTGAGCGGAGCGAGGTGCGGAGCAATTTTGCGGGGGCGTTTTTCTCTCCGTTTAAAATTTTGTCTTACGCGGCGCTCGTGGCGGCGATCTACCTGCTTGCCAAGCTCTCTTTGCTAAACCCGCTAGCGATTATCTTGGGCGTTACGATCATTCCTCTGGGCACGATGATCGTTGCCTTCGCTGACAAAGACGCACGCTAAACTAAAACGGCGCGAGCAGGACGCTTTAAATTTTAAAATTTAGCTTCAGCGGGATTGAGCGCAGATCGGCGCAGGATAAAATCGCGGCGATGCCTGCCACTGCGAGCTGCACTACGGACGCCGCGCGTTTCGGCACGCATCCGGGCGGGCTAAATTTATAAAATTCGCGGCGCACATCTTTGAACTTCTGCGTAAATTTAAACCGCTCATTGCAAGCCGTAGAAATTTTACCGGCATCTCTCGCGTAATTCTAAAACTAAATTTAACCGCCGCGAATTGCAATTCAGCGCGAAATCCTTATCTATATTTAATTAAATTTTAGCTACTATTACGCAAAATTTGAGGAAAAATTATGAATTATGATACCTTGAAAAAAATCTTTTTTCTATTCGATCCCGAAACCGCTCACAAGATCGCAGAATTCGGACTTCGCGCGCTCTATGCGACTCCGGGCGGGCTTGAGGCTTTGGCAAAATTCGGCGCTTATAAAGATGAAATTTTAACTCAAAATATATGGGATCTCAGCTTTGATAACCCCGTAGGTATCGCGGGCGGCTTTGACAAAAACGCCACAATGATCGCGCCGCTGGCCGCTCTTGGCTTCGGACACATCGATTTTGGCACCTTTACGCCGCGCCCTCAAAGCGGCAACGAAAAGCCGCGACTTTTTCGCCTCGTTAGCGAGCAGAGCATCCAAAACGCGATGGGCTTTAACAACGAAGGAGCCGATATTATCGAGCATCGCGTGCGAAAAATTTATCCTTTTGTAATCCCGATCGCCGCAAATATCGGCAAAAACAAAGCGACCCCGAACGAGGACGCGCTAAGCGATTACGAAGCCTTGGGGCGTAAATTTAACGGGCTGTGCGATTTTTTCATCATCAACGTAAGCTCGCCGAACACCCCGAATCTGCGCGCTTTGCAAGAAAACAGCTTCATAAGCGAGCTGATCGGGGCGATGAAAAAGATCACGAACAGACCGCTCGTCTTAAAGCTGGCACCCGATATGAGCGCGGATCAGGCGATCGCGCTGTGCGAGTGCGCGGTGCAAAGCGGCGCAAGCGGCATCATCATAAACAACACGAGCGTTGATTATTCGCTAAGCCCCAATGCTAGGGACTTCGGCGGCCTAAGCGGCAGGCTGATCACCGAAAAATCGCGCGAGCTTTTCGCGCAGGTCGCTCGCGAGCTCTTCGGCCGCACTATCCTAATCAGCTGCGGCGGCATAGACAGCGCGCAGGAGGCCTACGAGCGCATCAAATCGGGCGCGAGCCTGGTTCAAATTTTTACCGCCTTTATCTTCAAAGGCCCGTTCGTCGCAAAATCGATCAACGAGGGGCTCGCGGAGCTTCTACGCGCAGACGGCTTTAATAGCGTCGGCGAGGCGGTCGGGGCAAATTTAAAAGATCGCGCGGGCGAAGGATACGGCGCCAGAGGCGATCGAGTCGAAAGTCGCGACAACGGCGCGGATTTGCGCGCTTGCGAAGACAAAGAGGCGGATAAAATTTCAAGCGCACCTGAAGGCGAGGAAACTAGCGAAATTTCAAACGCACCCGAGAGCAGAGATGCGGATGAAATTCCAAACGACGGCAAAAGCGAAATATCGAGCGCCCAAGCCGATAAAATTCCCGCCGTTCAAACAAACTCAAGCTCCGAAGCGGACGAAAATTCCGACGCTTCGGCAAATTTAAACGCCTTGGTAAACGCAGATACCGCGACGGATCAAAGATCAATCGAGCAAAGCAGTGCAGAGAGCGAAAATTCAGAGATTAAAAGTAGCGCGAATAACAAAAATTCCGAGGTTAAAAATACAAAACGAAGCAGCGCAAAAAGTAAAAATTTAGAAGCTAAAAGCATAAAGCAAAGCGGCGCGGATCGAAAGTCGGATAAAATTTCAAAAGGCGCGTCTAAAGGCGGCACAGAGCAAAAGCAAAGTCAAATTTCAAAAGTCGACGCAAGCTCCAAGCGCGGTAAAATTTCAAAGGATGCCTCGCAGAATGACGCTTCGCAGAAAGATGACGCACAGAATGGCGCCTTGCATAAGGACGCCGCGCAGGATAATATCTCACAGAAGGACGCTACGCAAAAAGACACCGCACAAAAAGATACTGCGCAGTATGATGACGCCTCGCAGAAGGACGTCGCGCAGGATAACAGCGCCTCGCAGCAAAATGGCGCCGAAGCAAAAAATATCTCGAAAAGCGACGCAAAGAGCGAGAATTTAGAGGTCAAAAACGCGAAACAAAGTGTCGCGGCAAGCAAAACCGCCAAAACAAAAACCGCATCTAAAAATAAAGCCGCGACCAAAGTCGCGTCAAAAAACGACATAGAAAGTAAAAATTCTAAAACTAAAACCGCGCCAAAAAATAGCGCGGAAAGCAAAAGCTCCAAGAGCAAAAACGTAAAGCAAAGCAGCGCAAAAACTAAAAATGCCGAGGCTAAAGAGGCCAAAGAAGCGAGCGGTACCCAAAACGCAGAGCAAAACTCAAGCAAAAAACGAAAGGCGAAAAAAGATTAATGTTTCCGAAATTTAAGAAAATCACGCTGCAAAACGGGCTTCAAATTTATCACATTCCGATGAATAAAGGCAGCGGCGTCATCAGCGTGGACGTGTTTTACAACGTCGGCTCGCGCGACGAGGTGATGGGCAAAAGCGGCATCGCGCACATGCTGGAGCATCTAAATTTTAAATCCACAAAAAATCGCAAGGCGGGCGAGTTTGACGCAATCGTAAAGGGATTTGGCGGCGTAAATAACGCAAGCACGGGCTTTGATTATACGCACTACTTCATCAAGTGCGCGAGCTCAAATTTAGAGGTCTGCTTGGATCTTTACGCCGACATAATGCAAAATTTAAGTCTCAAAGACAAAGAATTTCAGCCCGAGCGCAAGGTCGTGCTCGAGGAGCGGCTGTGGCGCACCGATAACGATCCGTTCGGATATCTATTTTTCAGGCTCTATAACGCCGCGTTTTTGTACCATCCGTATCACTGGACGCCGATCGGCTTTCGCAAGGATATCGAAAACTGGAGTATCAAAGATATCAAAGAATTTCACGCTAAATTTTATCAGCCGCAAAACGCCGTGCTGCTGATCACCGGCGACATCGGCGAAAAGGCTGCGTTTGATGCGGCTAAAAAATACTTCGCGCCGGTAAAAAACAAAAGCGAAATTCCGCGCCTTCACTGCACCGAGCCCGCGCAAGACGGCGAGAAGCTTAGCGTTATTTACAAAAACAGCGAGGCGCAGATCGTTGCAGTCGCCTTTAAAATTCCGCCGTTTAACCATCCTGACGCCGCGGCGATCAAAGCGATGGATATATATCTTAGCAGCGGCAAGAGCTCGCTTTTACAGCGCGTGCTGGTCGATGAGAAAAAGCTCGCCAATCAGATCAACATCTACGATATGAGCGGTAAGGATGAGAATTTATTTATAGTCTTTGCCGTTTGCAACCAGGGCGTAAGCGGCGAGGCGCTAAGAGATGAAATTTTGGCGCTGATCGAAAAAGCCAAAAAAGCTAAAATAAGCGACGACGATATGCTAAAGATCAAAAACACCCTAAGCAGCGATCTGATCTACTCCCTCGACAGCGCTAGTAAGGTAGCGCAGATGTACGGCAGCTACATCGTCCGCGGCGATCTGGACGCGCTATTTAGGCTGGAGCGCGATATAAAAAGCCTAGATAAAAACGCGGTTAAAAAAGCGATGAAAACCTATCTAAGCCTTAAAAGCTCCACGAGCATTATCTTACGAAAGGAAAACGATGAATAAAAATGTCATAATCGGCTCTATGACGGCGCTGATCACGCCTTTTAAAGAGGGCAAATTAGACGAGCAGACCTACGCTAAGCTCATCAAAAGACAGATCGCAAACGGCATAAGCGCGGTTGTGCCAGTAGGCACCACGGGCGAGAGCGCGACGCTGACGCACGACGAGCACCGCGTCTGTATCGAGATCGCCGTAGATGCGTGCAAGGGCACGGACGTCAAGGTGCTAGCGGGCGCGGGCAGCAACGCAACTCACGAAGCGATCGGGCTCGCGCAGTTTGCGCAGGCTCACGGCGCGGACGGAATTTTATCCGTAGCGCCCTACTACAATAAACCCACCCAAAAGGGACTCTATCTGCACTACAAGGCGATCGCAAGCTCGGTAGATCTGCCGGTGCTACTATATAACGTCCCGGGACGCACCGGCTGCGACATCGCCGCAGATACGATCATCAAGCTTTTTAACGACTGCGAGAACATCTACGGCGTCAAAGAAGCAAGCGGCAGCATCGATAAATGCGTCGATCTACTCGCGCACGAGCCGCGCCTTAGCGTGCTTAGCGGCGAGGATGCGATCAATTATCCGATACTAAGTAACGGCGGTAAGGGCGTGATCTCCGTTACGGCAAATTTACTGCCCGATTACACGGCAAAGCTTGTGAAATTTGCGTTGCAAAATGAGTTTTTAAAAGCCAAGCAGATCAACGACGATCTCTACGCGATCAATAAAATTTTATTCTGCGAGAGCAATCCGATCCCTATCAAAGCGGCGATGTATATTGCAGGCCTAACGCCGAGTTTAGAGTACCGCTTGCCGCTTTGCGAGCCGAGCACGGAAAACCTCAAAAAAATAGAAAACGTAATGAAACAATACACTATCAAAGGATTTTAATTGACGAACGAATTTAAAGGAAAGACGCTAGTTATCAGCGGCGGCACGAGAGGTATAGGCAGGGCGATCGTTTTGGAATTCGCAGCTGCGGGAGCAAATATCGCTTTTACGTATAATTCCAATGAGGAGCTAGCGACTTCACAAGCAGCCGATCTTGAGAAGGCTTACGGCATCAAGGCGCGCGCTTATGCGCTAAATATCTTAGAGCCAGAGACCTACAAGGAGCTCTTTGCCAAGATCGACGAGGATTTTGCGCGAGTGGATTTTTTCATCTCAAACGCCATCATCTCCGGTCGCGCAGTCGCGGGCGGATACACGAAATTTATGAGGCTAAAGCCGCGCGGCATCAATAATATCTTTACCGCGACCGTAAATGCCTTCGTCGTGGGTGCGCAAGAAGCGGCAAAGCGCATGGAAGCGGTAGGCGGCGGCTCGATCATATCGCTTAGCTCCACGGGAAATTTAGTCTATATCGAAAACTACGCGGGTCACGGCACGGCGAAAGCCGCGGTTGAGGCGATGGCACGCTACGCCGCAACCGAACTCGGCGAGAAAAACATCCGCGTAAACGTAGTAAGCGGCGGACCGATCGAGACGGACGCGCTGCGGGCCTTTACGAACTACGAAGAGGTGCGCGATAAAACCGCCGAACTTAGCCCGCTAGGACGCATGGGACAGCCGGAGGATCTGGCGGGAGCATGTTTATTTCTATGCTCGAGCAAGGCTAGCTGGGTGACGGGACACACCTTCATCGTCGACGGCGGAACGACCTTTAAATAATGCTAAATTTACCCAATATTTTAGCGAGCTTTCGCGTTGCGCTGGCGCCGCTGTTTTTCTGGCTGATCTTACTAGCCGGCCATGCAAACGGCGGCATGGTGGGCTCGGTGCACGTAAGCTGGATTGATTATTTTGCCGCGCTAGTCTTCGTCATCGCCTCCGTCACGGACTTTTTCGATGGGTACATCGCGCGCTCTTGGAACCAGAAGACCAAGCTAGGCGCCATCATCGATCCGCTCGCTGATAAGATGCTGACGCTTGCGGGCTTTTTGGGGCTTATGTTTATCGGGCGCGCTAGCCCGTGGGCGATCTATCTGATCCTAATCCGAGAGTTTTTCATCACTGGGCTTCGCGTGGCGATGGCGGGCGACGGCGTAGAGGTCGCCGCGTCTATGGCGGGCAAGGTAAAAACGGTCTTTCAGATGATCGCTATCGGCTGGCTCACGATGCAGTGGCCCTATGCAAACGCCCTGCTCTGGATCGCGGTCGCACTGACGCTATATTCGGGCTTTGAGTACGTCGCAGCGTATGCTAAGGCGACGAAAAAGAGTTAAATTTTAGAATTTAGACTAGATATGGCTTTCGTAGTTGAAGAAAAAATCGGCGAAGAAAATGCAAGAAAGTATAATCTCCATAAAGTTCAAAAAGATATTAGAAATAAAATTTCTAAAAATCGATTGCCATTCAGATGTTATCCTGAGATTTCTATAGAATTAAGCTGGCGCATAGATAGAGAGCTTGGTGCCTGGCTTATAAACTACGGGAGCTTTAGCGGCTTTTGGGATCATTGCGATTTAGATTTTAACGCGTACAGATTGTATTATCAAGGTAAAATGTTTGATGCAGTCATTACTTACGGTGCTTGGTTTGGCGATTTTAGGATGATAAATGGACAGAAGCGACGTATCCATAAACTCTATGCGCTAGAACCGAGAAGTAGCGGCAAGCTCAGTCAAAGCGATATTTTTAAAATTTTACAAGACGCCCTTAACGCCGAAAATGAAAATGTTTTGCTAATAGATGCACTGGATTACAACATTGATTATGTAGGTAGATTTTTGATTGATGGATACCGCTTTGAGGATAACCTAGAGCAAATCATAAATCCATTTAGAAATCAACACGGTCTAGCTAGCTTAAGCCGAGATGAGATAGATGGTCTGTGGTGTATCTCAAAGGAGCTAAACGAGATTTTTCTTATAAAAGTGGGCTCGGCTGGCAGTAATGATCTTTTTACGCTTACCCATTACAATCACGGTTATTACGAATACCACGCAAATATAGTGCTAAAGCAAATTTCCAACAAAACCGTAGATGAAGTAAATGAAATCAGTTATAAGATAAAGAAAATAGAAATTTTAGGCGATCGCAGCGCCGCGCCGACGCAAGGCAAAATAAAACGACTAATACGCAAAATGTTTAGATCCACTTGCGAAAGCGGATTAAAGGGCTTTAGTCCAAATTTAATAGATGAAAAATTTAAACTAAGCTTGATCTCGCAACCATTCGAAGTTAAATCAGAATTTTTTGCCAAACTAAAACAATGGATTGCGAAGCTACAAAACCTCATCGCAAGACGCTAGAACTCGCGCTTAAGTGGGTTTTAGCGATAGAATTTCGGCATAAAATTCCACTTTTAACGGTGACATTGAATTTTGAAATTTCACGTTCAAATTTTACCGATAAAATTCTATAGATGCTTGATCTATGCACGCACGGCGGCGTGCTAAGCCTATAAAATTTGAAAGATAAAATCCGCTGCGCAAAATTTTACGGCGTAAAATTTCGTTTAAACCGCCACACAAAATTTCAGGACGGCGCGGCAGTATTTTAAAACACGACGAAATTTCGAAGCACAACAAAATTTTAGAGCATGACGACTTGTCAAAACATAATGAAATTTCAAAGCATAGCGGCATTTCAAAGCACAAACCCCGCACGGCGAAATTTTATAATCCGCTCCGCAAAATTTCGCGGTAAAATTTCGCTTTTAAAATTTTAAATTCCTCACGCCCTCCATCCGCCCGCGCGCCCTTAATTTAGCCAAATTTATAGCCTGAAACGGCGGCGGGCTAAGCTCAAAGCTAACCAAGTTTAAAAAAAGCGAGCCAAGGCTTTAAACGGCAATCTAAGCTTAAAATTTGCAAAATAATAGTAAGCTTAGCCCATTTTTTACAAAGGTTTGAAATTTGAAAAGCATAATTTTAACGCTAGCGATCCTGGCGGTCGGATTTTATTTTTACTCGATAAATTTTATGGTCACGGTGCTGGCGATCAGCTTCCTCATCTTTTTCCACGAGCTGGGGCATTTTTTGGCGGCGCGGGCGCTGGGCGTGGGGGTGAACGTCTTTAGCGTGGGCTTCGGCGAGAAGGTCTTTACCAAGCGTATCGGCGCGACGCAGTACGCCATCAGCGCGATCCCGCTGGGGGGCTACGTGAGCCTTAAGGGGCAGGAGGATTTGGATCCCGCCGCAGTAAGCGCGGACCCCGATAGCTACAACTCCAAAGGCCCGATCGCGCGCATAATCATACTTTTTGCGGGGCCGTTTTTTAACCTGCTGCTTGCGTTTTTGATCTACATCGCGCTGGGCTACATCGGCGTTGAAAAGCTCGCGCCCAAGGTCGGTAAAATTTCGCCAAATTCCGCCGCGGCAAGCGCAGGGCTAATGCTAAACGATGAAATTTTATCAATTGACGGCAAGCAGATCCGCGAGTGGGACGATATCTCAAAACAAGTAACCGCCGCACCTCTAAGCTTAGAAATCATGCGCGGCGGCGAGCGGCTGAGCCTGCAGCTCACGCCGAAGCTCGGCGAGAAAAAAACCATCTGGCGCGAGAGCATCAGAGTGCCGCTCATCGGCATTTCGCCCGATTACAACGCTACCGTGACGCTGTATCACAAGGGCGCAAGCTCGCTTAGCTTCGCGTGGGATCAGACGGTGGAGGCATCAAAGCTCATCTTGGTAGGTCTAGAAAGGCTCGCCAGCGGCGTCGTTTCGCCCAAGGAGATGGGCGGTATCGTCGCCATTACAGACATCACCTCAAAGGCGGTCGATTACGGCGCGGCGGTCTTGCTCGCGCTCGTGGCGCTAATATCGGTAAATTTAGGGCTTATCAACCTCTTTCCTATCCCCGCGCTCGACGGCGGGCACATCGCGTTTAATCTTTTTGAGCTCATCTTCCGCCGCCCGGTGCCAAAGCGGGTATTCGTGAGTGCCAGCTACGTAGGCATGGGGATTTTAGCGCTTTTGATGATATTTACGGTGCTGAATGATTTCGCTAGAATTTTGGGATTTTACAAATGAGGCTGGATGAAATTTTAAAGCGCATTGAGGCTGCGAAAGCAGGCGCGGGCGAAGTGCAGCTCGTCGCGGTAAGCAAAAACGTAGGCACGGATGAGGTGCGCGAGCTATATTCGCAAGGACAGATCGCGTTTGGAGAAAACAGAGTGCAGGAGCTAAAGCGCAAAAGCGAGGCCTTGCGCGAACTACCGCTAAAGTGGCACTTCATCGGCACGCTACAAAGCAACAAGATCAATCAGCTCATCGCTCTGCGCCCGACGCTGTGGCAGAGCTGTAACAGTTGCGAGCTCGCGCTTGCCGTGAATAAGCGGCTAACTTATCCGCTAGATACGCTACTGGAGATCAACGCCGCGGGCGAGAGCTCCAAAACTGGGCTCGATAAAAACCGCGCGGTGGAGGAGTTTTTGCGCATCAAGCAGGAGTGCAAAAATCTAAATTTAATCGGCGTGATGAGTATCGGCGCGCACGTGAGCGAGCCCGCGCAGATCGCGCGAAGCTTCGAGGCGACGCGTGAGATCTTCGATGCGCTCGTGCCGCACGGCGCGCGGATCTGCTCGATGGGGATGAGCGATGATTTTGAGCTCGCGATCAAATGCGGCTCGAACATGATCCGCCTGGGTAGAATTTTATACGCCTAAGTGCCGAAAGACGGGCTTTATCGCGCGAGCAAATTTATACCGCTTTTATTATACGGCGCGCTTGATTTGTCGCGCGAGCTAAATTCGGCGCGTAACTTGAAATTTAGCGCAATGCTTAATTTTACGTGCTACTTAAATTTAGCGCGTTATTGAAATTTTACGCAGCGCAACAACACGACATCAAATTTTAAACTTCAATAAAAATTTATTCGCGACTACGCAAATTCTAAAGACGCGGCGATATAAAATTCTAAGCGCGATCCGTATAAAGACGGAATTTTAAAAGATGAAATTTCAAAGTAGCAGCAGCTGGCATACGTCGCGCGCACGCTCGTGCAGGGAGCGAAAGTGATCTTTATGGACGAGCCTACCAATGGGCTGGACTTCGGCAATCAGATCAAGCTACTCGAGATGATAAAAGCTCTAGGCGACGAGGGCTACACCTTCGTGCAGACGACGCACTACCCGCGGCATGCGAAGTTCGTTTCAAGCTTGACGCTGTTTATAAAAGACGGCGAAATTTTAGCTTTCGGGCGCAGCGAGCAGCTCATAAACGCCGAAAATATCTATAAAATTTACAGCATCAACTACGAAAGATATAAGGATAGATTATAAATTTTACAGGCGCATAGCGCCGTTAAATTTAGCCGAATTGGGGTAAAATTGCGCGCATTATATGGTTTTCGGCGGCAAGACGGCGCGTCGATAAAACGCCAAGCTTGCGAATCGCGACTTTGGCAATGCAAGCAGCAAACCGAATTGCTAGCGAGCAAAACGTCTAAATTTAAACGATAAATTTAAAAGGAAAATCATGACTCCGCGCGAGATATTTTTAAACGGCTGCAATGAGATCGCGGCAAATTTTGCGTACTTCAAGCCCACGCAAAAGGGGCAAAAACTAACGAAGCTTGCAAGCGACAAGGAGATTTTATTTGAAATTTATTTTGGCTCCAGCATGCGCAATTACTCCGGCAGCGTGAGCATCCTGCCGCAGATCGCGATCTACTGCAAGCGCCTAAAAAAGCTAATGCAAGAGGAGCTGTCCTACTCAACCGATCTTGTTTTCGTATCGCAGCTGGGCTATCTCACGCCGCGCAAACAGTTTCGCGACTGGCAGCTCGCGGGCGCCAGCTTTGAGCCCAGCGTTCGCGAGATTAGCGCGGCTATCAAGGACTACGCGCTGCCTATTTTTGAGCTTTTTGAGGACAAACAAAAGGCGGTAGAGTTTATGATGCAGCATGGGGCTAAATTTAACAAAAATCTAAGCGCTTTCGATCTGCGTCCGATCTACTTTGTATATTATTTCGGCGGCAAGGACGCGACGGAGGCGTTTTTCAACATCTGCCTAAGCGATTGCACCTACAAAGGGCGATTTTATAAGCTTTACGAGGAGCTTGCAAACGGCGCGGAGGCGGATTTTAGCAGAAGCTCGTTTTGGGGCGATACGGAGGCGAAATTTGCATTTTTAAAAGGACTTAGAATTTTAAATGGCTGAAGCTTTAATTCAAATTTTAATCGTAATTTTTAGCGTCTTGCTTCTGGGCGGGATTGTTTGGACGCTTTTTTGGCGCAACCCTCGCAAGCTTAGCTCGCGCGAGCTTGCCGCGATAGATGGGATAAGCGAAGCAAGTGCGGTAAAAAGGCTTTCCGTGCGGCAGTTTTTGTTCTGGCTGGAGCGATTTTTTATCTCGTGCGAGGGCCTTTGGTTTGATCAGGATTTTATCTACGTTTTTGATGGACAGAAGCTCGCGGCGAGGTATAAATTTGAGCAAATTTTAGCGCTTGAAGTCACAAAAATACGGATAAATCATGCTAGGATTTGGCGGATCCGCTTTGCTGGCGGCGCGAGCGAGCTTGAACGCGGCAGCGCGAACAAGCCCGAGCAAGACGGTGCGAGCGAGTATAAATTTGTGCCCGCCGCTTCGATTTTTACGCCGAGCTTTAAAGAATTTTTGCAAATTTTACGCGAGAAAAACCGAGGAGCGATCAAGACGGAGTCTAGATTTTGGGAGAGCGTTTAGCGAGGCAGAATTTTACAAAGCGAATTTGCAAAAAATATAGAAAAGGCGCGGAGCCTTCGAGCGCGATCGTCGTAAAGGGCGGCAAAAGCTACGCGCGAAATCGCAAGAGGCGATAATAAATAAGGGGGAAAAATGAAACGCTGAAGCAAGCTTGCAAAACAACTTTACGAGCTCGTGGATGAAAGCATTGATTTTAAGCTCCACTGCACGGTTTATAGGATGCAAAGCAGGCGCGGCAGCACGGATTTGCCGCGATATTTTATCACGCTTGCGAGCGAGATTATTTTTGATTATCCGAAGGATTTCGTGCTAAAAAGCGGCGGCGTAAAAAGCCTAGTAGGGGGCGCTCTAACGAAAATTTATCCGTATGGTAACGACATAAGCGACATCGGCGAGCTTATTCGCGAATATATCGACACGCCCAAAGAGGAGCTGTTCGCAAAGCACTTTGGTGCCGATGAATGGGGGCTTGCAAATATCCTAAAGGCTGCCGACAAACGCATCGGCAAAAAGAGGCTGCAAATTTTAGCCAAAAACAAGAAAAATCAAGCGATGCAGAAGGTGATAGCGGCTAGATTGGGAGCTTTGCAATAAATCCACAGCGGCGATTTAAATGCGGAGCGAACAAGCGCGGACGACAAACTAAAAATTTTGATTTATGCACGGACTTTCTAAAATTTAACTGCGATCGTTGGTAAAAATTTAAAGAATTTAGAGCAGATAAAATACGCAGAGGTGGGCTTGCCTTAGTATTTCTCGCCGGGCGGTTTGAAATTTCAGGCAGGTTTGGGGCGGCGCATAAATTTACGTTAAAATTTAACGAAAACCGGTGCGATCTGCTCGCTAAATTTTAGAAAGGATAGTTATGATTTTAGCTTCAAACTACGATGAGATCGACTTTGATGCGCTTTATAAGGCGCAAAAAGCAAAAAGCTCATTCGGCAAAAACTGGCCGAGCATTGGGACAAAAAGGCGCCGAGCTTCAACGAGGGCGTGATGAAAAGCACCTACGCGCGCGAGTTTATAGACAAGGTCGATTTTACGGGCGTCTCCACGCTGCTTGATTTCGCGTGCGGCGCAGGCGCGCTAAGCGTGCTGGCGGCGGAAAAGGTGGATCAAATTTACGGCTACGATTTTTCGTCCAAAATGCCGGAATTCGCCCGCGAGAATGCTCAAATTTACGGCGCAAAAAACGCAAAATTTGCGCAAAAAGCCTTCGAGGACGACTGGTCGGACGTGCCCGCGTGCGACGTGGTTTTTGCCTCGCGCTGCCTTGAGGTGGATGATCTAAAAACCGCGCTTAAAAAGCTTCTTTCAAAGACCAAAAAGGCGCTTTACATCACGTTTAAGGTGGGCGGCAGCTTCGTGGACGGGGATATTTTGGATGCGATAGGGCGCGAAGTGGAGCAAAGGCCCGACTTCGTCTATCTTTTAAACATCCTGTTTCAAATGGGCTATCTGCCGAGCCTCAGCTACATTAAAGCCCAATGCCACGGCGGCGGAGCGAAAAGTGCGGAGGAGTTTGTGCAAAAGACGCGCTGGATGCTTGGCGGCGAGCTAAGCGAAACAGAGGAGGCGCGACTAGCGGAGTATTTTAACAGCGGCAAATACGAGCCAAAGCGGGATTTTATGCACTGGGCGTTCGTGCGGGTGGATAAAACAGATGAGCTTTAGCTTGGTTGCCTTATTTTATGAATGAAGCAGGATAAATTTTGAAGCTAAATTTAGCTAGAAATGAAGCGTAAATTTAGCCTGCTAAAAATTTTATCGATAAAATTGCAGGAGCCGGTAAGTATTCATTTTTAAAAATTTAATGCAAAATCGGGATTGCTTGTCCGCTAAAAAAGAAGCAAGCCAAAAAGCTCGCTTCATTAAATTTAAAACGCTACGGAGTAAAAAAGCAAAATTTGAGCTAAAATAACCGATAAAGGCGGTAAAAACGCAAAAAGACAAAATCCCCGCGGACATCAGCCAAATTCCGCAAGAAATTTTAAAAAGCTACGATAGATTTCGCTTTTGTAGATATCTGTTTTTCGGGACGCTTTTGACCTTCCTGATTTATATCGTCGTGTTTCTTACGTTTGTAAATGATGCGCCCATAATGTCGTTTTTATGCATGCTCGCACTATCTGCGATAAATATACTCGTCTGCCTAAACAGGCTGAAGTATAAAAAATACGCCCTGCTTTTATTTAGCGATGCAGATAAGGCCTTTATGCTTATATGGATACATGTGGCTGCGATATTTTACGTCCTTTATGCTTTAATCGGATTTTATTTACAGATAAAATATCACATAGACTGGGATACACGTCAGATTATACCCGCTATTTTTATCGCTATTCCGGTGGCGATAATAACATATAACGCAAATCCGGAATTTGACGCCGATGAGACCGTGTATTTACCGGCACCAAAATCGCAGACAAAAATTAGCGGAGCGGTCGCTGATAAAATTTCCGGCGAGCAAAATTTTAACAAAACAAACGGCAAGGCGCAAGGCGCCCAAGATGAAGCCGCTAAATTTGAGCAAAAATTTAATGACGCGAGCCTTGAAACAGAATCTATCCAAAGCAAAGAGGAAGCGCTAGAGTACGGCAAAGCTCTAGCACAAATTGCAAAAAATTTAAAGCAAAAATATCAACTTCACCGTTTGATCAGATTTGCTTTCGTGAGTTTTGCGACAACGGTTTTTTTGATTTTATTTTTACCAAATTCGTACGAATTACACTGGGCGTTTATAGTTAGCGCCGTTTGCACGATTATATTTTTCTTTTCAAAACGCAAATACAGCAAACTTTTCGTAGAAAATCCCGAAAAAAGCAATACGATTTTCGCGATAGAAAATTTTGCGATTGTGACATTAGTTTTGTATTATCCCATTATGGCTATAGCGTTATGGCTTGCCGGCGGCGGTAGTGAATCTAACGATATAGGGCTATTTTTTGGCTTATTTTATCTTCTAGCAGTGACGCCTGTGTCCGTTATTACTACCCTTGTTTGCCTAGCACGCAACTTAAGCGTTTATAAAGAGATAAAAGAGTGAAATTAGTAAAATTTAAACGAATTTTTAAATAACTTTATCGCGCGAATATACTTCATCAGCTCCTTGTCGGAGTATCCTTTTGCTATGGAATGACAGCTTAAATTTAGAATTTAAATCAATCCAAAGCAGCACTTTGCGTCTTTAAAATTTGCAAGTCAGCTATTATAAATATATCTATTATCTGCGTTCATTAAAACGCTTCAAATTAGCTGAGTATAGAAGTAAGAATAATAAAGAGCGTGGATAATTTTAGGCATAGCAAATGCGTTTAAATTTGATCTTAAACGCTCAAGGCTACTGCGTTAGCTTGCATTTCAGCGCCTCTTGTAAAAGCGCATTGGCTACTACTCTCTCCTTTTTTACGAATATAAAATTTTCGCCGTATTCGCTCTGCAACTCGCTTTGCGGATCGGCGCCCGTATGCATCACTATGATATTTGCTTTTAAATTAGAGCCGTTTAGCATCTTAGCGACGATGTCTAGCTTTTGTTGATTTGCAATCGTTAGGATGATGACCGACGCATCGCGCGCATGCAGCTCGTCGATCGCGGTTTTTTGCATTATATTTACAAAGTATATGTTCTCTCCGCGCGATTTGCCCAGATCCACAAGCTCTAAATCACTCTCGGCGACTACGTATAGCAGCCCCTGATCTTTAAGGCGTAGCACAACTTCTTGCCCTATCCTGCCGTAGCCTGCTACAATGATGTGATTTTTCATCGGCGGGATTTGAGTTTTATGCTCCTCATCCTCGAGCTTTTCAACTTTAGACTCGAAACGGTTGGCGATTTTGTTTAAATTTTTAAGAATAAACGGCGTTAAAATCATCGTCGCGGTTACGACTGTAATTAAAATTTGCCCGTTTTCCTTACTTAGCATATCGCGGCTCATCAACAGCGAAAAGATCGCAAGCGCAAACTCACCTATCTGGCATAGCGACAGCGCCGCTTTTAGCGCTATTCTTTTACCAGTAGAGAGAAATAAGATCGCATAAATCACAACCGTTTTAAGCGCCATTATAACGATAATAGCGAGCAGGATCAGCCCATAGTGCGAGACGATGACTTCAAAATTTATCTGCATGCCAATCGTGATGAAAAAAAGCCCCAGCAGTATGTCTCGAAACGGCGTCAGATCGGCCTCTATCTCGTGTTTATACTCGGTTTCTGCGATGAGCATGCCCGCGATGAATGCGCCCAGCGTGTACGAAAAGCCAAAAACATGCGCCAAAAAGCTAGCCCCCACGACGGTAAAAAGGATGGTCGCGATGAAAATTTCTTTAGAATTTGTCCTTACGACGTAGTAGAGGAAGCGGTTAAAAGCGAATTTACCGAGCACGAAAAGGATCACTACCACTATGGCGGCGCTTACGGCGGTTTTTAAGATTAGATAGTTCACGGGGGTATTGTCGGTCGAGCCGAAGATGTCGATCATCAGCAAGATCGGGATGACGGCGAGATCTTGAAAGAGCAGGATCCCAAGCACTTTGCGCCCATAGTTTTGGTTGATTTCGCCTGTTTCGTTGAGCGTTTTTAGCACGATCGCCGTAGAGCTAAGCGCGAGCGCAAGCCCGATAATCATCACGGTTTTTATGTTTCCGCCGAAAGCTTGATCGATGATGAGCGCTAGAATAATACCGGTGCCGAGTACTTGGAGTATGCCGTTAAAAAATACGTCCTTTTTCATGCTCATCAGGTGATGGAAGCTAAACTCAAGCCCGATGGTAAACATCAAAAAGACGATGCCGAATTCCGCCAGCTCGGACATATGGGCGTTTTCGACACTGCTTAAGCTATATATCTGCGAAAAGCACACGCCCGCGACGATATAGCCGATGATAGTGGGAATTTCAAAAATTTTAAAGACGATATTTAGCACTATCGCAAGCGCGGTGATCGCAAGAAATAGCTCTATAACAAGCTCCATTAACTCCCTTTTTTGTAAGATTATACGTAAAATTTAGCGCTAAATTTATTGTCAAATTTTACATTATCCGCGACCATTTACCGGAGGCGATAATCGATGAAATTTTATCTTTTCATATAAATTTACGGGTAAATTTTATAATGTGATTCTACTAAAATCCCGCTTAAAAATAGAGAAATTATGTCACACTTTATCGCTAAATTTAGAGGTTCGCGACAAAATTTTAAAATCTAACGCGGCTTGAAATTTTAAATTTTAAAGCTAAATTATATAAGACGGCTTTTAAATTTAATTGCAAGAAAATTCGCCCGGGTTTATTTAGTGCGACTTTAAATTTAACGCGTCCACAAATCCTCTCTGAAAATCAAAATTTATCGCTTGAATCTACGCTTAAGAGGCGATCTTGCTTTTTGATAGCATTAAAATTTCAGCTTATAGCGCCAGGATCCGATTTTTGCTGAGCTTTAAAATTTTTATTTCGCAAACTTTAATCTGTCTCTCCGCCAAGCTCTAAAATTCTAGCCCGCAGCTCCTCGATCTCGCGCTCATACTCGGCAATCCTTTCTTGCAGGCGAAAGATCACATCCACGCCCGCAAGATTGACGCCAAGCTCCTTTGTAAGGTTTAAAATCATGCGTATGCGGTCCATATCATGTGCCGAGTACAGGCGCATCTTGCCCTCCGTGCGCCCCGGGCTTACGAGTCCTTCGCGCTCGTATTGCCGCAGCGTCTGCGGATGGATATCTAGGACCTTCGAAACTATCGATATGAGATAAACCGGCTCATCGTAATCATGCATTTTGATGCCTCCTTATAGCTTTTGTAGCGCGGCTTTGACGTCCTCGTCCAGCGAATCGACGTCGGGCAAAACGACATTTACCACCGCGTATAGATCGCCTAAAATTTTACTCTTGCGGTTTTGCACGCCGTAGCCTTTTAAGCGGTATTTCTGCCCGTTTTTGGTATTTTTTGCGACCTTTATCGTTGCGCTTTTGCTCGGCGTCGAAATTTCTACCTTTCCGCCAAACAGCGCCGTTTTTAAAGGAACGTCGATTTTTTTGAAAAGATCGTCGCCTTCGCGCGTGTACTCGGCACTTGGCGCGATTTTTATCTCTAAAATTAGATCGCCGCTTTGAGCACCTGATTTTTGTCCCTTGCCCCTTATGCGCAGCTTCTCGCCCGCATTTATACCCGCGGGTACTTTAAATTTAACCGTCTCCCCGCCCACGCGCACGCTCATCTCGCCGCCTTGTATCGCGGTCTCAAAAGGAATTTCAATCGAGCTGTGCGTATCTAGGCTCTGTGTGCCGCCAAATCCGCCGCCGAAACTGCTGCCGCTAAAGCCACTAAAACCCTCGCCACCACCGAAAGAGCTGAAACTAAATCCGCCACGTGAGCCTGCGCTTTTTGCGCCGAAGGAGCCGCCGAAAATGCTGTTTAGGATGTCGTTTAGATCGCCCATGTTTGCCGAACCCTGCGCGAAATCGTGGAAATTCTGTCCGCCGAACATCTCGTCGCCGTGGCGGTCATACTGCGCCCGCTTTTTCTCGTCGCTTAAAATTTCATACGCGGCGTTGATCTCTTTAAATTTATCTTCCGCTCCAGGCTCTTTATTGATATCCGGGTGATACTTGCGAGCTAGCCTGCGGTAAGCTTTTTTAATCTCCTCGGCGCTTGCTGATTTATCCACGCCTAAGGTTTCGTATAAACTGCTTGTGCTTGCCATTTTAATCCTTAAAATCTTAAAATTTATGTAGATTATATCATAAAACTTTAGTGAGTGTCAATCAAGTTTGCTAAATTCTATTTATAAATTTTAATTTTGCGTTAAGAATATATTAGCGGACAAAATTTATAATTCCGCCAAAATTTTATTATCACAAAGGATATAAAAATGAAAAAATCGATCATCATATCGATAGCTTTAGCAGGTGCGCTTTTTGGCGCTAATATAGACATTAAAGAAGCTCCAAGCAATTATGAGCGCGTAAATCCGGGCTTTGATAAAGATGTCGTGCTCTCATATCACAGCTCCGTTGCGGACGTAAAAAAATCCGTCGTCAATATTGCAACTAAAACCAAGATCAAAGCAGGCAACAGCCCGATGTCACAGATGTTTGACGATCCGTTTTTTAAGCAATTTTTCGACTTTGACATTCCACAGCAGCAGGAGCGCGAGGGAAGCTCGCTAGGCTCTGGCGTCATCATCTCCGAAGACGGCTATATTGTCACAAATAATCACGTAATAGAAAACGCTGACGAGATCGTAGTTACGCTATTAGAAGGCGATAAGGAATATAAAGCCAAGGTAATCGGCACCGACCCTAAAACCGACCTTGCGATCATCAAAATCGACGAAAAAAATCTCTCTGCGGTTAAATTTGCCGACTCGTCCAAGGCTATGGAGGGCGATATCGTCTTTGCTATCGGAAATCCTTTCGGCGTGGGCGGCACCATCACTCAAGGCATAATCTCGGCGCTAAATAAAAACAATATCGGGCTAAATCAATATGAAAATTTCATCCAAACCGACGCTTCGATCAATCCGGGCAACTCAGGCGGCGCGCTAGTGGATAGTCGCGGCGCGCTTTTGGGGATAAATTCCGCCATTTTAAGTCGCGGCGGCGGAAATAACGGCGTAGGCTTTGCGATCCCTTCAAATATGGTAAAAGAGATCGCTGAAAAGCTCATCACAAACGGCAAGATCGAGCGTGGCTTTATAGGCGTTACGATCTCAGATATGTCTAAAGATCAAAAAGAGCTCTATGAAAGCAAAGAGGGCGCGCTAATCTCAAGCGTCGAAAAAGACATGCCTGCCGATAAAGCAGGCATCAAGCGCGGCGATTTGATTACCAAAATAAACGGCAAATCTATCAAAAACGCCAACGAGCTAAAAAATTTAATCGGCTCAATGGCTCCAGGAAGCTCAGTGGATGTAGAATTTGAGCGCGACGGCAAAAGCAAGAGCACGACTATCAAGCTAGACGCGATGAAATCCGACTCCACCACCTTAGGCTCAGCCGGCGAGGACTCAAAAAGCGCAATAGAGGGGCTAAAGCTAAGGACGTTAAATGACAGCTTGCGCCGCAAATATAACCTCGACGACGATGTCTCGGGTGCCCTCGTCTTAAGCGTCAAAGATGGCTCAAAAGCCGATGATTACGGCTTTGAGGTAGGCGACGTGATCATCCAAGTCGGTCAAAACGATGTCAAAAGCACAGACGACTTCGATCGATACATCAAAGATTACAAGGGCAAGAAAACCCTAGTTTGGGTTATCAGACGCGGAATTCCGCAAGGTCTTGTAATCCGCTAAGCTTGGCCCACCAGGCTTTAGCGGCGAGTAACGCGAAAGCGTTAAAATTTAACCGCGGCGAGCCCAGGACAAAGCATTAGCGGAACATTGCGAGTAAGCCAGCAGATCTTTTGAGGTTTTGGACTTTTTGACAAGCGGAATTCCTAGCTTTCGAGCGTAAGAGATACATAAACTATAAAAATGGGCTTTTGGCGAGCATTAAAATGCTGCCGAAAGCCCTCTGCTATTTTAAAGCACCTCCGCCGAAAGCCCTTTGCCATTTCAAAATACCGCTGAAAGCCCAAATTTCGCTTGAAATTCTTAGAATTTTGCTTTTGTTTTCACTTATAATTTTTAAAATTTAACTCTCCGCGCCGCTACTTTATCGTTTTTATCGCCTCGCCTGGAACTTGCTTTAAAATTTTAATCTCTTTGCTAATGACATACCGCAAAAGTATGCACTTCTAGCCTGGACTTCAAATTTTAATCCCTCTCATATATATTGCTTCGCTTTAAATTCCACAAAATCCAAATTTATAAAATTTATGCCTTGCCCTATTTATCAATATCAGAAACTGCTGTCTTTTTATTCTAGCGCTTTTCTCGCAGCGTCGTTTCTTGGGGATCCCGCTGGCTAAATTTTAAGGTCGGAATTTTAAAATTCCATCATTTTGTAATCGTAATTTTTCGTTTAAGCTTCGATAACAAAAATAAGCTGAAATTTTACTTTATTATCGAAAACGTTGCATCGCAATACCCATTTTTTCGCATTAAGCTACCTTTCGTTAGAAATTGTATTAAATTTATTGTAAATAGGTATTTTTATAGTATAATGGATAGTTTTTATTTTTTACAAAGGATTATGGATTATGAAAGATATTAAAATACCGATTATTTCCGGTTTGAGTTTGGCGGCGTGCTTAGCCATTGCTCCTTCGCAAGCTTTAGCTGGTAATGGAATCATAACGGTAACTAAAAGCGACGGTACTCCAAGTCAATTATATAAATCATCCGGTGAAAATTACTCGGGCGGCTTTGAAAGTAAAGTAAATGCTCACGGACAAAACGATAATAATATCGTAACAATAAGAGGCGTTGCTTCGGGTGGCGTAAGCACTTGGAATCGCACGATTTATGGCGGAGGTAACGGCGATGGTACCAATTTGGGACAGGGTTTTTTATATGAGCAAGTTACCTCGGCAAATAACAATATACTTAATGTCAATAATGGCGCTACGGTAGCGATACTTGTGGGCGGCGAAGGAAAAGGCGCACAAAACAATACAGTAAATTTAGATAGCGCAGAAGTGCATTATGTCGTACTCGGCGGCAACGGCACATGGTATGGTAGAGCGAGCAATAGCGGAGACGCCATACACAATATCGTAAATGTTAGCGGCGCTACTAAGATATACTACAAGAATTTTAATAATTTTAACAGCACATCGCTAATGGGCGGTAGAGCGACCGGTACAAATCAAGCAAATAATAACGAAGTAAATATCAGCGGTACGCCTATTATCGTCGGTAGAGTCGCGGGCGCTGCGGTAGAAAACGGCGGCGCAGACGGTAATAAAGTAAATATTACCGGTGTTGTAAATTTAGTAAACGTAAATGGAGTAATAGCTGCAGAAAATAGCACCGCTGTTTTACAAAACAATGTCGTAACTATAGATAATAACGGCGCTAAAGTCACTGATGTTTTGGTCGCTAATGGTACAGGCGGCGGCATTACCGGAGGCGGCGGTAAGGCGACGGCTAAAAACAACCACGGTTGGTTGAAAAAAGGCGAGGTTGGAAATATCAACGGCGCATATATGGTTAGTAAAACCATTGCTAATCACTCTACGATTGAGGGCGGTAATGTAACTAATTACGCATATGGAAGCTATTATAGAAATAATGCCCATAATCTTGCTTCTAATAGCCAAGGTGATTATGTTACCATTAGCGGCGGTACTGTAGGCAAGGCAATTTATGGCGCTTTTACATATTATGGCGACATAGATGGAGCTCATGTGAATATGAGCGGCGGCAAGGTCACGGGTGCGAACTCAAGCAACGATGACGGCGTATACGGCGGACTTAGCTACGACGGCAAGGTTAATAATAGCTATTTGGAATTAACCGGTGGCCAAATAACCGGCGATGCAATCGGCGGAAGAAGCAACAATAAGGATGTCGCGAATAACTACGCAAAAATTAACGGTAACGCAAAAATAGGCGGAAGATTGATTGGCGGAGAGAGCCGCAGCGGAACGGTTACTAATAGTTATTTAGATCTGACTGGCGGCGAGATCGGTCAACAGGCCATAGGCGGCAAGAGTAAAACCGGCGCTTCAAATAATAAAGTAACCTCTACCGGCACGACTTTTAAAAAGAGCGTTACCGGCGGAGAAAGCTCTAACGGCGCCGTAACTGGCAGCAGAGTATTTTTGACTAACTCCAAAGTCGGCGAGAATATTTACGGCGGTAATGCCGCGGGCGGCAAAGCGGAAGACAACCACGTCAAGCTTAGAGGAAATAACGTCGTAACCGGTGAAATTTACGGCGGCACATCCACTACTAACGATGCTTCAAGAAATATCGTAGATATAGAAGACGGCGAAGTAGGCGGTACGATTTTCGGCGGAAGAGGCGTAAACTCATTTAACAATACCGTAAATTTAACCCGCACTCATGCCAAAAATCAAGTCAATGGCGGTGGCGTTAATACGAGCGGCGGTAGTGCCCACGATAATAAAGTAACCTTAGACGGCGCTAAAGTGGACGGCATCGTAAGCGGCGGTCAAGCCAATAGCGGAGATGCCGCAAAAAATATCGTAACGGCGCAAAATAACTCAAAAATAAATTCCGTTATCGGCGGTCAGTCTTCAAGCGGAGCCGCTAAATTAAATGAGGTGCATTTAAACGATAGCGCCGTGACGAAAGAAATTTACGGCGGATATAGCATAAGCAATAACGCAGAAGAAAATATCGTAAATTTAACGAATACTACCGCAAATGATGAAGTCTACGGCGGATTAAGTTCGCAAAAAGCTGCCGATAAAAATACCGTAAAATTAAACGGTGGCGAAGCCAAAAAGAACGTTTGGGGCGGACACGGTCGCACCGGTACTTCGCAAAACACCGTGACGATAGAGGGAGGCGCACAGGTAGCGGGCAGCGCACTGGGCGCAGAGGCGACGGTCGGCAGCGCAACCAATAACACCGTAAATGTCGATGACGGCCAAGTTACCGGCGACGTAAAAGGAGCAAAAGCTAGCGGCTCTGCAAC
>NZ_CALKTT010000084.1 GCF_937997535.1 uncultured Campylobacter sp.
GCCTGTGCGAATGGGACGGCAAGGGGCATTCGCGCGAGCGATGAAATTTTACGCGCCATCAGCGAGGATGAGGACGGCGGCGCGGCGTATCTGCTCCTTAGCCCAAGACATATCGCCGCAGAGGAGCTGCGAGGCGCCTTTGAGGACAAGCCGCCGCAGGAATTTGCGCGCATTATCGAAAGCCTCGAAGCCAAATACGAGTACAAAGACCGAATGCTCTGCTACATCGTTTGCTATTTTACGCCGAAGGGCAAAGAGGGGATGCGGGCGGACTTCGGCGTCTGAATTTAAAGTGCGGCGGATTAAATTTAAAATTTGCCTGCGCAGCGCGCTCGCGCCGAACAGCGAGAGTTTGATCTTGCGTGCAAAACCTGCGCCGCATGAGTGCAAACAAAATTTAAGCGATAAAATTTAAACCGCCGCGATGAGCGAAATGGGAGTCAGAATGATAAAATCCATAAAATTTGGGGGCGAAAGCATCGAGGAGCTGGAGGTTTGGTACTATGCCCCAAAGCACGAATATAGCGCGGCGGAGTTCGCGCAGCAGTGCGACAAGCTCGTGCGCGCGGACTTTAGGCTCACCTCCCTTTACGAGATAAAATTTGAAAAATTCAAGTCTTGCGAGCCCGATGATTTTATGAAAGAGCGGATAACGGCTGCTTTGAGCGCGGCGGCTCTATCAGGCGAGCCTCAAAATTTTGCAATGGGCGGCGAAAACGACTGGGACTGGCAGGGGCGCTCGTTTGAGGCGAGCGGACAGCGATTTTTACGCGTCTGGGCGACGTCGGCTTGATAAATTTAGCCGCAATACGGGCTTTGCGCGCCCGAGGTTTCGGGCGGATTTGCCGCAAAGCGCTTGCAAAACGCGCCGAGCGACGTTAAAATTCCGCGCCACCGCTTATATCGCGCGATTTATGTGTGTTTAGACGCGGTAGCGCATCAAGCCCGCGGAGTGAGCGAGCGCGCCCTATTTTGCGCAAATTTACGCATAGAAGCGCAGGCGGCGCCCTGCTCTGAGCCAAAATTTATTTGAAGGGAAGATATGAAAAACTTATTTCTAGCCGCGCTTGCGGCATTAGCGCTTAGCGGCTGCGCGGGCTTAAAATGCGGCGCAAAGGACGGACGAGACGTCGCCGAGATCGATGTGCCCGAAGATGGCTGGACGAGGTACCTAGGCACCGACGGCGAGATCAAAGAGGTCGCGTTTTTCACGGCGTTTTTCTCGGGGCAGTTCCGCCAGAGCCCAAAAGATGGCGAAAAGATCGGCTTCGTGCTTACCAAAAAGAGCGGCGAACGCATACCGATAAGGCTCGGCAATATGTATAAGGCGGCAGACGGCGCATTCGCGCTCGCAGATCTCGACGCGCAGAGCGACGTATGGGGCGGAGTCAGGGAGCTACGAGGAGCGAAACGGGCGAAATTTTATAAATTTCAAGAGGGCAGCGTCAAAGTGACGGACTATGAGGCGCAAGGCGGGCTTTGCGAAGCGTTTTACGCAGGCGAAAAGATAAGCGTCAAAAGCGTGCTAAGCCGCCGCACGAGCAAGGCTGGCGGGGCTAGCGGCGAAATTTCCACCGTGCAGACGCAGGGCGAAATATCGCGCGACGCCGTCAAGGCTTTAAACTCGCGGGAAAAACCCTCGCCGCAAGGCTCTAGCAAAAATTTAGCGAACAAAAATAGCGCTGCGCAAAAAACCGATAGCGAGGCGTTAAAATCAGAGACGGAAGCGCTAAAAAACATCATCTGTATTGTAGGCAAAAACGAAGTTGATTGAAATTTCAGTTTAATGAGTAAAAATTTTGCTAAAATTTTAAATAAAAATATCTTTTTAAGGAGCAAAAAATGAGAAAAAGCGTTTTATTTTTCCTATTGCCGCTGTTTTTGTTCGGCGGCGAGGCGCAAAAGCAGCTAAACGTCTTTGAGCTAACGCCGTCAAAGATGCCGCCGCAGCAGTTTAAGGTCGAAGCGGTCTTTTCGAAAGAGATCAAGGCCGACTGCAATGACGCGTATCTGATCGGCGGCAAAATAGAGCAAAAAGAGGGCTCGGACGGGCTTTATTACGAGTTTAGCGGCGGCGATGAGCTTGCTCAAACGCTGATGCTATGCGACGGCAAGAAGCAAAAGAAGCGGATCTATTACGAGCTCACGCATCCATTCGCCTACGATGGCGGCGAAATTAGAATTTTAGCGCCCAAAGACGTTAAGGTCGAGCTTAAAATTTACGAACTCGTAGAGAGCAAAGAGCCCAAAATCCGCAAGATGAAATAATTTCGCAAGGAGCGTTAATGCAAAAAAGCGGATTTGCAAAGGCTCTGTGCAGCGACGCACGGAGCGCAAAGATACCGAGCGAGCACGATTTTTTCGCACCGCTCATCGGCGATTGGGACATATGGTGGACGGACGGCCTGCAGAGCGGCACGCCGCGTGAAGTCAGAGGTGAGTGGCTCTTCGCGCGGGTTTTGGACGGATCCGCGGTACAGGACGTATTTATCGTGCCCTCGCGCGCGCAGCGGCTCGCAAATCCGCAACCGGACGCCGAATACGGCACGACGATAAGGATTTATGAGCCCGCAAGCGGGACGTGGGATATTTTTTACGGCTGCGTCGGCACGGCGCTGCGCCTAACCGCGCACAAAGAAGCGGAGGAGATTGTGCTCGTGCAAAACGGCGAGGGGGCGATGCGCTACGTCTTTTCATAGATGAGCGAGGCGTCGTTTTCGTGGCGGAAGGAGCTGCGAAATGATACAGGGCTTTGGCAGGTCGTCGCACGGGTGCGTGCACGCAGAAAAGCCTAACCGCCTGCAAAAGAGATACGCGATCTGCTTTTAAGCCCCGCCTATAGATGTCCGCGCCGCAAGGAAAGCCTAGCCGTTTGCAAACGAGCCGACTAGCCGAACTACTTGCAAAAGCCAAACTGCTCACAAAAGTCAAATCGCTCGCAAGAGCTGAACTGCGCGTAGAAAATTTAACCGCCCTTTTTAAAAACTATGCTGCGCCTTTGCACAAATTTTAACCGCGAAATTTTACCGCGGGCTTTGCGTAAATTTTATGCGCGACGGGACCTCATCGCGCTTCTGCGTAGATTGCGGCCGTAAAATTTAGCGCGCCTTCAGCCTATCCGCCTTTTAAATTTTAAAAATTTAGCCGTAAAATGCGCGACATACAAAGCCTATGCGGCGGCGGCAAGCATTGCGCCAACAAAAGTGGCGAGGTTGCAAAATTTGGCGCCGATGCGTCGTTTAGTTAAAATTTCAGTATAATTTCGCAAAAACAAGGAGAGAGCATGTCAGAGAGAATTTTTGAAAGTCTAAAAGAGCTTTTAACGCAGCAGGGCGCGCACTTCCGCGTAGTAGCTCACCAAAGCGCGGGCACCTCCGCCGAAGTCGCCAAAGCCCGAGGCACGCAGCTGGGGCAAGGCGCAAAGGCGCTAGTTTGCACGATCAAGGGCTTTAAGGACGGGCAAATTTCTTTCGCGCAAAATTTAAATTTAGCAAACGCCGATGATGCGCAAAACCCTAACGCCTCCGCCATTGCGAGCGCTCAAGGCTGCGAAAACGGCGCCTGCGCCGGAAATTTAACTTTAACCGCCGATCAAATCTGCGCCAACGTGCCGCAGCAGCTGAAGCTTCCTAGCGACAAACCCGCAGGCAGAAACGGCAGGATCTACGTCCTAGCGGTCTTCGCAGCCGATCATAAAACCGATTTAAAGCGCCTGGCAGAGGGGCTAGGCGGCACGAAAGCATCGCTCGTAAGCCCCGATGAAGTGGGCGATCTCACAGACTGCGTCATCGGCTCGGTGCCGCCCTTTAGCTTCCACGACAAACTGCTGCTAATCGCCGATCCGTCGCTGTTCGGACGCTTTGAAGAGATCGCTTTCAACGCGGGCTTGCTCGATCACTCGATCATTCTAAACGCGCAGGATTACGCGCGCATCGCAGCTCCGCGCATCGTTAGCTTCACCGAAGAGGCGCAGAACGGCGAATAATCGCGCATCGTCCGTTTCACACAAGAACAAGAGGGCTCGGATTAAATTAGCCCAAAAGCAAGGGCAAAATAGAAAAAGATGGCTAAGGATAGCTGTAAAAGCGGCACTTTGATTTTTGATCTTTTTTCTTCATATTAAGGCTTTAAAATTTACAGTATGATCAGAAGCAAAGAGGTTACGACCGAAACAAAGGGGAATGTTATGAAGCAGGTGTGGATATTTTTGCTGTGCCTACTTGCGCTATGCGGCATGGAAAATGCCGCGGCTAAGGGAGACGATGCGCCGCGACCGGAGATTTATCAGACCATGAAAGATATTTACGACGATCTGCCGATCGCGCAACTGCCGATGCGCTATCCGGGAGAAATTTCGCCCTTAGCGGCTATCGATAAAAATTTACTTGATAAAAATGAGCTGTTTTCGTTCGTAAAGGAGAATTTTTTAATCGACAATCTAAGCGCGTATTGGGAGAGGATCAGAGACATAAGGGCTTGTCGTTTGCCCGAAAAGAGCGCCAAAACAATTCTGCTAAGGCTTTATCTGATGGATTTTCAAGATAGCGAACGCGGGCACGAATACGTTTTTATGTGCCTTTTAAACGACGCATTTCGTATAAGCGATTGTCGCGAAATTTACGCCGATTACGTGCACTGCGGTAAAAGCAAGCCGCCGATGCGCGCCAAGCAGGAGTTCGTCATCGACGCCGATTTACGCTGTACAGTAACAACGCACTACTATACTTTAGATGCCGGTAAGGAGCTGCACAGAAATGCCTGCGTGCACGAAATAAAAAGCGGCGCGATCGTTACTAAGGATTAAAATCCAAGGCGATTTTGCGAGATAATTTTAGTCGCAAATTTCATAGGCAGAGCCGTAAACTGAGATGCGAATTCGCTCTATCTATGAGCCTCGGCTATTTTAAATCGCGATAAAATAATGCTTAAACCGAGCCTCGAATTTATCATATTGATGAGGCGCTGTTTCGAGCCGCGCCAAAACGGCTCGTAAATCTTTGGTGCACCGCAGCGTCCCACTAAGATGCGTTGCCTTGCGGAGCATTTTAACGACGGCGAGCGCTTTATTTCGTTTTAACTTCCTGCAACGAGCCGAATGTCAAATTTGAAATTCTTAGCAAACCCCGAAAGCAACGAGGATAAAACATCCGAATTTTAAAATTTAAAAATTTTTAAAATAAAAGTGTGAGTTTAAAAAGAATTAATCGCGACGATATCACATCGCCGCGACTGAAGAAGGCATCATCGTGCCCGCGAAGGTATTTATTTCATAGCGCCTTGTTGTTTCATCTGATCCATCATCTGCTTGAATATCTCTTTAGCTTGTTTGCAAGTGGCCTCTTGCTGCTCCTTAGGAAGCGCGCTGATCTGATCCATAGACTGCTTTTTTTGATCCTCATACATCTTGACCTGCTGCTCTTGACCCGCTTGTTTGTAGGTATCAACCATCTTATCAAGATCTGCGAAGTACTCCTTGCAGCTATCTGAAAGATCTGCGGCGCTAAGACTTAGCGCAAAGCCAAAACTAGCCAAAACTAAAAGTGATTTTTTCATTTTTCTCTCCTTGTAAAAAATCAGCGAAAGTATATCATTTCGCTTAGTAAATTTGCCTTAAATTTTAATCAAATACAGCCGTTTTTTTAAATTTATAGCGCTTTTGAAATTTTAAAATTTTACTCTCGCCGCGACGCTTATATTTTTTAAAATTTAACTCGTCTTTAAATTCTAAATTTCGGCTCGCGGTTTCGCAACTATCGCCGACGATCTTTAAATTCCGACCTCGCCGTATCTTGGGGCTGCAGCGCAAAATCACTTCTCCTCAAATCTGATCTGCACCGATTTTTTGTGCGCGCCCAGCCCCTCGGCTTCCGCTAACGCCATGCACGCGCCTCCGAGCTCATCTATGGCGCGCTTATTTAGCGCTATGATCGAGCTTCGCTTGATGAAGTTATAAACCCCCAGGGGCGAGAAAAATCGCGCACTTCCGCCGGTCGGCAGCGTATGGTTAGGACCTGCGAGGTAATCGCCCATCGCTTCGGGCGTGTAGTGACCCAAAAATATCGCGCCTGCGTGGCGTATGCGCGGAAGCAGCTCGTAGGCGTTCTCGGTCGCGATCTCGAGGTGCTCGACCGCAAGCTCATTCATCAACTCTACGCACTCATTCATATCGCGTGCGATGATGATTGCGCCCTTGTTTTGGATGCTGGCGCGAGCGATCGGCTCACGCGCAAGCGTAGGAAGCTGCTGCTCTATATGCTCAGCGACGCAAAGAGCAAATTTTTCATCGTCGCTTATCAAAAAGCTGCTCGCGATCTCGTCGTGCTCGGCTTGGCTGAGCAGATCCACGGCGATGTTGCGCGGATCTGCCGCGGCGTTTGCGATGATGCCCACTTCGCTAGGGCCCGCGATCATATCGATATTCACATCGCCGAACACGAGCTTTTTGGCGGTCGCTACGAAGATATTCCCGGGGCCCGTGATGACGTCGACCTTGCCGATCGTGCGCGTGCCGTATGCCATCGCCGCGATCGCGCTTGCGCCGCCCACCTTGTAAGCTTTTTTGATCCCCAGTACATGCATCGCCGCGAGCAGTAGCTCATTTACGACGCCGCCCACGGCGGGAGTGCAGACGCTGATATCCTCCACGCCCGCGACGATTGCGGGGATCGCATTCATCAGAAGCGAGCTCGGATACGCCGCCTTGCCGCCCGGGATATACAGCCCCGCGCGATCCACGGGCGTGATCTTTTGCCCGAGCATCGCGCCGCTTGGATCGAAGCTAAACCAGCTTCTCTCAAGCTGTTTTTCATGATAAGCGTAGATGCGCTCATATGCGACCTGTAGCGCGTTTTTAAGCTCCGTGGTTAAATTTTCATACGCACGGCTCATCTGCTCTTGCGTGATAGCCAGATCGCCCTGCACGCGCCATCTGTCAAATTTCTCTATCTGTTCGCCCAGCGCCTCATCGCCGCGCGTTCTGATCTCCTCGATGATGCCGCTTACGATGGGCATTACCGATCTCATATCCGTCTCGCCGCGGCGCACCAACCTCGCAAATTCCTCTTTGAAATTTGCGTCCGTACTTTTTAAAATTTTCATTTTTACTCCTTGCATTGCTTGGAATTTTAACGCTTTTTGCTAAATTTCGCCTTTAAGCTTGCGACTGTGTAAATTTACAGCTCGCCGATTTTCAAAAGATTAAGCGAAAATGAAATAAAATAGCCGAAATTTCAGACGGAGCGATGTATGAAAAAGATATTTTTGGCGCTGATCGCCACGGCGGCTTTATCGCTACTAGCAGAAGCCACGGCTTTGTCATCGGCAGAACAAGAGAGTCCCGGTATAAGCAGATTGCGAAGCAAATGCGATAATAACAACACCTTAGCATGCGTAAATCTCGCCATGGCATACTATTCAGGGGATGGCGTGAAGCAGGATTATGAAAAAGCAAGGGAGCTAAATTCTAAAGCCTGTAATTTGGGCGACGGCTGGGGTTGCACCACCTTAGGGGCGTCATACGAATACGGCAAGGGCGCAGAACAAGATTATAAAAAAGCGGCCGAACTATATTCTAAGGCCTGCGACTTAAAAAATAGCATAGCTTGCGGCAATCTGGGTGTTTTATACTACTCAGGCGAAGGAGTAAAGCAAGATTACCAAAAAGCAACCGAACTGCTTTCCAAGGCTTGCGATTTGCAAGAAGGTGACGGATGCTACAATCTCGGGCTTTTATATGCCTCGGGCGAAGGCGTAAAACAGGATTATAAAAAAGCAAGCGAGCTATATTCTAAAGCTTGCGATTTAAAACATGGCGAAAGCTGCCACAATCTTGGAATTTTATATGAAAAAGGGGAAGGCGTAAAACAAAGCTACCAAAAAGCGGATCAATTCTATTCTAAAGCTTGCGATTTAGAAGTTGCCGAAGGATGTTACAATCTTGGAGCTTCATACTATTTAGGCAATCATACAAAGCAGGACTATAAGAAAGCAAATGAATTGTTTTCTAGGACTTGTGATTTAGGATATAGCATAGGATGCTATGCTCTAGGGTTTTGGTATGCCTCAGGCGAAGGCATAGAACAAGACTTTGAAAAAGCAATAAATTTATATTCTAGAGCTTGCGATTTGGGGCATAACACAGGATGCTATAATCTAGGAGTTTTGTATAGTTCCAGCGAAGGTGTAAAGCGGGACTATAAGAAAGCGAGCGAACTATATTCCAAAGCTTGCAATTTGGGGAACGGGCTAGGATGTAGTGATCTAGGAGTTTTATATGAACAAGGGGAAGTCATAGAGCAAAACTATAACAAAGCAAATGAGCTATATTCTAAAGCTTGCGATTTGGATGTCGGTGAAGGTTGCAATAGTCTCGGGGTTCTATATGAGTCTGGTAAAGGTGTAAAACAAGACTTTGAAAAAGCAAAAGACCTGTATTCTAAAGCTTGCAATCTTGGAGATGGACTAGGATGTGTCAACTTAGGAGCTTTATATGAACAAGGAAAAGGTGTAAAACAAGATTACCAAATAGCAAATAAATTATTTTCCAAGGCTTGTGATTTAGAAATTGCCGAAGGGTGCAATAATCTTGGATATTTATATGAATCCGGCAAAGGGGTAAAAAAAGATAAGAGTATGGCGAAAAAATACTATGGTAAAGCCTGCGATCTAGGGATTAAACGCAGTTGCTACACCTATAAAAAACTAAACGAGCAAGGTTTTTGATCCATTTAAATTTTAAGCCGCCCGTGGGCTTGCTTAAATTTACGGCTTAAATTTAAAGGTCTAAATTTAAACTATATCATCCGCGCGGCAGCGCTAAAAGCGCGTCAAAATATGCGGGCTTAAAATTTAAATCCATTCCGCCGCAGTAGGCGTTATATAAACGCCACGTAAGCGCTACGGTAAAATTTAAGCGAGCCGCCCGTTCATAATATTCGCGCCAAAATAAAAGGATATGTTCCGCGCCGCCATTGAAATTTCAGATGAGCCGTTAATTCGTCAAGAATTTTAAAATTTTAAGCTCTCTTTTTTGCGGGCTAAAATTTCGAGCGAGCCGTTAAGGGCGAGCTACTAATTCGTAGCGTTCGCATCGAACTGCAAAAATTTCCTGATCTCCTCCATCGCCTCTTTGTTTGAAAGGGTAAATTTTATCTCGATGCGGCGGCTAGCGTCCTTGTCCTCGACGCCTCTACGCATCACGGGCTGCGTGTAGCTGCGACCGCTGGCTATGAGATATTTTTGCAGTCGCTCATCTTTATTCCACGAATTGATGAAATCCATCACGGCAAACGCCCTATTTTGCGAGAGCTCGAGGTTATACAAATACCCGCCGTCGCTGTCCGTGTGCCCCTCGATAATGATCTGATCTAAATTTTCGCGAATTTCATCGTTATTCAAAAGCGCGGCGAAATAGCTCTGTAGCGTCGAGCGGAGCGTCTCTTTGGCGTCCTCTTTCAGCTCGCTTGAGCCCTTGTCGAAAAGGATCGACGAGCTTAGCGTCATCGCGCCGCTTTCGTTGTCGATGCGGATCTTGCCGCCCAGCTTCTCCTTCAGATCGGCGATGATCTTGACCTTCATTCCGGTGAGGTTGCGAATGCGGTTTTTCGTGACGTTGAGGTCTTGTAAAATTTTATTAAAATCGCTCTCCTTCTTCGTGAGCTGATCGAGCAAAAAGGCGATCTTAAGCTCGTTTTGGCTGATCGTAGCGTTGGCGTCGTCGCGCGCTTTTTGCAAAAGCGAGTTGATGTCTAAATTCTCTTTTTTCAGCCTCTGGGCCATCTCGGTTAGATCTTCGATCTGTATGAAGTAGATGGAATTTTGCTTGCGAAGGTCGGTGTTTTCGATATTTAGCTTCTCGAGCTGGTCGCTAAAAATTTTATTCAGCGCCTCAAGCTCGGCGCTTTTTTTCTCCTGGCTTTGCAAGCTTGCTAGCGCGCTTGAAATTTGGCTTTCTTTCTCTTGCAGGTTGCTTTGCGTGAGGAAGTATTTGACGATGATGCCGCCTACTAAAAGCACGAAAACAAAAAGCAGCCCCGCCATCAAATCGGCGTACGCGATCCAAAAGGTCTCTTTTTCTTCGTTATTCGTTTTCATCTAAAAGTGCTTTTTCATCGATGCTCGCAAGCGTTTTGCGAAGCTCTTCGATGATGCTTTCGTTGCTCGTTCGCGCAGTGTCCTCTCCAGCTAAAAGGGCCTTCAAATCCGCGCTTAACCCCTTAAAGCTAGCGTCAATTTTAGCGGCGTAAGCATTCTGCGAACTTGAAATTTCGCCCGCAAACCCGCCCAAGGAAGCATTTAGGCTCTTGATTTGAGCGCTTAATGCATTCGTAACGTTAGTCAGCTCGCCTTGCCCGTCCGTTAAAGCCTTGGACTGGCTTAGATACTGCGCGGAAATTCCGTTTTGAATTTCGATTAGGCTTGCAGATACGGACTTAAGCGCAGATAAAATTTGAGCGAAGCTCTTATCTAACTCGCCGTGAGCGAGATTTGTCCTTTGGATCATCTCTCCTGCCTTTTCAAGCTCTTCTTGTGTAATCGCCATGCTTCGCTTCTCGGCTTCCATCACGCTTTCAAACGCGCCAATTTTTTCATCGATTAGGCGGTTTAGCCTTTCAGTAAAATTCGTAGAGCTCATCATCGCAAATGAGCGCGAAATTTCAGAATTAGCGTTTAAAATTTCACTCAGATACCCCTGCGTGATCTCGTCTTTGTTCCAGAAAAAATTTTTAGTGGAATTTTTGTATTTGATGAGCAGACGCTCATATTTGCTAATGCCTTTTTTCTCAAAATATATCCACCAAAGCGCTAAGAAAATTCCATAGATCGAGACGTAAAACGCCGTGCCTACGCCGCCTAGAAGCTGCGCGATCTCGGTTTCGAGCCCATCAATGTTACTTGAGGAAAAGTGCGGCATCGAAATCGCAATCGAGATGAAAGTTCCTAAAATTCCAAGCATCGGAAAGACTGCCGATGCGACGGAAGCGTAGTTTTGATTACGTAGCGAGTAGCCGTATTCGTCCACAAAAAGATCAAAGCTGGCATCTGATTTTTTTTTACCGCCGATACTTAAGAGATTGGCGACGATGTAATTTTTCAGCTCGCGCTTGAAGTCATCGATATTATTTTGAAAATTTAAGCAGCCGTATTCTGCATTATGACGAGCTAAAACTAGCGCGATAATGAGCAAAACCGCAAGCATCAGGATCGAGTGCGTTTCTACCTTCAGCCCGATAAGCCCCAAATAGCCCAGCAAAAACACCACAAAAACCGCGATCGGCAGAGCTGCGATCTTAAAAAAAACGCCCGCTAGCGAGCGCTCCTTCGCCTCAGGTAGCGTGATATCGAGCACTTCGTTATTTGGGCGATCCATATTAGTTCCTATTTAGGCAATTTAGATTGTCAAATGCCACTTGCAAGCGCGCCACCATACTCTGCTCGCCTGCTCTCAGCCACTTGCGAGGATCGTAGAATTTTTTATTCGGTTTATCCTCACCTTCCGGATTGCCGATTTGAGTCTGCAAATAGCCGCGATTTTTGGCCTCATAAGCGCGCACGCCGTCCCAAAACGCCCACTGCGTGTCGGTGTCGATATTCATCTTAACGACGCCGTAACTAACGGCTGCCTTGATGTCGGAGGTCTCGCTGCCGCTGCCGCCATGAAAGACGAAATTTACGGGCTTTTCGGATTGCAGATTAAATTTCTCGCGCACGAATTTTTGCGAATTTTTTAAAATTTCAGGTCTCAGCACGACATTGCCCGGTTTATATACGCCGTGGACGTTGCCGAAGCTCGCCGCGATGCTGAATCTATCGCTGATTTTGCCAAGTCGTTCGTAGGCAAGCGCGACATCTGCAGGCTGGGTGTAAAGCCGCGCGTTATCGACGCTCGTATTATCGACGCCATCCTCTTCGCCGCCCGTGACACCAAGCTCGATCTCAAGCGAAATTCCAAGATCGCTTAAAATTTCTAAATACTTCTCGCAGGTCGCTAAATTTAACTCCAAATCATCCTCGCTAAGATCGAGCATGTGCGAGCTAAACAGCGGCACGCCGTGAGCTTTTTTATGAGTGGTATTAGCTTTGATAAGCTCGTCGATCCACGGAAGCAGCTTCCTTGCGGCATGATCGGTATGTAAAATCACCGCAACGCCATAATGAGCCGCCAGAGCATGTACTTGATGTGCGCCTGCGATAGCGCCCAAAACTGCGGCATTAGGGCAAGTAGCGCCCGCATAAAACGCCGCGCCGCCGTTGCTAAACTGAATTATTACGGGCGAATTTGCGATTTTAGCGCTTTCCAAGACGGCGTTGATGGAGTTGCTCCCCACTACGTTTACCGCAGGGATCGCAAAGCCCTGCTGCTTCGCATACGCATAGACCTTACTTACGTCATCGCCGCTTAAAACGCCCGGTTTTACTATATCTAAAACGCCCATTTTTAGCTCCTATGTTATTTATACTCGATTTTAGCGTTTTTGTGAAGATCTGCCGCTTTTTGCTCGACTACTTTTGCCGCTTTTTGTTGTCTAAGCACGCGCTCAATGAAAGGCTTTGCCTCGCTTTGACTTAACTGCTTTTTAGCTTGAGACTCCTCTTTTAATACGACGTGATATCCGACTCTGCTTCTAATAGCTTTAGTAGTGATTTGACCATCTTTTATCTTAGAGATCGCATCGGCAAAAGGCTTGACCTGATCGCTAGGCATCCAGCCTAGCTCGCCGCCGGTTTGTTTAGCCTGCGGATCGATAGATTTAGCTTTGGCAAGCTCTGCAAATTTAGTAAATAGTGCACTGTCGCTAAGCCCTTTTAACTGCTTAATAATATCGTTTGCCTCGGCTTCGGTTTTAACGACGATCTGAGCCGCTTTGATTCTCGCAGGCTCGGTAAAGCGCGCTTTGTTTTTGTTATAAAAATCGGCTATTTCTTTATCGTCGATATTTATTTTGCTGGCTTCTTTAGCCTGCCATACACGAAGTGCTAAGTTATCTTTTACAATTTCAAGCTCTTTTTTATAAACGTCCTCATCCATAACGCCCGATTTTTTAGCTTCATCCGTTAGCAGCATTAGATCGATGCCTTTATCGATAAGCTCCTTTTTTTGCTCTGCATTAAGAGCGGCGATATCTACATTTCCTATACCTTGAAGTAGTGGAGCAAGCTCTTTTTCGGTTACGTCTTTGCCATTTACGGTAGCGTAAACGGTAGCGTTAAGGCTGATAGCGGCAGCCAAACTAAGTGCTGTAAATAAAACTTTTTTCATCACAATTCCTTAAAAAAATTTTAATGGCGATTATAACTCAAAGTTGTTAACAATCAAACTGTACTTTAGAATTTTAGGGTAGAATTCCGCCTTGAGGAAATGTAAATGAGAAGTAAGAAAGATATTTTAGAGATAAAAAAGAGAATTCTGCAAAACTTCGCGGAAGAGCGCAGCGAGCTGAAATTTAAAGACAACTATCAGCTTTTGGTCTGCGTGATGCTTAGCGCGCAGTGCACGGACAAGCGGGTAAATTTGATTACGCCGCGCTTTTTTGCGGAATTTCCTAGCGTTAAGGAGCTCGCAAAAGCCAATCTGGCGAGTGTTAAACTGCTAATTAGCTCGTGTAATTTCTACAACAACAAAGCGGTAAATTTAATCAAAATGGCGCAGGCGGTGGTTAGCGACTTTGACGGCGTCGTACCGCTTGATGAAGCGGGGCTAAAATCTCTTGCGGGCGTGGGGCAAAAGACCGCTCACGTCGTGCTTTTAGAGGGCGCGGGCGCAAACGTGATGGCGGTGGATACGCATGTCTTTCGCGTCGCGCATCGCCTAGGGCTGAGCCGTGCAAAGACGCCTGAGCTTACGGAGCGCGATCTGAGCGAGGCTTTTAAAACAGACCTCGGCAAGCTGCACCAAGGCATGGTGCTTTTCGGCCGCTACACCTGTAAAGCGATAAAGCCAAACTGCAAAGAGTGCTTTTTAAACGAGCTGTGCAGCAGCAAGGATAAGAATTTTCCGTAAAATTTTAGCCCGCAATGCAAGCTTAAAATTTACGCACTTAAATTTGACGGAATTTTAAAATTTTGATTCTTGGTAGCTGTGTTTATTGAGAACTACACTTTATAAAAATCGTTGCAAATTTTAAAATCAAATTTGTAATGCAAGAAGCTAAGACAACGTATCGTGAGGTCGTTTTGAAAGTCGTGCAGAAAATTTTAATTAAGGCTAGGCATAAAGCCTATCTTAGATTAAAATTTTCAAAATTTATTTCAAAACCATCGTAGCGATGCTACAAGCGTAATTTCTATAAAGACGCTCAAAAGACAAGCCGTCGTAAGCTACTGAAGCCTAGCGATGATGTTTCTCACCACCTCCGCCATCATCTCCACCGACGCTATCTCGCAGTGCTCGTTCACGGAGTGCGGCGAGTGGATGTTTGGGCCTATGGAGCAGGCTTGCAGCTCGGGCTGTTTTGCGACCAGTACGCCGCACTCAAGGCCTGCGTGCACGGCGGCAAATTTGGCCTGCGGCTTTTGTTTTTGTAGTTCCTCAAGCACCAGATGCGCGAAGTCGCTGACGTGCGGCGCCCAGTTCGCCGAGCGGTCGGTTACCCTGACCTCAAAGCCCAGCGCGCTAGCCAGCGTAGCGGTCTCAAAGCCAAGATTTTCGAGCCCCTCTCGCTTCATCGCGCGAGCGAAAAAGTCAAACTTGATCACGCCCTCTTTTTGCTTAACGGTCGAGAGATTTATACTTTCGTTTACCATGCCAAGCTGCGTATCGTAGCTGCGCACGCCCTGAGCGAAGGAGTTAATTAGCGCCAAAATTTTGCCGCTGTTTACCAATATGTCCGCTTCACCCTCACCCAGGCTTTTTACCCACACTAGGCTGCGCTGCGCCGGCTCATGCGCGCAGAACGCCTTACATACGGCATTTGCGGGGATCGAGTTGCTCCTCTCGCCAAAATCAAGGCTGATTAACTCGCAGCCCTCCTCGGCGAGAAATTTCGCCAGCAGCTTCGTTGCATTTGGGATATTTTTATGTATCTCGTTGCCCGAATGCCCGCCGCTAAGCCCCGTGACGCCGATCTCGTAGATTTTACCGCTCTTTTTGACGCTCGCGGCGTCTATTTTTGCGCTTACGTTTATGCCGCCGGCACATCCCAGCGTCACGCGGTCGTCTTCTTCGCTGTCTAAATTTAGCAGATTAGGCGATAAAATTTTACCTTTAAATGCGTTTGCGCCCACGAGCCCGACCTCTTCGTCGTTGGTAAATAGGCACTCTAGGTTCGCAAACTCCCGCATCGCGCCCATCATCATCGCCACGCCGATGCCATCATCAGCGCCCAAGCTCGAGTTTTTCGCCCTTAGTATGCCGCTTTCCTCGATGAGCTGCAAATTCGGCGCCGCACCCACGCAAACCATGTCGTAGTGGCTTTGCAAGCAGATTTTAGGCTCGCCCTTTACGGCGTGGATGTTACCCGCCTCATCGACGCTCACGCTAAAGCCCAGGCAGCGCGCAAAATCCGCTAAAAACTCCCTCATCTGCTCCGTTTCGCAGCTGCAGTGCGGTATCTCGCACAGCTTTTTAAAATCGTTTATAACCTCGTTTTTTTGCATGTTTGCTCCTTTTGAATTTATTACATCCGCGCGTTATTGCGACACGCCCGTTAATTAAAAGCGCCCGCGCTCGCTTAAGCGCTTGCGAAATTATGCTAAATTTAAACGCGACAGCGCCGACATAGCGCTTCCGCAAAATACGCGCAGAATTTCAATCGCGCTAGCTTGCGCTGCAGGCAAGCCGCGCAAAATGAAATTTTATGCAAAGTCGCATGAATTTTACCGAAATTTAGCAAGAATTTTATTTAAAATTTAGTCAGAATTTTGCCGGAGATTTTTATTTTACGATTACGCCCTCATAGCCCGTTTTAGCGATTGCCTCAAGCATCGCGGTCTCGTTTGCATCATCCTTTGCCGCGACGGTCGCGGTTTTGCTCTGCTGCGAAACCTTTGCGCTTATCACGCCTGGCGTTTGCAAAAGCGCCTTTCGCACGATCGTAGTGCAGAGCGGGCAGTGGATTTTTTCCACGTAAATTTTAACCTCTTTATCGGCAAAAAGCGCCGTAAATCCAAGCATCAAAAACAAAATTTTACGCATAAAGCCCTCCTAAAATTTCAGGATATGTAAGCATAAAGGCAAACAAGGCTCCTAAAAGCACATAAATCAGGATCCACTTTTTACGCCCGCTTTGTAGCGAGCATGCGCGCGACTTTTTGAAAAAGAAAAACGCGGAAAGCGCGAAGCAAAAAAGCGCTAACGCAGAAAGCGGCGCGCGGTAGCCTTCCAGCGCCTCTGCGCCTGAAAAAATGGAAAAGCTCGCGCCGAAAATCAAAAATAAAAGCGCAGGCAGACAGCAAAAAGTCGCCGCGACTGCGCTAAAAATCGCGGCAAATATCAGCCAAAGACTGCGCGCGCTGAAGCGATTTTTGCTAGGATCTTCTCGCTTTTGCGCTGGGGTTTCTTGCGCGGGATTTTCTAGTTCGGTTTTCAAATTTTACCTTTTAATTATAATCTTGCCATAATCTTGTCGCACCCTCGTCGGCTTTAGGCGTGGAATTTTATCTGCAAATTTTAAATTTAAATTTCACCCTTTTAAGCGTCGTATGCTAGTCATTTATCGCTGAATGCGGCTATAAACCGACCGCGGCGTTGCGCGGTGTCGCATAAAATAAATTTGCCAGTCCGCGGTGAGCCATGAAATCAAAGGCATAAATGTTCGCGTGCTAGTTCTTGATCTGCGCGAAATAAAAGCCACCAAAGCGCCACCAAAGTTTTAGTTGCTAGAAAATACTGCTCCGTCATCTCGCAATGGAATTAAATTTAGCAAATTCTATCACGACATAAACGCGACGTTGCTGCTTGTAATCTCGTAGCGAAATTAAATTTAGCTGCAGCCTCTGACTTTACTGCCTTTAGCTGCGCTTTAAATTTTACTTTCAAAGCCCGTTTCTGCTGCGTCGCGGTAGAAATCGATCTGATCTTTTTTGATGATGCGGATGTAGTCGGTGCTGCCG
>NZ_CALKTT010000085.1 GCF_937997535.1 uncultured Campylobacter sp.
GTCAAACACCCCGTAGATCAAGCCGTGCTCGGCATAATGGGCGTTTTCGTCGATACCTTCATCGTGCTTAACATCACCGTTTTCGTCGTGCTTAGCACAGACGTAGTCGCCTTCGAAAACGGCAAGGCGGTATTTTCGGGCATCTCGCTGGTGCAGGAAGCCTTCGGGTCACAAATTTTAGGTCGCAGCGGCGGCTACGGCTTCGTGGCGATCTGCCTGTTTTTCTTCGCATTTACCACGATTTTGGGCTGGTATTACTTCGCCGAGATCAACGTGCGATACCTCCTGGGTGCGAAATTCGTCAAGCTCTTGCAAATTTTAGTCGTCGCATTCGTATTCATAGGAAGCGTGCAAAAGATCGACCTCGTCTGGGGGCTAGCCGATATGTTTAACGGACTGATGGTGATCCCAAACCTAATCGCGATCATCCTACTTAGCCCCGTCGTCGTGCGGCTTTTGAGCGACTTTAACGACGGCAAAAGTTACGATGCAAACGACTACAAATAACGCCGCGCGCTAAATTTCAAGCTCGCACTTGGAATTTAGCGCAAAATCGCCGCAAAATTTAGAATTTTAAAATTCTTTTCTAGCTAAAATCCTAGCCTAAATTTTATGATTTAAGGAGAACGCATGCAAATTTTAAGGAGCGAAAAATGCCCGTTTTAAAGGCATTGCTGACCGGGCAACCGCGCGCTTACGGCGACGAGCGCGCCACGCAGCCTCTAAAAAGGCGCTGGGAGACGGCGATTTTTAAGCAAGCTAGAGCGGGTGAAGTGCGCGCGAATGAGCTTGGATTCGAGGGTGACGCGGTAGCCGACACGCTGCATCACGGCGGAGAGGAGAAGGCGATTTTTGCCAACTCGCTGCAAAATTACGCCGCGTGGGAGAGGTTTTTGGGGCTTAAAAATCTAGCCTACGGCGCAATGGGCGAAAACCTCACGATCAGCGGATTACACGAGCAAAACGTCTGCATCGGCGATGTGCACCGCATAGGCTCGCTGGTGTTGCAAGTAAGCCAGCCGCGCAAGCCCTGCTACAAGCTCTCGATGCGCTGGGGTAACGCGGAGATGACGGCGGAGATCGCGCGCAGCGGACTTACCGGCTGGTACTACCGCGTGCTGGAGGCTGGCTCGTGCCGCGCAGGCGACGAGATCTACGTCGTGGGGCGCGACCCCGCTATGATGAGCGTGATGGAGCTTAACCGTCTATTCTACGGCGAGCGTATCAATGAAGGGCTGTTAGCAAAATTTAACCTACTTACGACGCTTACGCCAAAATGGCGCGAGGATATGCGCCGCAAGCTAGAAGGCAACTACGACGACGGCTTTATGCGACTATGAAATTTAGCCTCGAAGCGGCGTTTTAAAACAGCAAAGCAGCGCCGCGCCTTGTTGTTTTAAAACGCACTCTGGCGCGGATTTCAAAATACTTTCTAAGCCGCCGATGCTAAGTTTCAAGACACTTCTTGGCTACTCAATATCGGCTTACAAAAAATACTTTCTTGATGCAAGCTGCAAATTCAGACTAAATTCCAAAGACGAAATTTTAATTTGATCCGCGCTGATCGCGCGCAAATGCGATCTATTTTCGCACTCTGTTTTGCAGTGCGACACAGGCTGCAAGCAAAATTAAAGACGCAAATTTAACCACGCTTAGAATTTAATCTTTTATGAAATCTAAATTTAGCCGCACATTCAAAGCCGCAAGCGCCGCTCTTTATAAATTTTAAAATTTAAAAGCGGTAAATTTAATCCCCTTGCTACGCAACGAATTTTCCATAAAAGCAAAAAAGAAAATTATTTACTCGCACGACACACTCATCTCACACATTTAGCGGCGCAGCTCTTACGCTGCAAACGAGCTTCCTTAAAGCTTATAATGCATGCCGAATTAGACATGTCAGATGTTTTGCCAAGCGCCTTTCAAAGCTCATTCATAGCGCTCGCCATAGATAGAATTTTGCGTGGAATTTTCCGCGGCGCGGCAACAATTACGACCTTTAAGAGCGCGCGCCGCAGTTCAAAAGCCTATTTTGGCTTTTTAAAACTGCGCGCCGTATGGCTCAAAGTCCATTTTCACGCGCTCAGTCAACTACCTCGATCCCTGCATCCGCGCAGACTTTTCGCGCCTTTTTAGATATGCCGATGCCGGTCGTCTCGATTTTTTTAAGATTTTTGAGGGGCGCAAGCTCGGCCGCATCGATGTTTTTGATGTCGAAAAGTTCGTCCTCGCCGTCCCAATCAGGCGCGATTTGCAGATAAATTTCATTTCCGCCGTCAAGGTAGAGCTCGCTCACCTGCTCCGCCAAATCCGCAGGAACCGGATAACCCTTGAACCACTTTTTGGCTTGCGGTAGCGCGCCGAAGTCCGCGTACGGATCGATGCCGCGCTCCTCGCAGTACTCAAACACGTCAAATTTGGGCTGTAGCAGGGCTTTTTCATACATCAGCTCGTTCATCACGGCGATTTTGAAATTGAAATTTTTAAATGCTAGCGTCTCGCCGGCCGCGCGCGGAAGCTTAAATTTATCGCTCGGCTTTCGCTTTACCTTTTTCGTTTTCTGATTGATGCAGACGCGCCCTATCGGCATTCTCGCAGCTCGCACGATGTCTGCGATCTCGTCCGTATCGCGCTTAGCGAAGCGCTCGGCGAAGTCCATCGCGCCTATGCGCTCCTGTACGGCCTCCGCGAGAGCTAGCGAGACTTCAAATTTGCCCAGGCTAAGCTCCAAAAATATATATGCGCCGCGCAGCTCCTGCTCTGGCACGGCCTCAAGCGGCGGCCTGCCCTCTAGCGTGAACGCGCCGCCGTAGAGCTTGCGCGGAACCTCGTGCTGCACGCCCTTTGCGACCTCAAGCATCAAAATCATCTCGGTAAGCTTCGGCTCTGCGAGCTCGTCTGCGCGCACGAAGGCGAAAATCCCCGCCTCATCCCAAAAATAGCGGCTTTTACCCTCCCCGTCATAGATCACGCGCGGTTGTCCCAAGGCTTCGTTAAGCTTAGCTAGATCAAACTCGCAATTTACGCCGCCAATGAAAATGCCGTCCGAGCGCACGTCGACGTCAAAATTTTGCTTTTTAAAAATATCAAACAGTCCCATTTGTCGCTCCTGATTTTGCCTTAAATTTCGTTTTAAAATTTTTCCAAAAACCCGTAAAAATCGTCCGCAAAAAGCCTTTCTTCGCCCTCCGCATAGTCGCGCACATAGACCTTGTATTCGCACGGCGCGTCGCCTACCCGCTCGCTTGCTATCTCTTTCGTCGCTCCGCTTGCTGCATCTCCTGCCGCTTCGCTTGTTGTTGCGCCCGCTGTTTTACACGTCGTTTCATCTGGCGCTTCTGCATTCATATTGCGCGCCACATCCGGCGATCTCTCCGCGCGCGCTTCGTCGCCAGATGCCCTATTTTCCGCACTGTCGGTTACCGTCGCGACGACCGTATCGCGTGCCGTCTCGCCCGCACCTTCGCCGCTCGTGCTCTCCGCCGTCTTGCCGCGCGCCGTGTTTGGCAAGCCGTCCGCTATGTCGCCTGCGGGCGAAATTTTAAAATAATACTCCTCATCCTAGAGCTGCAAAAACACGAGCTCGTCCGCGGCAAATAACCCGTTTTTGAGATTTATCTCATACGTGTAGCAGATGTCGGCATCGGCACTATCAGTAAACTCGGGCGGTGCGATCGTTTTTAGCTCCGTCCCCGCCGCGCTGATGCTAGCGTATCTTAGCAGCATCTGCTTGTAGCTCGCAGGCAGCGCGAAACCGAGCCGCCGCTGCGCCTGCGCGATCCACGCGGGCTCTATGTCGCTGCGCTCCGCGGCCGTGATATTTTTAGATTTTTGAATAAGCTCTTCTATCATTTTAGTCCCATTTTGAGCGAGAAATTTTAACGCCTTAGCGCACCAAGATACGCTGTTTACACAGCCCCACGGGCATTTAGCGCGGCTTTGAAAATCTAAATTTAAAAGCACGCGCGGCTTCAAAACCAAAGCGAGCCGTTTAAAATTTCGAGCGCCCGCGCATAAAATTTCGACCGCAAACGTGCACTCGTAGTGCCTCGGCGATCAAAATTTAGCGCTACTTAGCCAACGCTATTACTTCGATCTCCACAAGCGCGCCTTTGGGGAGTTTGGCGACCTGCACCGTGCTGCGAGCCGGCTTGTGCTCGCCGAACGCCGCTGCGTATATCTCGTTCACCGCGGCAAAATCGCCCATGTCGGCTAGGAAAATCGTCGTTTTGACGGCATCTTGCAGCGTAGCGCCCGCTTCTTTCAGGATCGCGGCGAGATTTTGCAAAACCTGCCTCGTTTGCGCCTCCACGCCGCCCGCGACGAACTCGCCGTCCGGCTTAAGCGCGATCTGCCCCGAGGTAAAGATGAACCCACCCGTCTTGATCGCCTGAGAGTACGGCCCGATGGCCTGCGCCGCATCGGGAGTCGAGATGATTTGCATACTAAATCCTTTGTGAAAAATTTCGCCCATTTTATCGCAAAATATTTTAGTATTGCTTTAGGCGGCAGAATTTACGGGCGGACGGGCGTGGATGCGGCTGGTACGATGAAATTTAATTGACGCGAGAGGTTGCTAAATTTTGTTAGTATAAGCACAGCGGTGCAGTTATTATCGTGCAAATATAGAGAGCAATATGGCAGGGGCGGCTAGCGAAAAATAGCGAGCCGTGGCGGCGAAACGGCAAAATTTAAAATAGCTGACGGGCGCAGAAAATAGCGCATGAAAGTGCGACTAAATTTAATCGCTGAGAGTGGATTTGGTAGTACGTACGGGCGGCACGGCGAAATGATCTATGGAGCGGTATTTTAAAATTTTATGGGCATAAACATATAAAATTTCATAGCACGGGCGCGATAACGCCGCGCGCTCGGCAATACGACGACTCTATCGGCGGCGGGCAGACCGCATGAATGCATGGCGATACGACGAAATAGATATACGGGTGGTGCGGTGGAATTTAACTGGCGCGAATGGGCGAAATTTCACTGAAGTCGTTACGGCAGTAAATTAAATTCCTTGCGGTAGCAAGATCATCAATGTCTCGACCGGCAAAATCAAACCGCCCATGGTAGTGATACGGGCGGCGGGGCGGTAAAAGCAGCGCCAAAATCGCTACCATCGCAGCAGAAAGAACAGCGCCGTCATAAAAAAATCAGTGCGATACCGCGCAACGCAATTAAAATCCTCGCAGTAGCAAGCGCGGCAACGAAGTTGTCGATGTAACGGAGCAAAATCAGCGATATCGAAATAATAAAATCAAAGACCTCGCGACAAGCGAGACCTCCGACGTAAAGCCAATAGAATCAACATCGCAACAGCGGAAAATTATAGTAGTCGCGACAAGATCAGCGCGAAGCTACGGTAAAATCGGCGCTGCAGTAGTAAATTTGCAGTGTCGCAGTAAGTTCGGCGCAACGCTGCGACAAAATCAACACCGCAGTAGTAAAATAGACGCTATTGAGGTGGTAAAATCGGCGCTGTCGTAGCAAATCGGCGAGGGTTCATAAAATTTTATGCGAAATTTTATACGAAATCCTGTATAAAATTCTATGATTTTGGCTTGAAATTAACCCGCGATCAGCCCTCAACCAGTCTGTAATTAACTTGCAATCAGTCCGTAAAGTAGCTTTAAAATCGTGGCGGCAACGACGAGCAGAAGCATCTTGCGCACAAATTTCACGTCGCATCGCATCACTAGGCTTGAGCCTGCGAAGCTGCCCGCGATCTGTCCAACCGCCATCACCGCTCCGACGAGCCATAAAATTTGCCCGCCGATGATAAAAACGCCCAAAGAGACGATGTTTGAGGTGAAATTTAAAACTTTCGTGTGTGCGACCGCCTTTTTCATATAAAGCCCTAAAATTCCCACGAGTGTAAACGTCCAAAACGAGCCTGTACCAGGGCCGAAAAATCCGTCGTAAAACCCTAAAACAAGCCCAAAAATCGCGTAAAAGCTCTTTTTTGACATCTTGGGTTTGGCGGGCGCTTCGCCTAGGTTCGGCGAAAAAATCATATAAAAGAAAAGCGCCAGCAGCAGGATCGGAATGAGATAGTTTAGGAATTTCGCATCGATTAGGAGCAGGACATAAGCGCCGACGAGCCCGCCTACGAACGTAAAAATCACGCCGCGCAGGATCTCCGCCGTATTGACGTAGCCCTTGCGGATGAAATTTAAAGCGGCGGTGAAGCTTCCGAAGCTGCCTTGAAATCTATTTGTGGCGATCGCTACATGCGGCGGAACGCCCACGGCAAGCAGCGCAGGCAGCGAAATCAACCCGCCGCCGCCCGCGATCGAGTCGATAAATCCGCCGAAAAACGCCGCTGCAAAAAGCACC
>NZ_CALKTT010000086.1 GCF_937997535.1 uncultured Campylobacter sp.
GCGATGAGCCGCGCTTGGCCGCGACGAAATTTATAAACGCCATCGCAAATTTCATCACCGATTTCGCCGAGGGCTTAGGTCTCGAGGTCGCGCTAAGCGGCGGGGTCTTTCAAAACGCGACGCTTCTAAATCTTACGTGCGAAAAGCTGCGCGCGCGGGGCATCAAATTTCATCTAAACCGCGAGATTCCGTGCAACGACAGCGGCATCGCATACGGGCAGCTCGCGGCGTATCTAAGCGAAATTTCGCGCTAAGCTCGTCCACAAAAAAATGCAATTATAGCCGTTAAGCTCGCTCTTTGTAAAATTTATTAGTCTCATCTCACCGCTAAATTTATGAACTCTGCACCCTGCTTGCGCTTTGCGCAAATTCTAACGCTACGGCGATAAAATCACGCAGCTAGCTTTTCTAAAATCGCAAAATTAGCGAACAAATTTACGCCTTGCCGTCTTCATATGTCGCAGCCGAAACGTTAAAATTTTAAAATTTAACGGCGCGCCCACGCTATCGCTATAGCATCACGCGCACCACTATGGTAATCGATGCAAAATTCTACCGCGGCGCGTAGCTAGATACTGCGCAAATCCCAAGCCAAGACGCTATTTAGCGCCCGCCTCTTAAATTTGGGCGTAAAATCGCGATGCGGTAGAATTTAAAACAACTTAGCGCCATAAAATTTCATCGCGCTAGCACTAAAATACAACGCGAAATCGCGAGCAAAATTTCAAAATACGCACGATGCTTTGGAGCTTTAAATTTTAAAAAATAGGTCGAATTAGCGCAAAATTCTTACTATTTGAGCGGAATTTCGGTAAAATTACGTTCAAAATACGCGAAATGAGGGGAGCTATGAAAAAAGAGGAAAAAGAGGGCGCCGTAAGATTTAGCATTTCGCTGCCGACGAAGCTTTTTGAGGATCTCGATGAGATGGTGCGCGCCAAGCAATACCTAAGTCGCAGCGAGTTTATCCGCGATCTCATACGCGAAAAGATGGTCGAGGGCGTACTTCACGGAGATGGCGAGGATGACTGCGTGGGCGTGCTTTGCATCGCTTACGATCATCACCAAAGCGATCTGATCGAGCAGCTCGTAGAGATCGAGCATCACGCAAATGTCACCATCGTCAGCACCAGCCACTTCCACATCGACGAGCGCCACTGCTTCGAGGAGATCACGATGCGGGATAAAATTTCAAAGATTGAGCGGCTCGGCGCCAAAATCGGCGCGCTAAAAGGGGTGAAATTTTCCAAGCTCGTAAAGGCGGTTATCACCGAAGCGTAGGGCTTTTGCATGTTTTTGAAAACAGCGCGTCGCGTTAAATTTGCGCGCTTCTATTCGTGCGCTTCTAAATTTAAACGCAGGCTGCGCGACTTTTTTTGCGAGTTGTGCAGCGCGATTCTCGATCGAGTGGAGAATTCGGGTGGCGCGGCTGCGCAAGGCGTGCAAATAAAATTTGTTTAAATTTTACGCGGCAAACGAAAGCGCAAATTTTATAAATTTTAATCAAAAGCGCTCTTGCCGCGGGTTGAAATTTACGCACTGGCGCAAGATCGGCGCAGCTCGCGACTAAATTTTATAGGCGCCGCTTTCGTGTCGCATTTGCAAAGCCGAGCTAGCGTAAAATCTATATTAAAATGGTCGCTGCATTGATATTCGGCACGCCTGCGATCACGCGCGAGATTTAGAGCGCCGGATAAAATCAGCTCGCAAGCCCTGAATTTCGCTCCCCTATCTACAGCGATCTTTAAGTTTGTTTGAACCCTTGCGAGCTGCGAGGTCTAAATTTAGAGAGCGCGGCTCTGCAATTTGCAGGTAGGCGATTCAATTTAAAGCAGTGCTTTACTCGCGAGCTTTAAAAATTTTACGTCGAGCCTTCGCAAACAACGCATGAAATTTAGATAAAACCGAAGCGCATAAATTTCAAGCCCGTTAAATTTCATAAAATTTCGCATCTTAATATAAAATTTATCAAATTTACGCCATTTAAAGCAAAAACGTGGTATTTTACGCGCAAAATTTATTATCCAAGGAGAAAAAATGTGTAAAGATTGCGGCTGTTCCATCGGCCACACTCACGAAGCGGGCACCCATTCGCACGCAGATATGACACACGAGCATGTCCATACCCACGCGGACGGCACCGTCCACTCCCACGCCCATATGCATGAGGCGGGGGTCGATCACGAGCACGACGCGCACGATAACATCCACGCAAATGCCGCTATCAGCGATGCCAAGACGATCGAGGTGATGAGTAAAATTTTAAGCGCCAACGACGAGGAGGCCGCTCACAACAGAGCCCATCTGGATGAGGATAAAATTTTATGTCTAAATTTGATGAGTAGCCCCGGTAGCGGCAAGACGACGCTACTTGAGGCTACTATCAAAAGCGGCAAATTTAAAATCGGCGTCATCGAGGGCGATCTAGAGACTAACCGCGATGCCGATCGCATCATAAAAGCGGGCGCGCAAGCCCATCAAATCAGCACTGGCGAGACCTGCCATCTGGATGCCTTTATGGTTCACGAGGGGCTTCATCATATCGATACGAAAGGCTTGGATCTGGTTTTCATAGAAAACGTCGGAAACCTCGTCTGTCCGGCGGCATTTGACGTGGGCGCGCACCTGAACGTGGTGCTTCTAAGCGTGCCCGAGGGCAGCGACAAAATCGCAAAATATCCAGTGATATTTCGTCGCGCAGACTGCGTCGTAATCACCAAAACCGCGCTGCTACCGCATTTTGACTTTGATATGGAGGAGGTGGTGCGCGAGGTACACAAACTCAATCCAAAAGCCGACGTCATCGCTCTCGATAGTAAAAGCGGCGAGGGCGTGGAGAAATGGCTGAAATTCCTACAATACAAGAAGGAATTTCGTTAATGTGTCTTTCAATCCCTTCAAAAATCATCTCGATCGACGAAAATAATTTCGCGACCGTGGAGACTTTGGGCGTGCGCCGCGGCGTGAGCTTGGATCTGCTTCCCGAGCCCGCGGCGGTCGGGGAGTACGTGTTGATCCACGTGGGCTTTGCGATGGAGAAGATCGATACGCAGCGAGCGAAGGAGAGTATCGAAATTTACGAGCAGATCGCAAAGCAGATGAGTACGAGCGATAATATATTGAATGATGACGCCAAATCAAGCAAGCTATATCAAAATAATAAGGAATAAAAGTGGAAGCTATTGCAAGTAGTTTTAAAAGGATTGTTTCTGACGAAAATTTTTTAGAAGTACCGTTTTTTCAAAGAAAGTATGTTTGGAAAAAGGAGCAATGGGAGCAATTATTTGATGATTTAAAAGCCAGTGTATTAAGTAGGAAAGAACATTTTTTGGGTTCTGTAATTTTAAAAAGAAATAGTGGAAATAGAAATTTTGCAAACATAATAGACGGGCAACAAAGAATAACAACATTTTCTATCCTTATAAAAGCAGCATACGATGAGCTAAAAGATGAGCAAAAGAAGCATTTTGATCCTCTGCTTATAGAAGACTACACTGATAATGATCCAAAAATAAAACATTGCAGAGTTGACCGTAAAATTTATACTCAAATAATACAAGGAGTTTATTCTAGCGGTCAAAAAAATGAAAAAAACCTTAAAGAAGGTTTGTTGGACTGTTTAGAGTATTTTAAGATTAGAATTAAAGAAATAGATGATGTGTTTGATTTTTTGAAATTTATAACTGATAAATCAAAGCTTTTTGTAAAGGTAAATTTGGAGTCTACAGAAGATGAGCAAAAGATATTTGACTCAATTAACTCCACTGGAATGCCTTTAAATGCAACTGATATAATAAAAAATGCTCTTTTTGATAGGATGATTAAAATCTCAGATGAAGAATATGCCTTGGATTTATACGATAAATATTGGCGTAATATTTTTGAGCATGACGATAAGTGCTTGCAGTTTTGGGATTCACAGATAACGACAGGAAGAATCAAGCGTTCACAGAGTGAAATTTTTCTTCATGCTTTTGCTTTAATTATAGGCATTTTTGATACCGATAAGCATTCGCTATCGGATTTAAGTTCTGTTTTTAAAACATATATTCAAAATAAGAGCAAAGAGGAATTAGAAGATTTTCTTGTATTGCTAGCTAAATATGCTCAAACTTATCAAAAACTTCCACAAATTACACAAAATATTTTGTTTGATTTTGATGAATATGAAAATAGATTTTTCCACTTAGGATATTGTTTTGGTATTAATTCTTTTTTACCGCTAGTTTTATTTTTAAAACAAAATTTAGAAGAAGATGAGTATAAAAAGGCGCTTTATTTGCTTGAAATGACTGTTTTATGTGTATCTGAAACCAAAAATTACAATAAATTCGTAGCAGACATAATTAGTAATTTACAAAATAATTTAAAAAATACTTACATATATATTAGGGAGCAAATTAAAAAATATTATGTAAAATTCTTTGAACATAGCCAAATAGAAGAATGGCTCAATAATATAGAAAATAATGATGCAAAAGTTGTTTTATTTTGGATAGAGCTCTATAGACAGCGTGAAGCAAAAGATTATAAAGACAAGACTGGTTTATGTTACATTTATACACTTGAACATTTAGCACCTCAGAAATGGCAGGAAAATTGGAGTGATATTTTTAAAAATGAAGAAGAAGCTGATAAATTTATATATAAAATAGGAAATATGACACTTTTAAAAGGCAGATTTAATACTGCTTTGCAAAATGCCGCATGGACAGACAAATTAAACGGAAATAATAAATACAAGCATTATATTAAAAAATATGCAGATTTAATTATTAACAAAGAGTTGCTTAATATCACACAATGGAATAAAGCAACAATAGAACAAAGAACTGTAAAAATCATTAACGATTTTTATAAAATTTGGAATGTTAATATTTTTTTGGAAGAAAATAATGGATCTAATCAAGGATTTTAGGGATAAGGAGCTGATTTTAGCGCTTAGCAAGCTGATAATTTCTAAAAGCAAAAAGCCGCTAAATATTATGGAGATTTGCGGCGGACACACGCACTCAATCATGAAATTCGGCCTTCCGAGCCTTGTCGGCAAAAATATAAAATTTATCCACGGCCCGGGCTGTCCGGTGTGCGTGATGCCGCGCAGTCGCATCGACGAGGCGATCAAGCTCGCCGCGATGCCGCAGAGTATTTTTTGCACTCTAGCAGACATGCTTCGAGTTCCTGGCTCTCGCACCAGCTTACAGAAGCTGCGCGGCGAGGGGCACGATATCAGAGCACTTTATAGCCCGCTTGATTGCATAAAGATCGCGCAGGAAAATCCGGAAAAAACGGTGATATTTTTTGCGATCGGTTTTGAGACTACGACGCCGATGAGCGCCGTGCTGATCAATAAGGCGCTAAGCTTGGGGCTAAAAAATCTCTTTTTTCACATCAACCACGTAACGGTGCCCGCTCCCGTGCGAGCGATCTTAGACGACTCCGACGTGCAGATAGACGCGTTTTTAGGGCCTAGCCACGTAAGCGTGATCACCGGCGCGAAGGTCTACGAGAGCATCGCGCACGACTACAAAAAACCGATCGCCGTAAGCGGGTTTGAGCCGCTTGATATAATGGCGGGCGTGCTAAATTTGGTCGAGCAGCAAAACGCCGGCACCTACGAGGTTTTCAATGAATACGAGCGCGTCGTAAAAGAGGGCGGCAATCAAAAAGCGCAAAATTTGATAGATAAATATTTTGAAATTTGTGATTTTCCGTGGCGAGGGCTCGGCGAAATTCCAAAAAGCGGCATGAAGTTGCGCCCGCAGTACGCGGCGCTGGATGCCAGGGTGCAGTTTGATTGCAGCGTACAGAGCGCTCCCGAGAGCAAGGCCTGTATCTGCGGCGAAATTTTACGCGGCAAAAAAAGCCCCTATGATTGCAAGGTTTTCGGCAAGCACTGCACGCCTCAAAACCCGATAGGATCGTGCATGGTCTCAAGCGAAGGGGCGTGCGCGGCGTACTATAAATACGGCGACGTCAAAAACGCCGGCTAAATTTTGCGCGCGGTATTCGGCTAGCAGAGCGTAAATTTTAAAATAAGTCATGCTTTAAAATTTTAACCGAAGCGGAATCGTTGCGCTAAATTTGCTTTGAAATTTTGCGCGGCGCCGTAGCGGCACGGCTTGTTCGGCTGCGCAATACGGGCTTATAAATTTAAAACCGAGCGAAAGGGAGAAATTTGAACGAAACTATACTTTTAAGCCATGGCGGCGGCGGCGAGGAGATGAATAGGCTCATCAACGAGACGATCTTCGCGGCGTTTGATAATGAAATTTTACGCGCGAACAACGACAGCGCGATACTAAATTTGAACGCAGAGGCGGGTTTTGACCGCGCGGCGAACTCTGCTTTGAATTCGGCGGCTAGTTTCGGCGGCGAGCTAGCTTTCAGCACCGATAGTTTCGTGGTTACGCCGCTGTTTTTTAACGGCGGCGACATCGGCAAGATCGCCGTTTGCGGCACCGTCAACGACCTTGCGATGGTGGGCGCAAAGCCGCTGTTTTTAAGCTGCGCGCTCATCATCGAGGAGGGGCTTAGCCTAGGCGAGCTGCGACGCATCCTAGACTCGATGGCAAGCACCGCGCGAAACTGCGGCGTTCGCATCGTTTGCGGCGACACAAAGGTCGTGCCGCGCGGCAAATGCGATAAAATTTTCATTAACACTAGCGGCATCGGCCGTGTTTTGCGACCTGCGCGCGTGCAAAACATCAAAGCGGGCGCAAAAATCCTCCTTAGCGGCGACATCGGGCGGCACGGGGCGGTGATACTCGCGGCACGCGACGAGATCGCGCTAAGCAGCGAGCTACAAAGCGACTGCAAACCGCTTTGTGCTGCGGTAGAAAAGCTGATCTTGCAAGGCGTGAAGATCCAAGCGATGCGAGATGCGACGCGCGGCGGGCTTAGCGCGGTTTTGAACGAATTTGCAAGCTCCAGCGGGCTTGAATTTTTGGTTCGCGAAGAGGATATCAAAATCAGCGACGAAGTAGTTGGCGTGTGTGAGCTGCTGGGTTTCGAGCCGTACGAGCTTGCAAACGAAGGCACTTTCGTAGCGGTCGTAGAAGATGATGCCGAGGCGGATAGGGCGCTTGAGATACTGCGCGAATTTGACGCAAACGCCGCAATCATCGGCGAGGTACGCGAAGTAGGGCACGGTGGAGGCGAATTTGAGGGTACTTTGACACCAAAGCTTAGCGTGCAGGACGAATTTACGGGTGCGAGCGACGCGGGCGCAGTATTAGAAAATAGGGCGGGGCAATTTAAAGCTCCGTATGCGGCAAAAGGGCGAGTGATTTTGCAAAACTCCTATGGCTCGCAGCGATTTTTGGAACTTCCAAAGGGCGAGCTACTGCCGAGGATTTGTTAAATTTGCGTGCAAATTCGGCAAATTTGAGCTTAAATTTCAGGGTACGTTTTTTAAATTTACAACGAAATTTCGCATAAAATACGGCGCGGCCGTAAAATTTAGAGGTAAAAATGCATGAACTATCGATCGTAGCGGATCTTGTGGCGCTATGCGAAAAGGCGCTAAACGCCGAAATAGCAAAGAAAAAAGGCACGGCCGAGCAGGGCGATAAAAATCACTGCGACATCGCCGATACCGTTAGAAATACAGACTCTGCAAATGTCGGCACAATTGGGGCTAAGAATGCCCAAAACACTGGCGTTGCGGATATGGGCCTGAACCATAAAACCGCAGTTTTTGCTGAAAACTTGAAAGCAAGTCTACAGGCATCTTATGATACACCTAGCGCAAAAAGTCCGCAGATAAGGGAACTGCATGTAAAAATAGGGCGGCTAAGCGGCGTGGAAGCGCATTATCTGCAAAACTGCTACGAAGTCTTTCGCGCAGGCACCGTCTGCGAAAATGCGGATCTCGTCATCCATACCCAAGAGATCGTCGTAAAATGCAAAAACTGCGGTTTTAGCGGAGATTTGACGCAGAACGACTTTTCTTGCCCGCGCTGCAAAAGCTCCGAAATCAGCGTAATCGACGGCGAAGATATGTATCTAATGCGCCTGGTTATTGAGTAAAAGAGAGCGTTTTCTAGGCGCAATAAACTTCCCATATTTCAAATTTTAAACTATTACACATAAGCGAAATTTTCATTTCCACCCAATTCAGATATTTAGCTATTTTAGTTCTTGCAGAAAATACGTTTATCCTGCCGATTTCATTTGAAGTCACGGATAAATTATTGAATATAGATTTATGTAAAAATTCTTCTAATAAAAACACCAAATGCGTCAAAAATACATGAAATTATTCATATAATTATACGTTAATTTCGTATTGATTTTTTACTTGAAAATTATAGTTTTCAATATAAAATATCTAAAACTATGGGGATTTTGGCGCTTTTCAACACTAATTATCGTATATCGTCTAAAGAACCCAAAAGATTAAATGTAAATTTTCTATCATTAGGTTTTATATTCTGCCTTACTTATCGTTCCATTTAGCTTTTAAATTTAAAATTAATTACTTTATGATATAGACACGCCGCGCAGGATAAAATAAAATTTCATAATTTATAACGCAAAAACCAAATTGCCCTACGTTTACTCGTAAATTGATAATTTGCTGCCCCTATTTTGGAATTCAACCTTTTAAGGCAAAATAGATTAAAATTCCATTCAAATTTTAGCTTACGCCCTCCCCCTCGTATCGCTCTTAGTAAATTTATCGCACTCGGCGCGAAATTTTAAAATTTGGTAACGCGGGGTTTCTAAAATTTATCTAAATTTCAAACCCCGCAAGTATAATCCGCCATAAATTTTAAAAATCCAAAGGCAAAAAATGAATCGCAACACTTTAGACGCCATAAAATTCCGCGGCATAACCTCTAGGGTTTTATCGATCTGCTGCTACCTGATCATTTGGGCTTGTTGCGAGTTTTTGCACGATATTACGATGAGAGGATTTTTTGCCGCCGCAGCCGCAATCGTCGCCGTGATTTTTACTTCGATGGTCTTTAAGCTCTCCGCGACCAAAATGATCTCTGATATCTCCGATAGTAAGGTCTTTAGGGCGTATTTAATTAACTTTATCGCCCGAGTGCTTTGGACTATCGTATTTATTTCGCCTTTACCATACTCTATGAATAATAATATTGTGAGCTTGGAGACTCTAGATTATACCTTACACGAGCAAGGCGGTTCTTTCGTGGAGGCATTCTATTGCATTTTAGCGGCTATGGCTATAGGACTTAATCACTCTATGGAGATTAAAGATACGCAATTTGTTACCATTTGGTATGTAACGATTACAGCGTTTAAGATTATCGGCACCATAGCACCGGCAATAGTATATTGCTACTTAGGAGAAGCCACTAAGAGTAAAATTTTTTATGCTTACGCGTGGTTATATTTTATATGTTTAGTGCTTGTAGAAATCATCAACTCGTTTATTAAACTGCCAGAAATGAGTAGTGCAACTACAGCGTACATGGTACTCGCGGTAATCCTTTTATCTGAAATTTTAGAACTTATCGCTTGGATTAGGATTAAAGGAATTTCAGGCGCGGAGCTTTGGAATAAAAACTTATGGACGACGCCTGCAAAATAAATCAAAAAACCAATCAGTTTCGCTTGGCACCTGGCAGTATCCGATTAGCCTAGAGGAAAAGGGCAAAATTTTTACCAGCAAGATTCTGCTTAAAATCGCAAAATTCTGCCCTACGAAAGCATCTGAAATCCCCCACGAAAAAATGAAATAATTTATATAAAAATTTATCTAGATTTTATGCCGATCGGCTATAATTCAGCTATTCTAATCCCGCATATTTTGCGGAATTTTCAAGGAGAAAAAATGCTTAAACTTCACTCAATCCTTCTTGGTGCAGCGCTTTGCGCTAGCCTGGCTTTTGCAGATCGCACGATTACCGATCAGCTCGGTCGCAAGGTCACAATCCCGGATCAAGTAAATCGTATCGTCGTGCTACACCACGAAGCACTCAATGTCTTAAACGAAATCAACGCCCAAGATAAGGTCGTAGGCATCCTAAAAAGCTGGGAGCAGCGCCTAGGCAAAGAGTATAATCGTTTGGCACCGAGTTTTAAAAACCTACCTAATCCAGGCGATATCAAAGATGTCAATTACGAAGCTCTGCTTAGTCTAAAGCCCGATGCGGTCGTAGTGGTCAACTACTTCCCTAAAGAATATATCGCTAAAATGGAGGAGTTGAAAATCCCAGTCATAGGTATTTCATTTTTCAGCTCTGCACAAGAGGAAAAAGCTAAGCTAAATCCTACCTTTAAAGATGAGCGCGATAGCTTCGCTGCTTACGATGAGGGCTTTTACGAGGGGGTTAAAATTCTAGGCGAACTAAGCAATCACGAAAAGGATGCCGCTGAACTAATAGATTTCGTTAAAAAATCGCAAGCTGATTTAAATGCCAAATTTAGCAATTTTATCGTAGATAAAAGACCTAGAGTTTATATGGCAAATCCCGATCTTACGACCTACGGTAGCGGCAAATATACTGGCGTAATGTTAGCAAGAGCGGGTGCGACAAACGTCGCCGCTGCGGATATAAAGGGCTACAAGCAGGTTTCTCCGGAGCAAATTTTAGCATGGAATCCGCAGATTATCTTAGTGCAAAACCGCTATCCTCAAGTACCTGCCGAGCTTAAAGCAAACCCTGCGCTAAAAGGTCTTAGCGCCGTGAAAGAGGATAGAATTTATCTAATGCCCGAATTCGTTAAAGCCTGGGGTCATCCGACTGCCGAAGCAATGGCGCTTGGTGAGGAATGGCTTGCGATGAAACTTTATCCGCAAAATTTTAAGGACGCAAACTTTGATAAAAAAGTAGAGGAATTCTACGAGAAATTTTACCGCGTCAAATATCAAAAATAATGCTAAACGTGATCCTGCTTCTTTTTTGGGTAGTGCTGGCGATAATCTCGCTCGCTAGTGGGCAGTTTCATATACCGTTAGAAGAAATTTTTAAAATTCTCTTTAGCGGAGGCGGCGATGAAGCCGCCAAAAGTGTGATGCTGGATGTTAGAATTCCGCGCATTCTACTCTCCAGCCTTTGCGGTGGAGCGCTTGCTATCGCGGGTTTGAGCTTGCAGGCGGTATTTAAAAACCCGCTCGTTGGCCCGCACATCGTAGGCGTTAGCACTGCAGCGGCATTCGGCGGCGCGCTTTGTATTTTGCTAGGATTGAGCGGCTTATGGCTTGCGGGGTTTGCATTTTGCTTCGGACTTGCGGCGCTATTTTTACTCTATCTTTTGGCAAAATTCGTAGCACGCGCTGATATTTTCTCACTCATTTTAGCAGGTATAGTCATTAACGGCGTATTTGCCGCGCTTACGAGCTTAGTGCAGTATCTAGCAGACGATGAGGAAGTGTTGCCTAATATCGTCTTTTGGCTACTGGGAAGCTTCGTAAGCGCAGGATACGATAAGGTAATTTTGATGTGCGCGATCGCCCTGCCCGCTTCTGCAGTCTTAATCGCGCTGAGATGGAGGTTTAATCTACTCAGCCTAAATGATGATGATTTGCGCGTGCTAGGCGTGGATGTTAAGTTTCTGCGCTGCACGATCCTAGCGCTTTGCACTGCTCTGATCGCCGTACAAGTTAGCGTCAGCGGAAATATCGGCTGGGTAGGTCTTGTAGTGCCGCACGCCACCAGGCTCATCGCGAGCAGCGACCACGTGAAGCTAATGCCTGCCTGCTTCATCGCAGGAGCGATCTTTATGCTGGCAATCGACGATCTATCTCGCTCGCTAAGTAGCGCCGAAATTCCTTTAGGAATTCTATCCGCTCTCATCGGAAGCCCGATCTTTGCCCTACTTCTAAAAAGGAGTGCCAAAAATGCAAAATCTAATTGAGGTAAAAAATGCTGGCTTTTACTACGAGGCGGAAAAATTCTGCTTTCGCAACTTAAACTTCGAGCTTGCCAGCTCTCAAACATTAGCGATTTTGGGCTTAAACGGGCAAGGCAAAAGCACGCTAATGTCGTGTATGATGGGGATTTTGCAGCCTAAAGAAGGCGAGATCGTGCGCAAGGTAAAATTTGCTTTCTTGCCTCAAAGCTTTAACGTCGCGTTTGATTACAGCGTGCTTGACATCGTACTGATGGGGCGGGTACGCGAGATCTCGCTCTTTTCAAAACCGGGCAAAAAGGATATTCAAATCTGCCTTGACGCTCTGGATACGCTAGGCGTCGCCCATCTGCAAAAGCGCAGCTTTAACGCCCTTAGCGGCGGGCAGAGGCAGCTCGTGCTCTTTGCTAGAGCCCTAGCTAGCGGCAGCGACGTGCTGTTTTTGGACGAGCCTGCCAGCGCGCTTGATATCAAAAACCAAGACCGCGTGCTAAGCCTCATCGCGAATCTGCGCTCAAATAGCGATGCGAGCATAGTTTTTACCACCCATCAGCCTAATCACGCCCTCGCAGTCGCCGATCGCACACTAATCTTGCGAAATGATCTTAGCTACAACTACGGCGCAAGTAACGAAATTTTAACCGAAATCGCGCTTAGCTCGCTCTACGGCGTACAGATCAAAACGGCGGAATTTGACGTTGCGGGCGAGCAAATTCCCAGCATCACGCAAATTTTCAGCGCGCAGGTGAGGTAGCGGCGCGACAAAGCAACTCGTCAATCGGCGTGGAATTTTAAATCGCGAGATTTTATCTTGAGCGAAATTTAAATCGCGAAATTTTGTTTTGAAATGCCGTCTTGAAATTCTGATTAAAATTTTATATCGAGGTTTTGCCATAGAATTCCAGTCTAAATTCCATAGTGAAATTTTACCGCGGAATTCCGAGTAGAAATCTTCATAGCGGAATTCTACCTGCGGTTTGCTGACTTTCAAAGCGTGCTATGAAAGTATGTCGCGCTTGAGATTTTGAAATTTCACAGTGGAATTCTACCCCGCAAATCCATAATCAAAATTCCGTTTTAAATCCCACGGCGAAATTTTATTCTCGCTCTGGTAGAATTCCTGAAATTCCGCAGTCTGCAAGCTTGTTCCGACGAAATTTTGAAATTTTAAATTTAGCTGTTTAATTCCTGCTTTACATCGATTTATGTATACTTCGGGGCAAATTTTTAAAAGGCTTTATATGCAAGATATCGTATCTCGGGCAAGAAAAGAAGGGATGATCAGCACCGGCATCGATCTGTTTTTAGCGGCAGTGCCTGCGACTTTAGTTGCGCTAGATATTGCTACTGGCGGCATGCTAGGGCTTAGCACCAACAAGACGGCTACCTATATCACTGGCGGAATTATTTTTGCTATTTTTTGTGTTTCGGTATTTTTCAGGCTAAGAGCGCTCCGCAAAATTTCAATGCTTAGCGGCATAAAAGCGGTAGCGCTTTACCGCAACTGCGTAATTGTCTGCATCTGTGTCATTGCCATAACAAGCATCTTTTTATCGATTCCTTTATCGATCTCACACAAGCATTTGGCAATGATATTGTGCATTTTGATAGCGTTTGCAGGCGCAATTTACATAGCCGTAGCGTGGTTTTGCATAAATTTTGCTCTAGCGCGCGTAAGCGGCGTGGGGATCTTTGAGACATATGTGTGGCTCTGCGTCATCCTTTTTCCGTTAAATGCACTATACCATTTGATATTCCCCATAACCCTCACAATAACTAGCATCGTGCATCTACTAGCCTGGAGCAAGATAGAAAAGATAAGCGTAAAAGTTTAAAATTTCGCAAATATCTTGTCGCGATAGAATTCCGATCTTTTCGGTTTAATTTATATTTTATGTTTGTTTATATATACTTCGGGTCAAATTTTTAAAAAGGGTTTATATATGCAATTCATTGTATCTCAGGCAAGAAAAGAAGGGATGATCAGCACCGGCATCGATCTGTTTTTAGCGGCACTACCCGTGGTTTTTATCGTAGTAGGCTATGCCTCTTTCAGCGAGCCATGGCGCCTTGACGACGAGATGATAAATTATATCGCTAGCGGAATTTTGATCGCTTTTATTTGTGTTTCAGTATTTTTCAGATTGCAGGCACTCCGAAAAATTTCAGCGCTTAGCGGCATAAAAGCAGCGACACTTTATCGCAACTGCATAATAATCTGCGTCTGCTTTTTTGCGCTAGCGCTCGTGCTCAATTACCTTTATCCGAGAGAGCCTGACGCAGACGGCGGGCAGAGTGATAATCCATTTGCGGCGATATTTGGACTAGCGCTTTTCGCAGGCGTTATTTACATAATCGTCGCATGGTTTCGCATAAATTTCTCTTTGGCGCGCGTAAGCGGCGTAAGTACCTTTCGGACTTATGTGTGGCTTTGCGTGGGACTTTTTGTGCTAAATATACTATGCAACGCAGCGATTATTGCTATAGCTATTTCTGAGCCGCGGACCGAGCAGGTCTCGGCTTTAGCTATTGCTGTCGTAATGCTTAAACTGCTCCTGCCGTTTGCCGCTCTCATAATAACCGGCATCGTGCACCTACTAGCCTGGAGCAAGATAGAAAGGATAAGCGCGGAGGTTTAAATTTTAAATTTCATAAACCTCTTGTCACGATAAAATTTCGCTCTTTTCGGTTTGATTAGCGTTTTACACTTCGGGATAAATTTCAAAAAGGCTTATGTATGCAAGACACCGTATCTCAGGTAAGAAAAGAGGGGATGATCAGCACCGGCATTGATCTGCTTTTGGCGGTGGCGCTCGCGGTTTTTAAAGTAATAGGTCTTGCTTCTGGCGGAATGTTCTTGATAGTCAGCGGAATTTTTATTGCCCTTATCTGTTTCTCGGTGATTTATAGGCTAAGAGCGCTCTGTAAAATCTCTGCGCTTAGCGGCATAAAAGCGGCGGCGCTTTACCGCAACTGCGTAATTCTCTGCATATGCTTCGTGGCGCTTTTATTATTTTATCCGGCAGGTTGTTACAGAGAAGTAACGATGAAAGAGATGATAGAAGAAACTATATGGAATTTAGCGGTGCCCGCAGCCGCAATCTACATAATCGTAGCGTGGCTTCGCATAAATTTCTCTTTGGCGCGAGTAAGCGGCGTGATGATATTTCGGATCTACGTGTGGCTCTGCGCCTTCTTTTTCGCGCTAAATTGGCTATGTGGCGCAGGGCCCTTCGGTTTGGCTACCTCCAAGCCGCAAACTGGCGATTCCGATGCGGCTTTAGTTATCACATCATTTAAGGAATTTTTGCCGTTTGTCGCTCTTGTGATAACTAGCATCGTGCACCTACTAGCCTGGAGCAAGATAGAAAAGCTCGCCTAAGCCGAAGCGCTTTCGTTTTGCGGCGACCACGCCTTTTGCAAGTCTAAACCGTAGCAACGTCCAAAAGCCGCGCGCCATCGGGCGCAGCGTCGCCGCACGCAGCAAAGCCGCAAAATAGCGCGTAAATTTAGAAAATTCAAAGGATAAAAATGAAAGAAATTTCAAAGCAAGATCTGCTTCGCAAGGCGAAATTCCGCGGAGTTTTAGGCGCCGTGATTCTGCTAGGCATCGGCGTAAGCGGCACGGTGGGCTTAAGCAGCATAGACGAGGACGCTGTCGCGATTTTTAGAGTTTTAGCGCTACTAGCGACGCTAGCGATATTTTACGACTGCTTCGTTTGCCTAGAAAAGGCGCTAGGCGTGCGCTTCGTTAAGACCTATAGGCTGATAGAAAGTATCCCAATCGTCGCGATTTTGTGCTACTGCGCCATGGTAGTAGCGCTAAAAGAGGGCGCGATGCTCGATCTACTCTACACCCTGCTCTACGTCCTTTCGACGTGCGCAGCGGTGATAATCTGGGGCGTATTAAACTGCCGCCTAGCCACACTTAGCGGCGTGGATTTATTTAAAATCTACGGCATAGTGGTGTCCGTGGCATGGCCCTGCGAAGCGGTATCGGGCGCGCTAGCTAAAATAGGCGTAATCCTCGCGCTGCCGTATCTAATCGCAGCGTCGCTGGTAACGGCATTTTCGGGGATTTTGCTAATCATAGCGTGGATAAAATTCAACCCCGCAAGGTTATGCGGCGCGGAAAATTCTAGCGAGCTTGGCGGCGCCAAGCTAGGCGCGGACGGCGAAAAACTGAGCATTTACAGCAAACTCGCCGCTTTTAAGAAATCGGATGCGGACGATGCGAAAAAGCCCGCTTCCAAGGCGAGCGCAGATGATACGACCGCCGCAAGACGCCCGGGCAACCCCGGATTTAAATTCTAACTCTACTCGCAATACGGAATTTCGTAAAATTTTTAAAATTTAAGGCGCGGAATTTTATCACGACGCACCAGGCGGAAACACGGAATTTTGATTTAATTTTATCCACTACGAACGCGCAAAATTTATGGCAAAATTCCAAGCCGAAATCCGCGATCAATTTAAAATTTTAAGCAGAAGTTCACGACGAAGCAAAATCCAAGCCAAAATTCCAGCTGAAATTCCGATCTAAATCCCTAGTCCAGCTTATTTCTAAAAAGCGACGCCGCAAAGCTCAACGTACCAAGCCCGATCAGCAGCAGCGGCACGATGAGATGCCACAGCTCGCCTAGGCCCGCGCCCTCCAGATAGATCCGCCACATGCAGTTGTTGGCATAATACATCGGATCTAGGTGCGCGATGTAGTAAAACCACCGCGGCATCGCGTCCGCAGGCGTTATCAGCCCGCTTATCATAATGCACGGCAGCAGGAACAAAAACGAGCTCACGACCGATTGTAGCGAGGTTTTGCAGACGGTCGAGATCACGAGGCCGATGCCTACGTTGCAGGCGCTAAAGATCGCGATGATCGCAAAAAGATGAGCAAAGCGCCCGCGGAATGGAATTTCGAAGTAAAACACGCAGATGAGAAACAGCGCGAGCCCCTGCGCGATCGCGATCAGCACGGGCGGCGTCGCCTTGCCGATTAGCATCTCAAGCGGGTTCGCGGGCGTCATCAGCATCATATCAAAGCTCCCCTCCTCGCGCTCGCGGGAGACGCTAAACGCCGATAGCATCAGCACCTGAATCATCGAAAGCCCCAAAATCATCCCCGTCATGATCGTGTAGCGCGTGATCGTGTTTTCGTTAAAAACATAGCGCGGATTTATACTGATTAAATTGACAAAATGCTGCGAGTTGTACTCCTGCACTATGGCCTGCACGAAGCCGATGACGGTGTTTGCCAAGGTCGTATTGCGCGAATCCGCGATGATCAAAAGCTCATGCGTGTCCTTAAAATCACCGCCGAAATAGATCCCGATGATCGCTTCGCCCTCGCTTACGGCGCGGCGCAGGCAGGCTAGGTCTTTGCAGCCAAGTTCGGTCTTAAACATCGGCGTAGCGGCGATGCTCTGCACCAGCGCGGTGGACGTCGCATCGCGGGCATCGTCCAAAATCGCGTAGCGCACCTGCTCGGGGGTGAAATTCGCGCCGTAGCCGAATATGATCGACTGCACCAGCACCGGCACGATCAGCACCATGCGCGTGCCCTTGTCGCGAAACATCGCCAAAAATTCCTTTTTTATCAGCGCGCGAATTCGAAGCAGGGATTTTCGCAGAGCGTTCATCGCGTGCCCTTTTTAAATTTAATGGCGCCTTCAAATTTAACGCCATGTTCAAATTTAACGGCGCGAGCTTGCGGCACAGAATTTAAAGCGAAATTTAAACGCACCGCGGGCGTCGGTTTAATTTTGCGCGGCTCGGGCGTAAATTTCCGCAGCGCGAGCTTGAGCTTATACGACGCGAACATGAAATTTAAAATTTCAGATCTATTACGCGGCACCTCGGACGCAAATTTCAAAAGCGCAAGTTTAAATTTACGCGGCGGCAAGGAGCTAGAATTTAAAAGCTCTGCCTCTTGCTTTTGCGGCTCGAAGCGGCGTTTTAAGCGCTCTGCGGCGCTAAATTTTAAAATTTCAAACCCGCGCCCAACCGCCGCTTGCAAGCCGAAGCGTCTCGCGCCTAGAAATTTTAAAAATTTTATCGCATGCCTCTTTTGGGTGCAAAATTTCATTCTTTGCACTCCCCGTGAAAGCGAAGCGTTCGTCGCTTGCCCTACTTCATAGCGCGAAATTTTACCGCTTGCGGCTCGAATCAAAGCGGGGTACTTATGCAAGCAAACGGCGTAAATTTCGCTACGCCACGCTTCGTAGTTACGCCGTGTAATCGCGCTGCAAAGCTGCATCGCAAAACGCGATTTAAAATTTAAAAGTGCGCTTATGAGGTTAAATTTGCTAAGCTTTTCTGCGCGCCCTACTTCGTAGCCGTGCCGTGCAGCTACGCTACGAAGTCGCACTATGCGGCGCTGCGCGGAATCCAAACTGCTCACATGATCAAACTTAACCGCACGCCATTTTTCTACCGCGTCGTACGTATGTTGCGAAGTAAGCCGCGCCGCACGCCCTGCTTCGGCTTTATCCGCGCTTAGCGAAGTGCAGCGTAGAGCACGTGTTAAAGCATGGCGTAGAGCATGCAGCGGCTTGTGAATAAACTTTAAAATTTTAAATCCGCACTTCGATATAAAATTTTGTGCGATGTGTGCATAATGCACACATCCGGGCACAAATTTTAAAATTCTAAATCTGTGCTGTGTTATGAAATTTTGCACGGCGTTCGCGAGACGCGCTAGAGCGTGCGTGAATTTTAAAAATCCCATCGCGCGCCCTCTCTCGTAGCTACGTCGTAAGATTGCGCCGCCAAAGCTTGTTTTAATTAAAATTCCAAACCGATTGCACGGCATAGGCGTAAAATTTAAAAATTCCGCCGCTTGTTTTTGCGGCTCGAAGCGGCTTTTTGAGCTTTCTGCGGCGCTAAATTTTAAAATTTCAGATATACGCTCTGCCGCCTGTTTATGCGAGCCAAAATGCCTCGCGCTAAGAAATTTTAAAATTTCAAGCCCGCGCTCCGCTCGCTTGCAAAAAAATTCTAAAAATTTCATCGCGTCCTCTCTTTTGGTGGCGTGAAATTCCGCCATCGATGCCTTGGGCGAAAGCGAAACGTTAATTGCGTCGATTTTTGCGGCACGAAATTTCTCCGCGCAAGCGTAAAGCAAAAATAAATTTTTCATCGTGCGCCCCTTTTTACGCTAAGCACGCACAAGCTGAAAAACAGAACCGCTCCGAGTGCCTGAATGGCGAGGTTTACCCACAGCGTCGCGCTCTGTCCGCCCGATAGGAAGCAGATGCGAAAGGACTCGACCGCGTATGTGGGCGGCAGCAGGTGCCCGATGAAGTTGACCGCCGCGGGCAGTCCGCGCAGATCGAATATCATGCCGCTAAGCAGCGTCACGGGCAGGTAGCCGATGACGATGGCGTATTCCTGCGCTAGGAATTGATTTTTGCAGATCGCCGAGATCAGCATGCCTAGGCAGGTCATCTCCAGCACGAAGACGCAAAGCGTCGCCAGTAGCATCGCCACGCTGCCGCGGATCGGAATGCCTAAAAGTACCTGCCCGTAAACGAGCGTCATCGCACCGCCCAAAAGCGCCAGGAAATAATACGCGCCGACCTTGGCAGTGACGATCTCAAGCGCGCTTGCATTGGAGTTGTAAAGCGAGGCGATCGTGCCGCGGTCCCATTCGCGCGAGATCACGACCGCGACCATAAACAGGCAGATGAGCCCCAAAATCCCCACGTACTCGGCAGATACGAGATACCACGTCGATTCGTTGGCTTCGTTGAACCAGCTGCGATAATTCACGCTGACGGGCCTTGCCGCGGCGTTTAAATTTGCGTTTAAAAAGCCGTAATCTTGCGCCAAAACCTGCTCGATTACGCCTGCTACGTAAACATAGCTAAGAAG
>NZ_CALKTT010000087.1 GCF_937997535.1 uncultured Campylobacter sp.
ATGGCTTTCGATACTCCTTACAGCGCTTCATCTAGCGAGCTGGACGTACGAAATGGAGAGGCTAGTGTTACATTAAGTCAAAGTTTAGGCGCCGTTAGCATAAATAAAATTCTTACTTTTTATCCAAATGGTAGTTATAAATTGGATCTGAAGTTAAGCGGCAATGCGCGTTATTTCATCAGCCCCGGCTCGCGTCCGAACGTAGAAGTAGATAGCTATACGGTTCACGGCGTCATCGTAGGAAAACCGGGCGAAGCTGGAATTTCAGATAAAATCGCTTCATTTTTTACGGGCTCACAAGCTATAAGCGAAAGCGTAGAAATTTTTAAAGATGGTGATGTGGATAAAAACGAGCGAATAAGTGGCGTAAATATCGCTGCAAGCTCCGATCGCTATTATACGACGCTATTTTACGGAGAGAGCTTGAATGCGACCGTGACTGACGCAGATAAAATTTCGCAGGTTTTCATAGGCTCGGACGGCGATCTTAGTCTTACGGGCTATATTGGCGCGAAAGATCACGCGACGCTAAGCTCGATAAATCCTGCTCTTACGCACATTATCGAATACGGCTGGTTTACCTTCATCGCCCGCCCGATGTTTAAATTTCTAAACTGGCTACACGGCTACATCGGCAACTGGGGCTGGTCGATCGTCGTGCTTACGCTCATTATCCGCCTAATCTTATTCCCGCTAAGCTACAAGGGAATGCTATCGATGAATAAGCTAAAAGATCTGGCGCCTAAGATGAAGGAGCTTCAGGAAAAATATAAGGACGATAAGCAAAAGCTGCAGATGCATATGATGGATCTGTATAAGAAAAACGGTGCCAATCCGATGGGCGGCTGCTTGCCAATACTGCTTCAGATACCGGTATTTTTCGCGATCTACCGCGTGCTACTTAATGCGATCGAGCTAAAGGGCGCGGAGTGGGCGCTGTGGATCCACGATCTGTCGCTTAAAGATCCATATTACATCCTGCCGATTACGATGGGAATTTTGATGTTTTTGCAGCAAAAGATTACACCGACTACGTTTACCGATCCGATGCAAGAGAAGATGATGAAATTCTTGCCGCTCATTTTTACGGTATTTTTTGTAATGTTTCCTGCGGGTCTTACGTTATACTGGACGGTAAATAATTTCTGCTCCATTATCCAGCAATATGTCATTAATAAAGCCTTTGCTAGGCATAAACAAGCTCAAATAGCGGAGAAAAAGTCATGATAATTGAAGCAGAAAATTTAAAAGACGCATATAATAAAGCAGCATCTGAGCTTGGATGCTCGGTAACGCAACTTAACGTGCGCGTGCTGCAGCATCCAAGCGGTGGATTTTTGGGCTTCTTTAAAAAAAATGCTATTATAGAAGCGGTTTTGGAAGGGGAGAAATTTAGCGAAAATCCGGAATTTAACGCCTCGCAAAATAAAGTCGGCAAAGCAGAGAAAAAGCAGGGCGACAAATCAGAGTCTCAAAGTCCTCGCACCACGCATTCTAAACATCGCAAAGAAAAGCAAAAGGGCGCTGTGACGGATGAAATTCTATCCGATATCAAAGAGAAGCTATCTGCACTTTTTAGATCAAGTGAGTTTAATATCGAAGTTAGCGATGTTAGCAAAATCGACGAAAATACCGTCTATATCAAGCT
>NZ_CALKTT010000088.1 GCF_937997535.1 uncultured Campylobacter sp.
TGCACGACCTGCACGTCTGGAGCATAACAAGCGGCGCAAACGCGCTCACGGCGCACATCGTGGTTAGCGGCAGGCTAAGCGTGCGCGAAGCGGAGCGGATCTTGCGCGAAATATCGCACGAGATGGAGCATCTGGGCATCACGCACACGACGCTGCAGCTTGAGAGCAGCGATAATGAGTGCGGCGGTGAACTCATCTGCGAAGTAAGATCAAATGGCGCGGGCGGACACTTGGGGCATAGTCATTAAATTTGAGCAAGCCCATATTAAAAAATCATATAAACTAAATTGAAAATATAAATTAATGTACAATTAATTCTCGTGCTTGCAAGAATTTGTATTAGCAATCAATTTGGTAGAATTTCTAAAGTATTTTAAAGCTATACTCGGTAAAATGCTCTAATAAAGATTTTTAAATGGATTTGACGTGAATAACAAAATCTTAAATAAATATAGAATAATAAATACTAATGAAAAAGGTAAGATAATTGCCGAATATAATCGCGATAAATATATTATCGAAGTAGCACCGAAAGGCGAGCAAAACAATACACTTTCATATACGGCAAAAAATTTAAGCAGCATTTCCCATCGAAACATAAGCAATCTAATAATAGATGAGGATGATAAGAATTTCTATTTTATACAGAAAGTATATGAGGGCATAGAAATACTTGAAAATAGCGGTCTTGCTTATACAGATCTTATAAAATGTTATATACAAATCATTTCGGCCATAAGCTACATACATCAAAAAGATCTGTATCACGGCAATATCAACCCAGAAAATATCTTAGTAGACTATGAAAATAATGTCTATTTGCTTGATTTTGGCAGAGGCTATCTTTACTCTATACTTAAAAATGAGCGCGATGAAATATTTTATGCCCCAGAACGGATAAGTGAAAATGAAATTTGCCAAGAAAGCGATATTTATTCGTTTGGGCTTTGCATGATAAAGCTTATTGTAGATAACTTTGAAGATTTTGATTTTTGTGAAACCTATAAAAGCCCTAATGACCTAGAAAATTTATTTTATAAAATCAGCAATGAATATAATCTTGACGATATTGAAAATGAGCTATTTTTACTATCAAGAAAAATGCTAGCAATAAATCCAAAAGATAGAATAAGTTTAATAGATATACAAGCTAAATTTAAAGAATTATTGTCTCAATATAAAAAAATAAGGACTTTTGAAATCAAACTTTTGGATAAAATTTTGGATGTATACATGCAAAATAACGATCTAGATGATATTTATAATCTAGATTCTCATATAGAGGCAAGAATCGATAATAAAAATCCTTTTTGGAAACTTGATGAACGCAACGGCAAAAAAGAGATAAAAATAGCTATCGGTGATCTAGTATTTTGTTGCTCGGCTGATGAGGAAAATAAAAATACGAATTTGTTTTGTTTTAACATTATAGAAAATAATCAAAAACTTATCGATGAGATTTATGCAGACGGTATAGAAACCTATGATAAATTTCTTATAAATTTTAAATACGGAAAAGCAAATCAGGGTTGCGACGATATAAGAGATTTTAAGAACGAACTAGAACGGAACTTTAGAAAACGACAGCAATTAAATAAAAACATAGAGATAGATAAAAAATCGATAAGATCAGAAGAAGAGCTTTTGCAAGCCGAATACAAAACTATCCAGGAAAAGAAAAACGTGAAGTTTGCTATATTAAAAAGCAAAAATAAGAGCCAAGATGAGCTTGTATTTGAAATTTTATCGAAAGAAAATAACAAAGATAGCGAAATAAGCGAATTTGAAAAAGTTATTGAAACACATGCAAACCCAAAAGACAATAAGCCAAAATCGGAAAAGGATTTCAAACAAGGCCAAAATATAATCATAGAACAAAATAATATTTCTTTTAATGGTATTGTTTCAGGATACAAACCAGACATAAAAAGTCTAACAGTAAAGTTAGACAAGTATGGCTCAAATATAAACTTCAATGATAATGAAGAATACAAAATAAGCTACGATTATCAAGTAGAAGAAATTATCTGGAATAAAAAAGATAAAGCTTTGCGCGATTTACAAAGTGCAAACGTTGTAATACCCGACCTACTAAGAAAAGTAAACAATCCAAAAGAATTTATAAAAAATAATTTAGTAGATATTATAAATTTTCACAATAGCTTGCTTGACGAAAATCAAAAACTAGCCGTTCAAAAAAGTATGAGTTTAGGTGAGAATTGTGAAATATTACTAATACAAGGACCTCCGGGCACGGGCAAAACTACTACCATAACCGAAATAGTAAATCAAGTTTTATCCACCAAAAAACACGATAAAATTTTAGTCTCATCTCAAAGCAATCAAGCCGTCGACAATGTATTAGAAAAAATATGTACAACTGAAGATAAAATTTTACGCATAGGTAATGATTCGGGCAAAATGAGTGAAGCGGCTAAAAAATATCGCCCCGAGGTAATACTGAATAAGCTTATAAAAGAAAATTTACTAAAAATAAAAAAGTATCCTATAACGCATAACAATCCAAAAATACAAAGCGAGCTTAAAAATTTGCAAGATGATTTTGCAAAAAGACTTCAGAGCATAAGTTCAAAAACAGCAAACAAAAAAGAAGGAAAAGAAAAAGAATTGGCGGCTTTGTTTACCAGAGATATCCGCTTGATTTTCGGTACATTGATCGGCATCTCATCTTGGAATAGTTTTAGAGAGATTAAATTTGATATAGCCATAGTGGATGAAGCGGGTCGTGCAACATTAAGCGAGCTTTTAGTGCCGTGCATAAAAGCTAAAAAAATAATTTTAGTAGGTGATCACAAGCAGCTAGCGCCAGTTATAGACGATAATATTATTGAAAAAATAGATGATAAAGATGAAGCTAAAACTTCATTTTTTCAAAGACTTTTTGAAAGACTCGAACAAACAGATAGAGAAAATCTCAAACACACACTAACGCATAACTACCGTTCGGAAATAAAAATTTGCGAACTTTACAGTAACGCGTTCTATAACGGAGTGCTTATTGTTGATGAAGAGATAAACAAGCAGAAACAGCATGAACTTAATTTTTTCAACTCAAGCGTAGTTTGGCTAGATACCGGAAATTTAGAAAATAGAGAAGACGAACAAAAAGGAACTGGTAAAATAAATCGTTGTAGCGTAGAATATATTAGAAAGACGCTTTACAAATTATGCGAACAAATAAAAGAGCAAAATTTAGTTTATAGCATCGGCGTTATCACTCCATACAAAGCGCAAAAGGAATTATTAGAGCAGGAAATAAAGCCGAAAGACTTCGATGGTTTTAAAATAGATATAGGCACAGTAGATGGCTTTCAAGGAAGCGATAGAGATATAATAATTTACGACTGCGTCCGTTCATCAAAAGGTAAAAAAAGCGCAAAGATAGACTTTATAGCTGATGAAAAAAGACTAAATGTATCACTATCAAGAGCAAAGAGGCTCTTGATAATAATCGGTGATATGGAATTTTTATTTAGGGCAGGAACAAAAGAAAACAGTAACCCGTTTACGGATATTATTCAGTATATCAATAACAATAGAGACGAATATCAAATAATAAAACTAAGAAGTAATAAACAATGAGGCAAAAAGTTGCAAAAGAAAAACAATTTAAACCGGATATAGATATGCTTGTGCATAAATATAGCGATTATTATGAAGATTTCGTTAATTATGATGCAAGAGAGATAGTGTATCCAGTGTATAAGACTAAGGTTGAGTACATAATATCAAAGGAGCAAGAACTTCACCCAATAGTTATAGGAATTTTAAAGATTATCGACTACCTGCAAAAAATAAAAATAGACGATAAGTATAAAATTTTAAAAGATATAACCCAAATGGACAACGAAATACTTGCTAGCATACTAGCTGAATTTAATACAAAAGGCTACTTGAAAGTAGATTCTATAGAACTTAGTCATAAAGGATTAGAAGCTCTAAAGAAAGAGAATGAAAAGATTAAAGAACGCACGATATCTTATGTTGCTATCGACGGAGTTTTAGGAACGACTTTGGAAATAGCAAAGGATCAAAGACAAATAACATTAGATTATAAATCCGATAAGGATGCCTTCGAATTCAAGCCAAATTTCAAGACAAGGCCTAGAACTGAAAATTTGGACGATATATTTATGTGCGATAAAACTTTGCGGCAAACCTTAATAGAATCATTAAAAGATTTTGACAAACAAGAAGAGCAAAACGATAAAAATTTAAGCTATGAGATAGATGATATTTTATCTGTCGAACCTAAAAAATTTTTCAAAAAATATTTTTGTCTTTTTTATAAAAATAAAGACGAAGAGGAAAAAATTTTAGTCATAGATAAGAACTATAATGAGGATATAAATTCTACGAAGCTTTTTGATAGACTCTTAAACGAACAAAGATTTAGCGATAGTATCAATCAAAAAGCAAAAGAATGTGAAGAAAATGCAGAGAAATTTCAAGACTTAACATCGGAAAAGATCGAAGAAAAACTCGCAGTAAATCTTGAAGAAGGCAAAACGATAGAAACTGCGGAGCATAAAAAATATTTAAAATATATTTTAAAGAATGCACAAAAAGAAATTTATATACAATCGCCTTGGATACGATACGAAATTTTAAACATCTATAAAGATAAGATAGATGAGGCTTTAAAACGTGGCGTAAAAATAATTATAAAATACGGCTTGAAACCTAAAAATCGATTTGATAAAGCAGGGATCGACGATAAGTCTCAAGAATATTTTAATGGGCTAGATAAAAAATTATTTAAGCTAAAACAGGGTAACGATCATAGCAAAATTCTAATTTGTGATGATGCGTTTATGATAGTTGGAAGCTTTAACTGGCTAAGCTTCGGAGGAGAACGAGATAAAGACGGCGATACTAGAGGCGAAATATCAACTATAAACAAAAATAAAGATGAGATAATTAAAATGAAGAAAAAATTCATATAGCTCATTTAAATAATGTTTAAAACGATCATTCATGACTTTAAAATTTTAAACCAGCCGTAGAATTCATTCGCTTCTAGGTGCGGATCGCCTGCGCTAGAGATAAAAAGCGGCTGTAGCGCGGCATTTGCTCTAAAATTTCCCGCGTCCCTCATCTGCGCGCTGTAAAAAATAAGTGCGTGGCTCGCAAACTGCGCAAACTCGTCAAACGAACTCGCACCCGCTTCTATCATCGTGATTTTTGCGTCCGCGGGCAGCGACTGCGAGACCTCCACCTTACGAGCCGCGACGCCGAAAAGCGGAATACTCGCATCAAAATCCGAAAGTGCGCGGCGCGAGTATATCCAAACGTCGGGCACGCGCAGCTTTAGATTTTGCGGCGCGGCACAAGAGTCTGGCGTCAACATATCAGCTCTGCCCACCAAAGCGCTAATTTCATCAAATTTAGCCGCACGCACGTCCAGCGTCGGTCTGTCGGC
>NZ_CALKTT010000089.1 GCF_937997535.1 uncultured Campylobacter sp.
ATTTAGCGGATCGGTTTTATCCTGGATAAAAAGCCTCATTTGGCCTTTTGGGACCGAATTTACCTTTTTACAGGCGATCTCGCAATCGGTACAGCCCACGCATTTGTTCTGATCGAATATCATGCCGTAGTGCGGCTTTTTCGGCTCTTGCTTTTTAGCACTTGCGTTTACATCTTGTGCACTTTTATCTGTGCCGTTTTGTGCGAGCAAGCTTGAGGCGATTGCGCCGAGCCCCAAAGAGCCGAGTGCGGCGGATTTTATAAAATTTCTTCTTTGCTTTTGCATATTCTCCTCCGACTAAATTTAAGCAAAACTACTTCGTTTTGTTCGCGTCGTGAAAGCTTTTAGCCTCGCTCTCGCTAAGTTTTTTCGCCGCATCGGCAAGCTCGCCAGGCTTTAAAACTTTTAGTAGTTCGGCTTCAAAAATCACCACAGAACCCGCAGGAATTCTATCTACGTCCACGTTGCCGTAGGCTAAATTACTAGGGATTGTAAATTTATATTTCGAGCCCGTATTCATCAAAAGCAACCCCTCGCGCAATCCGTCGATTAAGCCTATCATAGAAAGATGCGCCGGAATTTTAGACGCGAAAGTATCGTCAAATACGCTACCGTTCGTCAAATACGCCTTGTAGTTCATCACCACTACGCTCTCAGGCTTTGGCTTTTCGCCCATACCTAGCTTTAAAATTTCATATTGAAGACCGGATTTTGTGGTTCTAACGTCCGGATTTTTGGCATTTTTCGCCATAAATTCCTTGCCTGCTTTTAAATTTTTATCAAGCTCCGCTTTGGAATTTGTTTCTACGATCTTATTTAGTTTATCGGCTCTTTGATTCAAAAGCGCAATAATTTCCTCATCTTTTAGCTTCTGCTGCTTTTTAAGAGCGTCCAAAAACCCCTCTATTACCGCATCTAAGTCGTATTTGACGCCTAATGCGGCTTGTGAATGCAGCTGGTTTGAAACATAGCTTCCGGTAGAAGCTCCGATGCTATAAGATTCTTTTTGTTCTTGCGTAGTTAAATTCGCGCCTAACGCGCAGCTTGCCAAAACGATAGGCAAGAAAATTTTTAGTCTTTTTTGCATACATTTGCCTTTTAAATTTCGGGGCCGCGAGCTTACGCGACCCCGAAAGAATTATAAATTATTATTTAGAATTCTTTGAGCCTCTTTAATATACTCTTTAGCGGCTTCTAGCCTTTGCTTAGTATATTTAAAGCCGTGCATTCCCCATGAGCCGTCTTTTTCGATAAGATCGACGGTGTCTTGAGCTTTTTCGATTAGCTCATAGACGCGAGTTTTATCGCTGGAGTTAAGCTTTTTAGTCTCAAGGATAGAGTAAATTCCTTGAATACCGATCTTAACTTGCGAGAAATCGCTCTTAATTGGAGTTTGCCAGCCCATAACCTCATCGTAAACCTGCTTTTGGTTCTTGAAGTGAAGTGTCTCTTTTAGCTCGGAAACGACAGGGCTGTGGCAGCCTTTGGTATCTTGCATATCTTTATCCGCCCACGAGGTTCGTGCGCACGACCACATAAGATCGACGAAATTTCGTCCATCTTTATTTCTTTGGAAGTGCCAATCTTTCGCATCTCTTGGACCTTTAGCGGCATCGCCTGCGACTAGAGATTTTCTAGCAGGATCAATGTCGATCTTCCAGATGTGCGATCTTCTTTGAGTATCAAATCCTGCGTTGTCTTGAAACTGAATAGCGTAGAAGTTCTCGCAGCTCATCATAAACGGCATGTGGCAAGATGCGCAAGTGTTGTCTTTATGCGTATCGGCTCTTGCAGCGATATAGGCTTGCTCTTGGTGGCAATCTTTGCACTCTTTTGTGATCTTAGGCTTTGTATAAAACGCACTCAAATAGCCCTGCTCGGAGTTATAATTTACGCCCTTGACGGTTTTATCACCAACTACCGGTCCGGTGTTATCGTGCGGATCGTGGCAGGTTACGCAGCGCATACCCTTCTCGTAGTGAGCGGTAAAGTATGATTGAGAGCCCTCAGAGCCACAGCCTGGTCCCATAGATTTAAATTTAGAGCTAAGAGATAGATCGGGATTTCCATTGTTTAGCGGATTGGCACGAGCTAAATCAGGGCTATAGTTAAATCTTTGGTGGCAGCGTTCGCAGTTTGAGGTTCTAAAATTTGTAGCGCCGTCAAGGTGACCGCCCGCTCCATGGCACTCTTCGCAGGTGATACCTTTGGAGATAGTGTGCTTTTGAAGCTCTTTTGCGTTACCCAAAGCAGCATAGAATTCTTTTTTAGTTTTAAAATCGAATTTGAATGGGTGGCAGACTTCACAATACGAGCTGTTTGCTTGGAAAAACATCGATTTTTTGTATTTTGCAGCATACGATGCAAGACCTCTTACGTAACCGCCGTTATCGCCATAATCGGCTAGAGTTTCCGGGAATTCCGGAACTATCTTTTTGATCTTTTTGACCGTCTCATCGTCTAAATTTAACGCCCAAGTCCTTTGGAATTGGTTGCCGCCGGCTACGATTTGACCGGTACCATCTCTTAGCAAGCCGCCCTCTACGTGATAGGTTCCGCGTAGAAGCCATGCATCTACGTAGCCGAATTTTGTCCTTAAGTGTCCCACGGTCGCATAAATTATGTCAGGGGTAATACCTTTTGGAAGGATCGACGCCGTATCTGGGCTAAATACAGGATCAGTTAGGTTGTTATTAACCTCCGGGTGCTCGCCCGGGAAGCGGATAGTAGTGGCGTGGCGCGATCTGCTCCATGTCTCATACTGCGCAGGGTGGCACTCGCCGCATTTTTCAGGACCTATGAATTTATTCGGAAATTGCAAAGAAGAGCCCGCAGGGATTCTATACATCATAGAGCTATAGCCCTTGCCGTCGTCTCTTTTACTAGCCTTTGAAAAGTCAAATCCATGCCCTTCCGCAAGCCACTCCAAACCTCGGTCATGTACATCCATCTTACCGACCGTCTTACCGCCGTATTTGGTAAAAATCGGGTGATTTTTAAATAGCCAGTCATACATCTCTCGCTCTTCTACGACGTAGTCCTGCAAGGATATGACGCCTCTGCTTTGCAACGTGCCCTTAGGATTTGCGATGACGTCGCGCGATTTTTGCGACATTTCCATCTCATGCCCCATACCTTCATCAGCACAGGCCCCTGCGGCAAAAATGCTAATACAGGCGAGCGCGCCGAGTAGCATCTTATTCCATTTTTTCATGGCTCCTCCTTTGAAAATCAAATTTTTAAATTAGCAAAGTTTTACGATTGAAATAATACCAACAAAAAAGGGTGAAAAAGGGAGAAATTTAATAAAGTCTAAATTTAACGAAAAGATATCGTAAATATCGCGCCGTCGTCGGAATTCGCAGCGCTTATGCTCCCTCCGTTTTTTTCGATTATCATCTTGCTCATATATAGCCCGAGCCCGCTGCCCTGCTGCTTTGTAGTAAAGTGCGGCTCAAAAATTTTATCTAGCTGCGCTTCATCGATGCGGCTTGCGTTATTTTCGATCGTAATTACTCGCTCGCCCTGTTTTAAAAACGAGCGAATTTTAATCTCGCGCCGTTTAAGCGGCACGTCCAAAAACGCTTCCTTTGCGTTGTTTATGATGTTTATTAGCACCTGGATGAGCTCGTTTACGTTGCCGTAAAGCGTAAAATTTTCCTCTACCCGTACGCTTATGTCGATGACATGCTTTTTAAGCGAGGCGTTTAAAATTTTACGCGCCTGTTCAATCGCCTCGCTGGCGCTAAATTCTTTCTTCGGCATGTTCGGATTGAAGAAATTTTTAAAATCCTCGATCGTATCGCTCATAAATTTCACCTGCTCGCCCGCGTCCCTGATGCCGCCCTCGAGCCTTTCTTTTGAGAGCTTGCCCCGTTCGTTGTAAAGCTCTAAATTTATAAGCGTGGAGCTGATCTGCGATAGTGGCTGACGCCACTGGTGCGAGATATTGCCGATCATCTCGCCCATGAGCGCGAGGCGGCTTTGATTTATCAGTAAAAGCTGAGTTTGCATCTTTAAAGTTGCGTTTTTTTTGTGAATTTTATAGATACAAAATATGCAGATCAAAAACACTGCAAGCAAGCTTAGGCCGCTAACGACAAACTCTTTGGTGTGATAGAGCAGAATGCTTTTTATCGGAATTTTAAAGCTTATCATCGCGATCGTATCGCCTAGACCGCCTTTGAAATTCCCCACATCGCCGTAGAGCTCTTGCATCTTTTTAGGTGCTGCGTTGATGCTGTGGCACTCAGTGCACGAAGGCTGGGAGTTTGTTATCGGCAGGCTCAAAAGATACGAGGCGCCACCTTTATCATAGACGATTCTGGAGTATTCTTTGTATCTATTTTCTTTAAAGCCCTCTAAAATTTCATTCTCAAACTCGCTTCCTTCGTGCTCGGGATTGAGCGGATCGGTAGCGACGAGCTTGTAGTCGTAGTTGATGTTTTCTTTGGCGAGCTGAATTTTATAAATTTCGCGCGTTATGTAGGTCGAGGACATCAGCCTCGGATCGAAAAAATCCTCACTCAGAAGCTTTTTTTCTTTAAGCTCGTTTATTAGCGGGCGCTGCACGGTCGAGACGTAATCGCGCACTGCATTCATCGTATCTAGGATATAAAACGCCTCGCGCCTCGTGTCCTTTAGCGCAAGCTCGCGGTAGAAGTTAAAAACCAAAGCCGTAATTACGATATATAGCAGCACGAAAAGCGCTACGATAAATTTAAATTTATACTTCAAAGAGATACCCCACCGCATATAAATTTTTGATCACGTCCTTGCCGATCTTGCGGCGCAGCTCTTTGACGATCGCCTTGATCGCCTCCTTGCTAGGCTGCTCGAACTCCCACATATAATCAAATAGCTGCTCGTAGGTTACGGTTTGATTTTTGCGCGCTAAGAAGTACTCCAAAAGCTTGCTCTCGCTTTTGGAAAGATGACAGGCGCTGTCTTTGACGTAGATGATCTTTTTGGCAAAATCATACTTCAGCTCGTCGTTTATATTCAATATCGGCGCGTGATTTATCAGCTCCGCCGCGACGTCTTGCAGCGCCTTTATAAAGGCGTTTTTGTCGTACGGCTTAGGCAGATACCTGGTGATCTTAAGCTCCACCGCCCGCCACAGATACTCCTGCTCGGTGTGGCTCGAAAGTATCACGATCGGCACGCCGATGCCGGCAGCGCGGATCTTTTTAACGACTTCTAGCCCATCCATATGCGGCACGCCGATATCAAAAACCAGCGCGTCGTACGAACCGCTCATCGCCTCATCAAGCGCCTCCAGCCCGTCCTTAACCCCCACTACTTCGCCGAAAAACAGCTGCAGCGATTCGGTTATATTTTTTAAAATCCCAGGCTCATCCTCTAGACAAAGAACCCTTTTATTGGACAAAACATCCAATAATTCGTAATCTTGCATACTCTATCCGCCTCCAAGCTTAACGCTTTTTACTCTTAATTGTCTCTTAAAATATAACTTGCTTAAATTATATAAATTTAGCATTAAACTAACGTTAAAAAATATACCAAAGCGGTTTGCACGCAAATTTAAACCTCAAACCGCCTATGTGCGAGCTTTGCGCCTACATAAGTCGGCTTAAAAGATCACAAGAACATAAAAAGGTGGGGCGATAAGCTTAATATTAAATTTTACCGCCTCGCAGGCGGCATATGAAAGGCGGTAAAATTCTATTTTAGAGGGGCTTACATATGCATTTTGTAGACTAAAGGCAATTAAAACATAAAATCTCAGCTCCGCAGCTCGGCGGAATAGAATTTAAAATTTAGCCCAAGCCGGGCATACTAAAGTTAATGTGAATGCTCCATCTTTGAGTGATCCATGCCGCCGTGATCCATGTTCTCCATCGAGCCATGATTCATATGCGAATGATCCATCCCCTCCATCGAACCCATATCGTGGCTCATCCCACTCATCGAGCCATGATCCATCATAGAATGATCCATGCCGCTCATACCTGGATCGGTCATTCCAAAAATCATCGCGATGTGTCCTAACACCAAAAATACAATCAGCGCCAAGAAATGAAATTTAAGCCTAGCTCTAAATTCCGCTCCTTTTGCGATAACTCCGAGCTCCAAAAGTAGCAGCACCAGCGCAGGCAGCGCCGCCGCTACGTATGCCGCCAAAGCTAAAGTGTCCGCAGCACCACGTAAATGAATAGCGGGCAAAATTTTAACCGCTACGTAAATGATTAATATCGTAAAATAAGCGCCGAGAATGATGCTAAGGCATTTATTGATTTTTAGAGCCAAAGAGCCCTTCTGCGCGCGGTACAAGCTAAAAAATTCGCTCGCTACTATCGCTTCTGCTAAGCCCATCGGTACCGCCATAAATAAAATCAAATTCCACGGCTGATTTGCCATCAAAAGTTCCATGTAATTCGTCATTGCCATGTTTTCTCCTTATTTTAGTTTAAAGGGCGTAATTCTAGCGGCTTTCGGTAAAAAATTTTAAAACAATAGATAAGATTAAGTGCGCCTTTAATCTTATCTTTCTGCAAAATGATTTGAGCTGCGTCTTAAAACTCGCTCACAAATATTAAATTTATCTCGCTTTACACGCCGCCTCTTCGTATCTAACGCGAAATTTAGAAAATTTATATTTGCAGATGCAGCTGCATTAAATTTAGCCAAAACGCTTTAAATTCCGCAAAATTTCAGTTTTGTAAAGATAAAATTACAAAATTTTTTAAAAGGATTTAAAATGAAAAATGCTATTTTATTTGCCTGCGCAGCGCTGTTTGTATGCGCTTGCTCCAATCCTGAGCAGCCAAAGCTAGGCGTTTCGCATTGTAGCGAGCCTAAAATGGACGAGGCGTCGCATCAGATGATTCAAATTTGTGGCGAAAGCGAGGAGCCGCAAATCGAAAATATGCAGTGCAACGAAAACGGACTTTGCTTCGGCAGCGCAAAAATCAGGTAGCCGAAGCTCCCGCAGGCGCTAGCGCTAAATTTAAATATTTTATAATCGAAAGCGAACGCCCGCGTAGCGGTCCAAGCCACGCTTTAAAATTTTGCTCGCAATTTAAATTTAACTCCGCTTCACGCGCGCCGATGCATTTTATCTATACTTAATTTTAACTGCGTCCGCCAATTGATCGAGCTGCTCTTGGCGCGATGAAATTTTAAAATTTCATCGCCAAACATGGTGTGGAATTAGGATTTAAAAGTAAGTGCGGGTCAAATTCATAAGTTTAAAATTTTAAAGCGACATGCAATTTAAAATTTTACGCTTCTTGAATGCTAGCGGTGCGAAATTTTGCGCAAGCTCAAAATCCGCGCTAGAAGATTTCGTGCCGCTGCAAAATTTCTAGATCACAACTCCGCTCGGTAGAATTTTTTGGCGGTGCAGATGGAGGCGCAAAATCTGTGCCACGCAACCTTGCACGGATCACACCCGCCCAAATTCCTACGCCGCACGCCGAGACTCATAATCTAATCTCGCTACAAGATCGCTTGCGAAATAGTGCAGTATCCTTAGTCGCATAGCGTATCACAGCCTTACTCGCTGCATAGCCGAGGTCCATAGCTGTAGTGCGAAATGGCGTGGAATTCTTTGTTGCGCGATCGAAGCTCTCAGCCCGCAAAAAGGCGCGATATCCTCTACCGACGGTGCAAGTTTATTATCTAACTCACGCCTCAGAATTCCGCCTCAAACTCATTGCTTAAAATTTCGTCTAAAAAAAATCGCGTATGAGAAATTCCGCTTTATCTTTACAGCTTAAAATTTCGTATGGATTGCACCGAGCAAAATCTCGTCACTGCGCGACGCAAGCTTAAAATTTCAGCGTCGTGCTCGCCGCATATTAAATTCCGTTTCACCATTACGACTTAAATTCTATCACAAGCCTGTAGATTTAAAATTTTACTTCAAACGACGCCGTGAAATTTCTACTCTTGCCTAGGCACATATCTCTCGGTGCCTGCGCCACTTCCCGCTTAGCGGCGACGCTATATATCTTTGCCGATAGCAATCCTCGCACAGGGCGCCCGCCACAGCGCATAGAAAATAAAGCGTGCCTCTTTCGTAATCGTAGCCTCTAAAAAATTTTAAGCGACCGCAAAATTTTAAAATTTAAAAGCAGCCTGTGATTAAGCCGATTTTTATAAATTTGGATTTGCTTTGTAGCAGCGCAATCTGGTGAGCAAGGCGCAACTATAAGTTAAGCAGCTAGCTTTACGTCAGCTGCTTAAACATTTCGATCTGTTCCTTCGTAAGCTCGATCAAATCATCGTTTGCGTATTTAAGCGATGTCTCCAGACTTGCGATGAGCTCCTTACGGACGAAGCTCACGCTAAAAAGCGTCGCCCAAAATCGCGCTCCGCTGCCCGTACTCGGATCTTCCAAGACCGCTCTAATCGCAGCTACCGCAGCAGCATCGTCCGCTGCACCTAGCACCTCGTCCACGAGCGGATATTCACCTGCGCCGTCGCCCTCGTTTAGCGAGCGCAAAAGCGGCTCAAGCGCCTCGTCACAGGGATTATCACGCAAAAACTCCCGCACCGCGCGAAACCCTGCCGCGAGCTGATCCGAAAGCTGCGCAGGCATCGGCTGATGAAGTCTCAAAAAGTCTAATGCCGTTTGCTTGTCCATAAAATTCCTTTTAAATGATATGCGCGATTGTAGCTAATTTTGGATTGCAAAGAGATAAATTTACTCTAATTTATCAGCTACTTCCGTCATAAATTCTCAATAATCTTAAATAATTAGACAGTGATTTTGTAGTGGCTTTTAGGGGCGATTTTCTATGGGCTTTGCGGATTACGAAATAAAATTCCAAAATTTTATCCAAACAAAAAAGCCCCTGCGAAGTGCAGGGGCTTACAAGCTTGATCTGTTTAGTCCGGCAAAATTTAGCAGACTAAGAAGGATTATTCCTCGATCTTGCCGGTTTTGATGCGGCGCTCGTAGATTTCGCGCATCTCTCTAATGTCGTTTTTGACCTCGAATACGCCGTGCCAATGCGAATAATCAGGTCCGCCCATTAGCGCGCCTTGGCGCATTCTGCGACCCTCGTGATGCCACGAAGTGTAATAAATACGCTGGAACGCATCCGCCCAAGGATCGTCTTTTAGAAGTTTCTTTTCCTTAAGATCTTTTAGCATCTTAGTCGCTTCGTCGTTGTAAACGTTATATAGAAGTACCTGCTTATCGCCCACCTCAAAGAAATTATTCGTATGGGTGCTTGCATGGCACTCTTTGCATACTTGCTTCATCTCGGCACGTGCCGCCTCAGGACCGTTTAGGTTACCTGCCAAAGGATTGCCGACGTTTAGTTTGCCGGTATTTAAGAACTCGCTTACCGCAGTCTCATTACCGCCGGTGCGTAGATTGCTCTTAGGCTGCCACAAATTCCACTTCAAGCGTTGAGATACGTTGTGAGTGGAGTTTAAATCGCCAACACCGCCGCTCATATGGCAGGTCGCGCATGTAGGGGCGCGGTAATCAGGAACCGCCCAAGTACCAGGAGCGCTATCGAATTTCCACTCATTGCCTTCAGCGTTAAATACGTGTCCGTGCATTGAGTTATTGTAAATTTCGATATCCGGATGATCAGGTCCTAAGTGGCAAGATGCGCAAGCAGCAGGCTTACGAGCTTCAGCAATCGAAAATTTATGACCAGAATGGCATGATTTGCATCCGCCTACGCTACCGTCCGGATAAACCGTACCGATGCCGTAAACGGGCCAGGTCTCTTTGGTAGGCTTGTTATGCTCATCCATTTTAACGACGCTACCGTGGCATTGAGAGCAGCCGGTAATATCAGGTGCATGTTTAAGATCAGGGATATCACGTCCTTCGTAGTGATACATTAGATCAACTATTCCTTTGTTGGCTTGCATTTGCATAGCGCCTCTTGCGTGACCGCTGTTTTCAAACTCTTTAACCTCGTTGCTGTGGCATTTAGCACAGGTTTTAGGACTAACTAGCACCGAAATATGATTATCTGTGTCTTTCGGATGCGGCTCTTTAGCTGCCATAGGGCTATCTGCTGGCTGCGAGTGGCAGTCGGTACAGCTAACGCCTACGTGAGCGTGGCGGCTCATCTTCCAATCCGCAACGACGCCCGGAGTTTTTTCGGCATGGCACTCGACGCAGCGTCTAGCTAGCGGCGTAAGCTGCCTATTTACCTTTAAATTCTTCGTAAGACTAACGTTTACGGAATTGCTTACGTTCGCGTCCGACGCGGACATATTCGCATGCTGCGCGGGCATTTCTGCGAATGCAAACGATGCGATACAGGCTATTAAAATAGCGACTTTTTTTAGCATTGCTTCTCCTTTACTTGGTTTTGTTATTTTCTCGATTGTATTTATCCCAATATTTGGTGATCTCTATACCCATATTTTTGTGACCGACGTTTTCGTGGCACTGCACGCAGGTTTTGCCGGTAGTGCCCGCGAAATAATCCCTATGCGCGAGCCAGGCTTTATTTACTTGATTATTCTGCTCTTTTAAATTTCGATGGCAACTTAGACAGCCGCTTTCATAAACGAAATGATTTCGCTCCTTGCGTTTTTCTTGCCAGTCGATCTTATCGGCATCGGTAAAGACCGTCTTGTAGACATCATTTGCGGAGGTTAGAGCCTTGGTCCAAAGATACATAAAGGTATTTTCATGAGAGACGTGACAGGCGACGCAATCGGCCTTGAAGCCTTGCGGGTTATTGCCACCGTGAACGTCGTTGTGAAAGGCGTTTGCCATCGGCTGCATTGTATGACAGGATACGCAGAATTTATCGGTGCCCGTAAGGTGAACCATCTCCGCAATCCCAAGAGAAAGTATCATTCCTATAAGCACACAAGCGCCCACGAGCAGCACAAGAGTTTTCTTTTTCATAGGTTTCCTTGATTTTAAAATTTCTTCGCAAAATTTTTAGTATTTGATAATTTCAAAAAATGGTATTTTATTATAAAAAGATTAAAAACCGCTTATTTTCTAGCCTTTTGTTAAAATTTATTAAATGAAGATAAAATTTTAAACTAAGTTTTTAGTTTAACGGAATATAATCCATTAAAATTTCAATACAAGGAGAGATCATGAAAACGATCCAAGCAGCTGAGATTACAAAAGTAGTCAGCGAGCTTTGCAAAAAAGCCTGTTATCACGTCACGCCAGATATGCACGCGGCATTTGAGAAAGCGCGCGAGAACGAGACTTCGCCTATCGGCAAGGATATCTTAGGCAAGCTCTTACAAAATGCCGATTTAGCGGCGAAAGAGGTCGCGCCGATCTGCCAAGATACCGGCATGACGGTGGTTTTTGTCGAACTCGGTCAGGATGTGCATATCGAGGGCGGATATTTGGAGGATGCTATCAATGCAGGCGTTGCGGACGGCTACGTAGGCGGCTACCTACGTAAATCCGTGGTCGCAGAGCCGCTTTTTGAACGCAAAAACACCACGAACAATACCCCTGCGGTCATCAATACCCGCATCATCCCCGGCGACAAGCTTAAGATTAAAGTAGCCCCAAAAGGCTTTGGCAGCGAAAACAAATCGGTACTAAAAATGCTCGTTCCCGCAGACGGCATCGAGGGGGTAAAAAAGGTATTTTTAGAGGCGGTCAAATACGCAGGTCCTAACGCCTGTCCTCCGATGGTCGTAGGCGTCGGTATCGGCGGCACGATGGATAAGGCGGCGCTTTTAGCCAAGCAAGCCGCGGTTCGCTCGATCGACAGCAGAAATCCCGACGAGCGCTACGCCAAGCTAGAGGATGAGCTGCTGGAGATGGCGCGCGCTACGGGCGTCGGTCCGCAGGGTTTGGGCGGCATAAATACCGCCGTTAAGGTAAATGTAGAGTGGTATCCGACCCACATAGCGGGGCTTCCGGTCGCCGTTAATATCAACTGCCACGCGGCTCGCCATGCCGACGCCGAACTATAAGGAGGAAATCATGTCAGAAGTTAAAAGAATTACCGCACCTTTCGATAAAAGCGTAGTAAAAAGCCTAAAGGCGGGCGATAACGTCCTAATCAGCGGCACCATCATCGCAGCTCGCGATGCCGCGCACAAGGCTCTAACCGAAACTCTCGCTCGCGGCGAGAAACTACCCGTAAGCTTAGCCGGCGAGACGATATATTATCTGGGGCCGACCCCTGCCAAACCGGGTCAGGCAATCGGCGCTGCAGGGCCTACGACTAGCGGACGCATGGATAAATACACTCCTACGATGATAAACGAAGTAGGCATCAACGGCATGATCGGCAAGGGCTACCGCAGCGACGCCGTCGTCGAAGCGATGAAAAAATCTGGCTGCGTCTATATGGTCGCTATCGGCGGAGCGGGCGCGCTAATCAGCCAAAGCATCAAAAAATACGAAGTGCTAGCCTACCCCGAGCTCGGCCCCGAGGCGGTCGCGAGACTTACGGTCGAGGATTTCCCCGCTATCGTAGCGATCGATAGCGAGGGCAATAACTTCTACGAAGTAGGCCAGGCGCCTTATAGAAAAATTTAAATTTTGCTAGCGGCGTCCTCGCGGCGCTTTTTGCGGCGCGGGCGTCCGTAAATTTCGCGACATTCGCTCAGGCGCTCGTAAATTTTGCGGCATAAACTACGGCGTTTATTTCGCGAAATTTTACGCTGCCGCGCAGTGAAATTTTATAGCGAAATTTAAATCGCGTCCGTAAAATTTTATCTCTCTTACGGCGCGGAATTTTTAAAATTTCGCGCCGCTTAAATTTCTACAGAAATTCCGCCTTCGCTCCATTTAAACAATCAGCCGCTAAAATTTAATCGCAAATTTATCCAAGTCTAAATTTTAAAATTCCGGCGCCATTCGTAAGCGAATTTAAAGCTCGCTAGCGCCATAATCGGATTTAAATTTTAGGAGGGGCGATTGAGCGCAAGCGAGCTGGAGCAGATCAGGCTGGAGCTTTTGTATAAGGCGAAAAGAAATATGATCTTCGCAGGGGCGTGCATGCTCTTTTACGGCACGTTTTTGTTATACAAGCTACGCGACGGAGGAGGCATGGCGGATTTGTTGTCTCTTATCGGATTATTCGCGGTTGTTCTTATAGTAGCCGTTTTGTGCGATGAAAGCTCCATAAAAGCTAAGATAATCTATGCTGCCTGCCTTTTTGCTATGAGCTTATTTCTAAACGATTTACAAAATCACCCCACGATTTCCAAATATATCTTACTCGCGATTATAACTTTAATCTTGGCCGCTTCGAGCTTATTCGTATTATTTAGAATCTTTAAACAAGATTATTCGGTAAAATTTCAGTGCGCTTTTAAAGAGCACTATCTAATGCCTTATTTCAAGGCGTTCGGCTATCGGTACGATATTGGAGGCAGTATCGATCCCGCCAAACTCAAGCTCTCCGGGCTCTTTTTTCGACTAGACAGATACTCATACGGCAACGACAGGGTCTCGGGCATTTATGACGGCGTGAAGTTCGCATTTTGCGACGTGAGCTTATTTAATAGATTTTCAGAAAGCGAAATCCTCGGCACCTTTTTCTACGCGGAATTTAACAAACGCATAAGTGCCAAAACCCTGATTTTTCCCGCTCGCGCCGGCGCGCCGAACACCGGCGGGCTAAAAAAGATCGATATGGACGATGCGGAGTTTAATGCCGCCTTCGCCGTGTATTGCGAGGACGCGGCGGGCGCGATGTATATTCTAACGCCCGCCTTTATGCGGAGACTCTTGCACTTCGCAAGTGCCGTAGCCGCGCCCGTCAGTCTTAGCTTTTTAGATAGCAAAATTTATATTTTCGTAAATACGGGGCGCGATAATTTCGAGCCTGACATAGACGAAAGCGTGCTGCGCCGCGACCCTGCCGCGCAGCTCAAGCGCGAGCTTTCGCACTTTTTGGCGATCGTAAAAAACCTAAAACTAAACGAAAGAATTTGGAGCTAGCGGGCGGCTAGCCGCAGTTTGGCACGCTACGATCTCACACGCCGTGCTGCGGTTTCGCGTGCCTTGAAATTCCGCGCGTTTTGAAATTTAAAATTTTAATCCATGCCACGGAATTCTGCGCCGCAAAATTTAAAATTCTGAAATTAAAATTCCGTGCCTTGAAATTATACGCTTTAAAATTTAGAATTTTAAAATTTCGCAGTCGAAATTCTGCGCACTTGAAATTCGAAATTTTGCCGCGCCTTTAAATTTACGATCCCAAAGCCTTGAAATTTAAAATCCAAATCCGCTCGCTGCGGAATTCTGCGAAATTGCGAAATTTGAAATTCCTTGAAGTTGCAAAATTCCGCGAGGCTGCCGTTTGAAATTCGCCTTTCAAAGCATAAGGCTAAGCAACAGCAAAAATCCGATGAAGCTTAGGGCGTTGCCGAAGGAGCCGCCGATATGATCGCCGAGCCACGTCAGCACGAGCGCGCCGCCTAGACGCAGGCCTATTTGTAGCGCCACAGCCGCGATAAAATCCACTGCGCGCCGAAGCCCGCTGCGCGTATCGCCGAGCTCGCCGCCGCGGCTTTGATTCCACAGCCCACTTACGCGGTAGTCCTTGTAGCGTGCGCGGAGAATATCGCCATTTTGCAGCTCAAAGCTCTGCGAGGCGTTCTTTGTCTTAGCGGGCGCCGAGACTTCGGCGGAGCGGGCGGAATTTATAGAATTTGCTGCGTTAGTAGAATTTGCAGAGCTTGTAGAATTCGCTGATTTCGCAAAATTCTTAACGCTCGCAGAATTTGCGGAATTTTCTGCGCCTAAATTCTTAAATTTCATGCAATTTTCGCCGCCTGCAAGCTCCGCTAAATTTTGATCTGTGAGTATCCCGTCGGAAACGATCTGCAGCTTGCTATCGCCCGATAAATACACTCCGTCCAGCGCGAAGCCATAATAATAAACGTCGCCGCTTTGCAGCACGCGCACGCCGCTGGCATAGCCTTCCGCTTCGCCGCTTCGCTTGGGCTCTTTGGAGTGTGCGAGAGCCGCAAATATGCGTCCAAACTTCGCGGCACGCCAGTCTCTGCGCATAAACTTGAAGCTACAATACGCAAAAGGCGCGAGGACGGGTAAGGCTATAGCCACCGCAGGATCGCTCTTTTCAAAAATAAAGATTATGCAGTAGATGCTCATCGCGGCTAGCGCTACGCCGAAGGCTGCGAATATCGCGGCGAGTGCCGTGCTGCCCGCGTCCCTACAGCGCTGCGCGCCCAGGCTTAGATTAACAAAATCTAGCGGAAGGGCGGAAGCGGCGGAGTTTACCGAAACGCCGCCACGGCTCTCGCGAGCAGAATTTAAAAAGAGGGAACCGCCAAAATCTTCGCAGTTTAAACCCAAAGCGGCGGAATTTATACCGCTGCGATCTTTGCCCACTAAATCAGATACCACAGAATTTTGACGTACACTTGCCGCGGTATCGCTATGTGCGTCGTAGTCTAAATTTGCGGCAGTGGAATTTCCGCTGTTTGGAACTTCGCAGCTAGGGTGCGGCACGGAATTGACGCCGCTTAAAGCCTCGCGATCGGAATTTAAGCCCCTCAAAGCTTCGCGGCTGGAATTTGAGCTCGAAACCTCATATATCACCGCCAGCTCGTCGCCCTCGCGTATCGGCAGATAAAGTCCGTCGCGCTTTAAATTTAAAATTCCCGCAAAGCGCAAGCCCTCCAGCGTAAAGCTAAATTTAGCCGTGCCTGCAGCCGCGGGCTGTAGCTTAAAACCCCTGGCCATGCCACGAGCAAGCTTGATCTGCCGCGGCGAAAGAAATTTAGCAAACCCCATGCGCGCTTTTCAGATCTCGCAAAATTTCGCCCCTCTATTTCGCGGCGGATTTTTTGCGGATCTGGATATTGATGAGCTCCACCAGTAGCGAAAACGCCATCGAGAAGTAGATGTAGCCCTTAGGTATGTGAAAGCCCAGCCCATCGGCGATCAGCGAGACGCCCACCAAAATCAAAAACGCAAGCGCTAAAATTTTGATCGTCGGGTTTGCATCCACGAAGCGCGCGATCGCGCCGCTAGCGAGCATCATCACGCCCACGGCGATGATGACTGCGAGGATCATCACGGGCAGGTGCTGCGCCATACCCACGGCAGTGATGACGCTATCGAGCGAAAAGATGATGTCCAAAACAGCGATCTGCACGAGCGTGCCGCCGAAGCTTGCCTTGCCGCCGCTGGCGCTATGCTCGTGCACCTCGCCGGTGGCGCTGGAGTGGATCTCGAGCGTGGATTTGACGAGTAGAAACAATCCGCCGCCGATCAGTACGAGATCGCGCCCGCTAAAATCGCGCGAAAGCACGCTAAATAGCGGCTTGGTAAGCCCCATGATCCAGCTTAGGCTAAGAAGCAGCAGTATGCGCGTGATCATCGCAAGCGCGAGCCCCATTATGCGGGCGCGCCCGCGCTGTGCTTCAGGCAAGCGGCCGCATAAAATCGCGATAAAGATGATATTGTCGATACCAAGCACGATCTCAAGCCCCGTGAGCGTCGCCAGGCTGATCCAGGCCTCGGGTGAGGCGATCCATTCAAACATCGGTTTCCTTTGGGTGAAATTTAAGCCGTGATGATAGCGAAAGTTTGGTTAAAATTTCTAAATTTTACCGCCTTCGCGCGCGAAATTTCGCGTCTGATTTCGCGCAAAATTTCAAGTCTATAATTTTAAAATTTTGAGTTTTGATACGACGCAAATATGGGCTAAATTTAACATGAATCGGAATTTTAACTTATTTAGTGCGGCGTGGCGCGTGTTCGCTTTATCGAAGTTCGTTTTGAAATCTGCGTGCAGCTAAAGCCGCACAGGCGGCATATCTCGATCGAGGTTGGTGGATAAAGGAGCGGCAAATTTCAAAATTTAAAGATAAGTTCCGCGGCAAGTAAATTTTGATGACGGGCGCTGCAATGCGGGCATGCTAAATTTTGGCGCTAAATACGCACAGGGCGTGCAAAGTTGGAATTTAGCGCAGAAGGTGCGAGGTCGAAATTTAAGTGAGCGCATCCTAAACAGCGCGAAATAAAATCACGGTAAAAGAAATTTCATTAATCAAACAGCGAGGGTTGCAGCGATTTGATCTTGTAGCTTGCGCGGTGAAAAGGCGTGAGCCCGTACCGCTCGATCGCCGCGATGTGTGCGCGCGAGCCGTAGCCTTTGTTTTGCGCGAAGCCGTATTGCGGATAGCGCTGCGCGAGCTCATACATCGTGCGGTCGCGCGTGACTTTGGCAAGGATGCTCGCCGCGCTTACTTCCGCGATTTGCGCGTCGGCCTTTACGAGCGTCTGAAGCCCGCGTACGCCGAAGGTTGCGTTGCCGTCGTAAATAATCTGTCCGCTAAAACCCGCAAAATACGCGAGAATTTGTTCAAGCGCCGATCTTAGACAGGAGCTTAGACCCGCTTCATCGACCTGTGCGCTTGAAATTTCGACGATTTTGTAGCGTGAGCTTTCGATGATCTGAGCGTAAAGCTCCTCGCGGCGCTTCTCGCTTAGCTTTTTGCTATCGGCAAGGCCTGCGATTTCGCGCTGTAGCACGCAGCCCGCGACGCAAAGCGGTCCCGCAAGACAGCCGCGCCCCGCCTCGTCGATGCCACAAATCTGCCCGCTCACTGCGCGTCCTTTCGCACGACGGGCGCAGTCCCGCTTAGCAGGTCGTGTAAATTTAATCTATCTTTGCGAAAGAAGCAGATCAAAAGCCCGATGACGCTAAAGCCTGCAAATACGAAGCATGCAAAGCGAGCCAGCGCCCTAAAAAAGCTTACTTTACGTCCGCTGCGAACGTCGATGAGGTAAAGCCCCGCGAGCTTGTAGCCAGGTGTCTGGGCGCTGCGAGCGTAAAATGCTGCGCAAATCGCGCCGTATACAAGCCAGATAAGCGCAATTGCGGCTTGGTTGCGCCATAGAGCTTCTTTTGAGCCCAAGACGAGATAGGTAACGCCGTAGAATAGGGGCATCGCGATGATGAAAAGATCGACAATGAAGGCCTTTACGCGCAGAAAAATCGGCGAAATTTTAGCTTTTTGTTTTGCCATTTTGCTCCGTTTTGAATTAAATTTTAAAATTCTGGCGCGGTAAATTTAGAGCCGAGAGAATAAAATTTAATCTCGCTGCAGTTTGTTAGCGGCAATCGGCACCTAGTTTCCGCGACTACCTGGCTTGATCGCCTTACTTCCGGCAGCACAAAGCGGGCAGGTCGCGGGCTCGTAAATTTCAAACTCGAAATTGCCTAGCGCAAAAAACGGCTTATCCGCGGGCAGCTTGGCGCCAGCCTTAGCACTGCTGCCCGCTAAATTTGCGACCTTGCAAAACCCGCGATTGGCAAGCGCGGCAAAGCCCACGACCTCGCCGCCGAGGTTTTCGATGAGCCTGGCGCTCTCAAGAGCAGAGCCGCCCGTCGTGACGATGTCTTCGCAGACGATAAATCTCTCGCCCTTATGCACTTCAAAGCCGCGGCGCAGGCTCATCACGCGATCTACGCGCTCGGTAAAGATGAAGCGCTTTTTTGCCGCGCGAGCTAGCTCGTAGCCCGCTAAAATTCCTCCCAGCGCGGGCGAGCAGACACTATCAAACTCCACACCCGCTTTTTCGATGATAGCGGCGAGCTCGTCTGCTAGCTGTCCTGCTAGCTGCGGATCTTCAAGTACTTTGGCGCTTTGCAGATAAAATTCCGAATGATTGCCGCTTGAAAGCAGAAAATGCCCTCGCAGATATGCGCCGCAGTCGCGATAGATTTTTTCTATATTCACAGCTCAGACCTTCAAAAGCTCGGCTTCTTTGGCCTTAACTGCGTCGTCGATCTTGCTTGAGTAAGAGTCGGTGATCTTTTGCACCTCGTCGTAGCCCTTTTTGGCGTCGTCTTCGGAGATCGCTTTGTCTTTTTCGAGCTTTTTGATCTCGTCGTTGGCGTCTTTGCGGACGTTGCGAATGCCGATTTTAGCTTTCTCGCCCATTGCTTTTGCTTTTTTAGCGTTTTCTTGGCGCTGCTCGAGCGTCATCGGGGGGAAAAATAGCTTCACGCTCTCGCCGTCGTTAGTCGGATTGACACCGATATTCGCCGCTGCGATCGCGCTTTCGATCGTCTTTAGCATCGGTTTTTCCCACGGCGTGATCGAGATCGTAACCGCATCGGTCGAAAGGACGGTCGCGACCTGATTTAGCGGAGTTTGCGAGCCGTAATAATCCACGAAAATATGATCTAGGATCGCCACGCTCACCTTGCCGGTACGTAGCGTCGTAAAGTCCTTTTTCAAAGCCTCGATAGCTCGATCGCCGTTTGCTCTTTGCTCTTTGTAGATAGCTTCTAGCATTCAAATCCTTTAAATAAAATTTGCGAAATTATAGCGTTAAAAAAATAAGAATAGCATTTAAAAGCGCGGATTTTGCGCTTTTAAATTTTAAAATTTAGAGTTTATTTGGTTGTGTTTTGATCTGCGGAAGCGGCGCTGGCATTGGTATCGCTTGATGCTTGCGACCGAGCAGACGCGCTAGCTGCGGCAGTATCGGTCGCAGGAGCTGCGGGTGCTTCGATTTTCATATCCGTCGCATTGGTCTCGCCGCTAATTATGGAATTTGATTCGGTGCTTGCCGGAGCGAAATTAGGCTTTGCGCCTGAAGCTGGGATGGATGGCACGCCAGGGACAGCGTTTGGCCCGGATTTAGTAGCATTCGCTTCGATCTTGACGCGATCGACTACGGAAGATTTAGCATCTTGCTGATAGAAATACGCAAGCACAAGTGTATTTATCACGAATAAAATTCCCATTGCAGCGGTAAATTTAGCTAAAAACCCCGCAGGCCCCTTCGCTCCGAATAAGCTTTCGTTGCTTCCGCTGTATGCGCCAAGCCCAATAGAAGAGCTCTTTTGCAGCAGAACGGAGATCGTAATTATCACGGCGAAGACGACTTGTAAAACCAAAAATAACGTAGTCACTATAAAAACCTTTTGAAAAAATTGAATTTGCGATTATAATAAAAGATTTATAAATTTTAAGTTAAGAGTGCACCGCACGAAGCGGTGCGTAAAATTTAGTCTCTGCTTGCGCCGAAAATTCTTAGCAGCGAAAGGAAGAGGTTGTAGATGTTTAGATACATATCTACGGCAGCCATTATCGGTGAAGTATAGGTGCCGTTTATAATATTTTTAGTATCGTAGATGATATACATAGAAAAGATTAAAGCCGAAAAAGCTGAAATCGCTATATCAAGCACGGTGCTTTTGAAAAAGAAGTAGTTCAAAAGGCTTAGCACGATAATAGCCACAAGCGATACCAATAGCGGCTTTCCCCAAGAGTCGAAATTTGTCTTTGTATTCATCGCATAAACGGTAAGAGCACCGAAAGTAATCGCCGTAGCCACGAACGCATGCGTTACTACGTCTCCAGCGCCTGCTGCGATATAAATAGCGATCAATTTACCTAGAGTAAGACCGGTAATAAAGGTAAATGCAAAAAGCAAAACCAGCGCGATCGTGTTGGCGCCGCGATTTACGGCTGCTTGCATACCGAAGATCAGCCCCATTAAAACTACCAGATATAAAATCGGATGAAGAGCCAAGCTCACGCCGAAATTCATCGCCACAAAAGCCCCTGCCGCCGCAGCTATCATCGAAGCGGTTAGAAGCGCGTAGGTTTGTTTGATAGTCTGAGAGATTCGTCCTTGTTCTAGTGATGCGTCCGATAGCTCATAGCCGTCCGCGTAATTTCGTCTGTCGTATAGACTCATATTTTTCTCCTTCTTTTGATTTATGAGCGGGGAGTTTAGCGAAAATTTGGTAAATATATAATTAAAAATTCCCAGAATTCTATCTATTTATGAAAGTAATATATAATTCCCGACTTTTTTAAGGAGAAAGTATGCCCAGCCAGTTAATAAATGGAGCTATTAAATTTATGGAAGAAAATTTTGCCGAGCATGCCGAGCTTTTCGGGAGTCTGGCAAATCATCAAAAGCCCCACACACTTTTTATCGGCTGCTCTGACTCGCGAGTGGTGCCAAGCTTAATTACCTCGACGCTTCCAGGAGAGCTTTTTGTTGTACGAAATATTGCAAACGTCGTTCCTCCATACCGAATTAGCGAGGAATTTTTAGCAACTACCTCAGCGATTGAATACGCGCTATATTCGCTAAATATCAAAAATATCATCGTTTGTGGGCACAGCAACTGCGGGGGCTGCGCGGCGCTGTTTTATGACGCAAAAAAGCTCGAAAAAATTCCAAACGTAAGGCGCTGGCTAAATTTAATGCAGCCTGTAAAAGACGAGGTCGAAAAGCTAAAAGATATCGGCGCCGACAAGCGCGAGTGGATCACCGAGCGGCTAAATATTATAAATTCCATGCAAAATTTACTTAGCTTTCCTGGCATTAAAGACGCCTACAAAAACGGCGAGATTAAAATTTACGGCTGGCACTACGTCATCGAAACGGGCGAGCTATTCAACTACGACGACGAAGGCGCGCATTTTACGCTATTAAATAAGGGAATGGATTATGAAAAAATCTATAATCAGCTTTTTAACGATTAGTCTTTTTAGCGCCGCTTTAGCGTTTGCAGACCTCAACACGACCGGCGAGGGAAGCTTTGTAGAGACGAATTCTTCTACTCCAGAGGCAAATCTTACTTTAGAAAACAACAAAACCGAGATCAAAAAGGAAGTCGCTAAAATTTTATCCAAATCCCTTGGTGCAGAGGATGGCAATAAAACTGAAGTAATAAATATGATCGCAGAAAAGGTCGCTAAAACGGAGACTTCGCAGAAAAAAGCTCCTAACGGCGAGACGCTTATCTCTGTAATCAAAGAGATTAAAAAGCTAAATTTGCAGCGCAGCTCCCTGCTTAACGGCGGCGATGCCAACGCGAGCAAAAACGAATTGGACGCCATCGATCGCAATAAAGCTAAGCTCTTTGATCGCCTACCTTTTGCAATTACGCAGCAGGATATGGATATCGAAAGCATAATGTCGTATGCGCAAAATAAAAAGAACATCCAAACTACGCTAAAAAAATACGCCAAAAAGCAGAGCTCTCCCGAATACGTAAATGCAAGCGCGGATTTGGAAAAAATGGAGATGGCAGAGATCTTTTATACCTCACTTATGAAAATTGAGGATATGTTTGTAAACGGCGCAAGCAGAAGCGCGCTTGAAAGCGAGCTGAGTAGCACGCTACTAAATATCCAGACTAGGGATTTTAGCAAACTTAATGATTTGAAAAACAATCTAAGCAGTCAAGAGCAAATAGACGCCTTAGAGTCTAAAATCAACGATTTGAAAAACGACAAGCAGACCTACGACGAGGTGCTTACGTATCTGTCGCGAAATAGCGATCTACTCGCAAGCAGCGTGGTTTTTACGAGCTTAAATTTTAAATCGGTGATTGATTATATCAACGATAAAATTCCGTTTAAGCTCAGCCACGTAAATTTCGGCAAGCTCATTTTGATCACGCTGATTACGCTATTTTTCTACTCGCTTCGCAGACTGCTTGCCAACATTATCTATTTCGTATTTAAATTCTTTAATAAAAGCTTTTCGCTGGATAGCGAAACTCTAAAAACGCAAGTAGTAGGCATCATCAAGCGTCCGATGGGTATTTTGCTGATCGCTTATTCGGTCGATATCTGTCTTAGTATATTTTATTATCCGGCGCCTGTGCCGATAAAATTTGCAAATTTATTCTCGATCGTTTACGTGGTGCTTTGGGCATGGCTCATTATCGAAATCATCGACGGTTACGGTATTATCGTGCTTGGAAACATCACGAAAAAAGGCGTCAGAAAAGATATCATAAATCTAGTCGTTAAAATTCTATACGTCATCGTAATCATCATCGCCGCGCTTTTGGTGCTAAAGCGTCTAGGCTTTGATATCTCGGCTCTTATGGCATCGCTTGGAATCGGCGGACTTGCGATCGCGTTTGCGACTAAGGACATCATCGCAAATTTCTTCTCATCCGTGATGCTATTATTTGATAATTCATTCTCGCAAGGTGATTGGGTCGTATTAGGAGACATAGAAGGAAACGTCGTAGAAACGGGCTTTAGAAAGACGACGATCAGGACCTTTGATAACGCTCTTGTTTTTGTGCCGAATTCCAACATAATGGCGCAAAATATCAAAAACTGGAGCCGCAGGAAGGTAGGACGGAATTTAAAGCTTACCGTGGGCGTCGAATACGGTGCGAGCACGGCTCAACTTCGAAAGTGCGTAAACGACATCAAAGAGATGCTAAAATCTCACCCAGGCATCGCTCAATCTGCAGATACGGCATTGAATTCTAAAGATTTTCGTATGCGCTATAGACAAAATATGGTCTCTATCGACGATTTAGCGGGCTATAAAAGCACTATGTTCGTGGCGTTAGATAGCTTTGGCGATTCGTCTATTAACATTTTAGTTTACTGCTTCACAAAAACCGTAATATGGGCAAATTTCATCCAAACGAAAGAGGATGTTTTATTTAAAATAATGGAGATCGTGGAGCAAAACGGACTATCGTTTGCCTTCCCATCACAGAGCGTTTATATCGAAAATATCCCGGAAATAGCAAGCGAATGCGTAAAATCAAAAGTAAATTCCAACGACAAAGGAGAGCAAAATGGCTGATTTCGATGACTTCGAAGACGAAGAGTTCGATGAGGACGAATATGAGGACGATGATCTAATCGGAGGCGACGAGAGTTACAACTACAACTACGACGAGGACGATTATAGCTACGAAGACGACGACGGTTTTAACGATTATAGCGATTTGGACAGCGAGGATTATTAGTGTTTAGATCCAGGGTGCTGCCTTTTGATCCGCGCACGAATAAAATCGCGAGCCTACAGAGTTTGAAATTTCATCACGGCGGGCTTTGCGAGGACTATGTCTCCGCCCTAAATCGAGACATTGCGGATACGCCGATACAAAACGCGGATCTTTTTACGATCATCACGCAGTCGTTCAGGGAGGCGCGCGGCGAGGAGTGCGAGTTTTCGCAAATTTCAAAGCTCTATCAAATTTGCCTAGGTTTTAGCCGTATTTTTAACAACGCTTCTGAAATTTACAACCACGATTTTTACTTCGACTGCATCGCGCAGCCAAGCGAGCCTAGCGGCGAGCTCGCGGACGCTTTAGCTCAGGCTTTCGGCGGGATAGAAAATTTGAAAAGCGAGTTTTTAAAGCGCGCACTGGGGCTTTTCGGTAGCGGCTGGTGCTGGCTTGCATGCGACGAGCGCGGCGCGAATTTAGAAATCATCACGACGCAAAATGCGGACACGCCGATCGTGCATGGTAAAATTCCGCTTTTAGCCTGCGATCTTTGGGAGCACGCCTATTATGTCGATCATCAAAATGCGCGCAAGTTCTACGTGGAGAATTTCTTGCGTTTTGCGGACTTTGGCTTTGCAAGCGACGCCTACTTCCAGGCAAAAAAGCAAGGACTTGACTCCGTAAAGCTCTACATCAGCGAGCTTCACCCCGCTGCCTCCTCGCGCTGCGATTGTGGCTGCTGCGGGTAGATTTGGGCTTTTGTTACACAGCTTCGAGCACTGCGGATTATTGGCTCTCTATGACTGCCACGCGCTAAATTCCAAGCGCCTTCCGCTTCTCGGCGTCTATATTTTGCCTCGCGAATACTGCACCGCGCAGCCCGTGGCGTCGCAAGACCTTAGGCTTGCTATCTAGCCGTATAAATTTACGTGGATTTTGATCTTGAGCTCATTTGGCGTCTGCGGATTAAAATTTAAGATTTTTAATTTGAAGTTTGTTTGACTATAGTTCACCGCTCGTTACGCGCCAAATTCCGAATGCTTCTCCTTTTCAGCGCTTATATCTTGTGCGCAAATGCCGCATTGCACAGACCTTATGTGAAATTTCGCTTTATCTAGCTCTGCTTTCTTAAAATTTCCACTGCCCGCGTATTGAAATTTAACGCTACGAGCGAGCGTCTTGTAAAATTTTAAAGTTGTAATTATAGATAGTTCGTAAAATTGTTATCTGTCTAGATAAAATTTGCTGCGCCAAAGGCGGGGCGCGGCGGGTTTGAAATTTACGCCCGAATAGCACAGCTTGCGGCTTGCGGGCTAAATTTAACGGAAATCGATCGTCGAATTTATCCTTTCGGCGGGTAAAATTTCAGTGCTGTTTCGGCTTGAAATTTCGCTTTAAATTTTAAAAATTTGCACCGCGCCAAAGTTAGCTCGTCATGCCGAAAAAAAGGAGCCGCATCGAAAGCCAAGTTATGCCACGCCGGACGCACCCGCACACTACGTGCGCCAAAATATGGCACGGAATTTTAACCGCATCAGCTCAAATCGTGCGACGAGCTGCGCTGCACGAAACCTCGTTAGTTAAAGCGCCGAGCCGTATTCGCGCGCCGTATAAAGCCGCTAGACGCAGAATTTTACTCGTTTAAACGCAGCACATCACTTCACAAACATAAAATTAGTCCGTTAAGGCGGCACTCGTCGCGCGGCATGCACGCCAAATCAAAAGTGCAAACCACGTTCGCTTAAAATTCGAAGACATACTCAATAAAATTCAAAGCCGCACCCCAAAAATACAAAAGCCGCACTCGCTCGAAACGCGAAGTCGTGTCTATTTAAAGTATAGAGCTACGCCTAATAAAATTAAAAACCGCGCTAGCTCGAAAGGTAAAGCTAAATTTATTTAAGACGTGAAGCCGCGCTTAAAAACGCAAAATCTTGCTCGCTTAAAGCAAAAAGCCAATATTGAAAATGCAAAGCTGTAGCCGCCGAAAACTCAAAGTCGCGTCTGCTTAAATTTCCTGGCTTATTTAAAATTCTAAGCCTACTCAAAGCCCCAAATCCGCTTAAAATTTTAAAATTTAGCCTGCTTTACTCTCTTGCGAGCCCGTTTTTATCGGATTTATCGCTGATTAGATTGCCCGCTTCGTCGTATTTTTTGGCGCGCACGAGCCTGCCACGCTCAAACTCGCCCTCGGCTTCGAGCTTGCCGTCTGCGTAGTAGTGCTTCACCGTGCCTGTCTCCAGCCCATCCTTAAATGTTACTCTAGCTTTGAGCGTGCCGTTTTCGTGATATGTTTCATAAAGCCCGTGTTTGCGCCCGTCTCTGAACATCACCTTCGCCGCAAGCGCGCCACTCTCGTAGTACTGCCGCGCCTCTCCCGTTTGGCTGTCGCGCTCAAACTCGTATTCGCCCTGCAGCGCGCCGCTTGCGTAGTATTCGCGCACGGCGCCGTCGCGCTCGCCGTCTTTGAAATTTTCGACTACGCGCGTCTTGCCGTCCTCGTAAAATAACTTCCAAACGCCCTGTTTGCGGTCATCCTTGTATGCGCCCGTCTGCTTTAGCGCGCCGTTAGCGTGATACCATCTCTCTACGCCCTGCCTATTACCCCCTTTGTAGCTTCGCTCCCCGCGCACTTTGCCGCTTTTGTAATAATCCACGTCCTTGCCGTTTCGCAGCCCGCCCTTATACGGATGGCGCGCGCTTACTTCGCCGCTTTCGTAGTAATCGGTAAAAACGCCCTCGCGCCTATCATTTTTATACGCGCCCTGCTGCTTTAGCTTGCCGCTTTCCTGATAATACAGCTTGTAAAAACCCTCGCGCTTGCCGGCTTTGTATTCGCTCTGCGATCTCAGCTCGCCGCCGTCCGCGTAGTAGCTCTTCGCGACGCCGTCGTACAGGCCGTTTTTTAGCGGATATTCGTTTGAGGGCTTATCTCTGCCGTCAAAGTAATCGCGCTGAAGCACCGCGGTGCCGTTCTTTACGTCGATCTCTCTGATAAGCGTGGGCGGCAGCGGCTTTGCTCTGGGGTAGACGACGCCCATAAAGTTTACGTCGTAGAGATCCTCGGCGCTGTAGTGCAGCACCTTGAGCGTCCCGCTGTAGGGCTTGTCTGCTACGAAATACAGGCCGTTTTTTAGGACCGGCTCGGGTTGCATTACGCTTTTTGACTCCAGAGCTTGCGCGCCTAGCGCCAAAAGCGGAAGCAGAAGCAGGAACTTTAATGCGCTTGGAAAGCTAAAACTTCGCATTAAATTTAAGCCCAAATTGAGCGAATTTTGCGCGGCTTTGCGGGTTTTCATATTTTGCTTCCTTTGGCTTGGTTAAATTTGAAGAATTTTAAAATTTGAAGCTAAATTTTAGATAAATCCTCGCGGAGTTTGGGCTGTGGATTTGGTTTATGGCGTTGGACGCGTGCCGTGCGCGTAAGCTTATCACGTACTATTTAACGGAGTTAAACGTTAAATTTCGGCGGGCTCTTTAACATATCCGCGACGATCGTCCACTCGCCAACGAGCCTTTCAAAACTAAAATTTGCATTCGCAGGGCTAGTCGAGGGTAGCTTGACGGGTTCTTTGCCCGTTGTGTTTAAAATTTGAGTTTTTAGGTATTTTTCGCAGATTTCGTGCGCCTTGCCGCCGTTTGTGTAAACTTGCGCGATGTGCGCGCCGCTAAAGATCGGCTCTAAATTTGCAGGCACGACGGCGGTCATTTTGGCGTCACTTGAGCCCTTTATCTCGCAGCAGATCGCAGCGTCGTAGATGGCGATGCGGCGGGCGAGCAGGAATTTTATCTTTTCCTCCGTGCTCGTAGGCGGCGGCGCGTTTAAAATTTGCGCCAGCACCCGCCAGAAGCGATTTTGCGGATTTGCGTAGTAAAAGCCCAGCTTGCGAGAGGGGGCGGAGGGAAAGGAGCCGAGGATTAAAATTTTAGAATTTTGATCGAAAATCGGCTTAAAAGGGTGAGTTTGGCTCATTTTACACCCGCTTTGTATTCGCCGAAAACGCCCGCCGGAGCGCTATAAAATTTATCTTTCATTTTCGCTTATCTCTCGTAAATACCCGAATTTTGCCAGTGAAACAGCTTGGGCTAAAATTGCGCGGCGGCAAAGATTTCGGCGCGCCTGCTTGTTCTGATACGGCGCGCGGTAAAAATTATGATGAGCCTACCGCGGCGTGCGATTTGGGTCTAAATTTCAACTTTTCAAAATCCCAAATCAGAGCTTTTGCGACTAAATTCAGCGCTTCGCAGCGGCAAAATTTTAACCCTCGCGGCAATTAAAATTCCATCCACCGCAACTGCCGCCGAAACGCTACGCGCTAAATTTTAGGTACCGAGATTACGCGCACGAGCTCGCCTTTTTTGAGCTCTTTGACCTCTAGCGGCGCGACTAGCAGGACGCTATCGTCGTCTAAATTGTTCAAAATCGCGCTGGAGCCCTGCTTTTTGCTTTGCAGGCTAACAAAAAGCCGCCCGTCTCTGTTTTGCAAGAGCGCGGGCATAAATTCCAGCCACGGCGTCTTTTTTACGTAGTCGTGATCTAAGATTGCGCTAAATTCGGTGTTTTCGTGCACGCCGAAGGACTTTTGCAAATATATGCGCAAAAACAAAATGCACGTAATGAGCGCCGAGAGCGGGAAGCCGGGGAACGCGAAGATATATTTTTCGCCGGTTTTGGCTACGCGCACGTGGCGGCCCGGTTTGATCGCCGCGCCCTTTACGATTAGCTCAAATTTTGATTGCAGCGTGCTTTGCACGAAATCGTAGTCTCCGACGCTCACTCCGCCGCTAGTTAGAAGCATGTCGGCGCTCTGTAAAGCCGATAGGATCGCGCCTTCTAGCTCTTTTTCGTCATCGCGTACTAGAGGCATTATCATCGCTTCGCAGCCTAGTTGCGTTACTAAATTTGCAAGCGCGATGTGGTTGGAGCTGTAAATTTGAGCGTCGTTTTCGAGCTTTTCGCCCAGATCCTTGATCTCGCTGCCGGTGGCTAGGATCGCTACTTTTGGGCGGACGAATACGCTTATGTGAAATAGACCAAGCTCGGCTAGCAGCGCGATCTGCGAAAATCCGAGCTTCGTGCCGCTACGAAGCAAAAGCTCGCCCTCGCGGTAGCTCTCGCCCGCCGCGCGCACGGCAAAGCACGCTGCGACAGGCTTTGTGACGATAATTTCGCCGCCTTGCACCTGCACGTTTTCGATCGGCAGAAGCGTGTCGCTGCCCTCGCACATGAGCCCGCCGGTGAAGGTTTTGACGCACTCGCCCGCCTTTGCCGCGGCGCCAGGCATTTTGCCTGCAGGCGTCGTGCCGACGATCTTAAATTTAGCTCCCTCGCTCAGATCCGCGCCCTTTAGCGCGTAGCCGTCCATCGCGGCGGTCGGGCGGCGCGGAGTGCTAAAAGGCGCCGCGACGTCGCTTGCTAAAATACGCCCTAGCGCCTGAGTGATCGCGACCTTCTCGATGCGCGATGACTTTTGCACCGTATTTGCGAAGCGCTCCATCGCACTTTCAAATTTTTCAAATTCCATTTTGACCCTTTAAAGTTTTGTATATCTGCTCTTCGTTTATTAAATTTGAGTTGAATTTTACGACTAAATTTTTATCGGTTTCGTAAATTTCGATCACGCCGTTTTGATCTTTAAGCGCGGCAAAATCGTCGTCAGTGCCCTTTTGGAAGTATAAATTTTTAAAAATTTTAGGATCGGTAAGGCTTAAAAGCAAAATGAACCAAACGCAACCAAGCGCCGCAACCGCGATACCTAGGGCAAAAACGCCGATTTTACCGAAAAGTATGCCGCCGCAAAGTCCGCCGACGAAGCTACCGAAAAATCCGAACGAATTAAAAATCCCGAGTGCGGCGCCCTTTTGGCCAGCTTTGGCAAATTTCGACGCGAGGCTTTGCATGATGGGTTCGTGTACGTTAAACCCGACGAAAAATATCATCACGCCCACGATAAATATGCCCGCGGAATGCGCGAGCGCAAAGATCAGATAGGAAAGCACGAAAAAGCAGATTCCAAGGAGCAAAAGCTGCTTCGCAAGCGCCTTTTTTTCGCCGAGCGCGCCGCTAGCGCCCATCGAGGCAAAGCCGAAAACCGCCGCGAGCGCGTAAACCTTGATGAGGTCGTTTTTGCTAAGGCCCAGCTTCTGCACGAGCAAAATAGGAATGAGTAAAAACGCCGTCGTCATGAAGGCCTTTTGGAAAAAATTCGTTAAATTCATCAGCATCAAATTTTTATCTTTTAGCAGCAGAGGAAGCGGTATTTTTTGTTTGAAAGAGCGGATCTGCGGCTCTTTAGGAATGACTAAGAATAAAAGCAGCAGACACAAAAACGTAAGCGCCGAGCTGAGATGAAAGAGGCTCGCAAGGCCGTATTTTGCGCTAAGATAGGGGCTTAAAATCATCGCTGCACCGAAGCTCACGCCTATCATCGCGCCCATTATCGCCATCGCCTTGCCGCGCTCCTCTTCAGTGGTAAAATCGCTTATCAGTGCCGTTGCGACCGCACCGACCGCACCGCAGCCCTGCAAAAATCGCCCGAAGATCATCGCGTGGATCTCCTCGCTAAATGCACAGACCGAGGAGCCGATGATGAATACGCAAAGCCCGATCGCAAGGGTGTTTTTGCGCCCGATCTTATCGCTTAGCACTCCAAACGGGGTTTGCAGAATCATCTGCGTAATGGCGTAAATTCCAAAGAGCAGGCCGATAAGATCTTCGTTGGCACCGCGCAGGCTAAGGGCGTAGAGGCTGAGTACCGGCAGCAGTATAAACAGCCCAAAAAATCTGGTAGCGATTATAAAACTAAGCGGCAGGACGCTTTTTAGCATTGTTGTGAACCTTAAAAGTATAAAATTTCTGGCGATTATAGCCAAAAATCGTAATGAATTCTTTGATTTTGGGTAAAATGGCGCATTAAATTTAAGGAGAGCGGATGAAAATTTTACTTGCGACGAGCAACGCGGATAAAGTAAAAGAGATAAAAGAATTCTTCGCAGAATATGAAATTTACGCGCTCGGCGAGGTGCTGGATCCTTTTGAGATCGACGAGTGCGGCACGAGCTTCAAACAAAACGCGCTTATCAAAGTTCGCGCAGTGCATGAGGCACTAAAAAGTAAAAATTTACAGAGCGAATTTTTTGTGTTAAGCGACGATAGCGGTATCTGCGTGGATGCGCTAGGCGGGGCCCCGGGAATATTTTCGGCGCGCTTTAGCGGTCCGGGCGCAACGGATGCGAGCAATCGCGAGAAATTAGCAAGCGAGCTGAGAGCTTTAAATTTAGATTCCTCATCCGCGCATTACACGGCGGCGATCGCGCTAAAATGCGCTCTGGGCGAGTTTTGCACGCACGGCTTTATGTATGGCACGGCGATAACGCAGCAGCGGGGGCAAAACGGATTCGGATACGATTTTATGTTTATTCCGCGCGGATTTGACCGCACTATCGGGGAGCTGCCCGCTGCGGTGAAATTTAAAATTTCGCATCGCACGAAGGGGCTGGCGCTGATGCAAATTTTATTGAAAAATTTAGAAAAACAGATGAGATTTGTTAAATTTCATTAAATTTAAAGCCGCAAAAAGCGGAATTTAAGAAAAAATATATATAATACGCTTTTCATTCAATCCACGAAAATCTTCGGAGCGTAGCGCAGGCTGGTAGCGCATCTGGTTTGGGACCAGAGGGTCGAAGGTTCGAATCCTTTCGCTCCGACCATTGTGGTGAGTTTAGCTCAGTAGGTTAGAGCATCAGATTGTGGTCCTGAGGGTCGTGGGTTCGATTCCCACAACTCACCCCACTTTATGCGCTCGTAGCTCAATTGGATAGAGCAACAGACTTCGGATCTGTAGGTTGAAGGTTCGACTCCTTTCGAGCGTACCACTGATTTGATATTTTGCGCTCATAGCTCAGTTGGATAGAGCAACGGCCTTCTAAGCCGTAGGCCAGAGGTTCGAATCCTCTTGGGCGTACCATATTAAGCTCATATTAAGAGCTTTTTGGCTAATATGCGCTTTCTTTTTTGCGGATGTGGTGAAATTGGCAGACACACCAGACTTAGGATCTGGCGCCTCACGGCATGAAGGTTCAAGTCCTTTCATCCGCACCATCCATTCTACGCGTTCCGGATTAGCTCAGCGGTAGAGTAGGCGGCTGTTAACCGCTTGGTCGCTGGTTCGAATCCAGCATCCGGAGCCATATATACTCAAAAATTCCTTTAGACCCCTGATTTTATCGATGTTTAAAGAGCTTTAAGTTTTCTTAGTTTTATAAAAATTTGTTCCAGAAATTTTTTAATATTCTAATTTCTCGTTATGCTTTCTAAGCAATCTAGAATACCTTTTATAAAATTTAAAATTCTCATTTTGTAAATAAATTTGATAAAATTTAGCTATTTATTGATTATAATCAATTTTTTTGCCTAAATAAAATCTTAAAATTACCAACTAAATTTTTTATAAAGGATTTCTATGAGCGACAATCTAGAGATGTTCTGTCATCAGTGCCAAATGAGCGCGCCCGAGGGCTGCGGCGCCAAAGGCCAAGACCGCGGTACCTGTGGCAAAAATTCCACATTAAGCCTGCTTCAAGACACTATGGTTTTCGGGCTTAAGGGCCTTAGCGCCTACCGCCACCACG
>NZ_CALKTT010000090.1 GCF_937997535.1 uncultured Campylobacter sp.
CCCGCTACGGCGGAATTTTAAGCTTAGAGTTTTGAATTTATCCTTAAATTTGGGGCGTGCGAGCCATAAATTTAAAGCGTGGGCTAAATTTAAACTCGCAAGCTTGCGGTATTTTTACGCTGCCGCATACATAGCGCGTAAAATTTTAAGCCTCGCTCGGCGCAAAAACGACGTAAAATTTCAAATTTCGGCTAAATTTTAAAATTTCGTGGTATCGCCGCGCTAAAACGGCGCAGAATTTTAAAATTTAAAGCTTTGCGTTCCGCGAGCTGTTTTGACGGCGTGAAAGCAGTACAAAATTTAAAATTTATGGACAGCGGAAAAGATCGTGCAGAAGCAAAGCGGGCGGCCTAAGCAAGCAAAATTTTAAACTACGGCTCTATGAAATTTCACAGTGGCGCACTGCAAATAGGCTATCGCAAAGTCTGGTTTTAGCGCGCACTTAGCTCGTGCACCAGATCCACCAGATATTTGGCGTTTTGCACGCTCACGTCGGGCAAAATCCCATGGCCTAGATTAAAGATATGCGCCGCACCCTTCATCGCTGCTAAAATCTCGCGCACGCCCGATTCTATCGCGCCGCGATCGTATAGCCGCATCGGCTCCAGGTTGCCCTGAAGCGCAAATTTGCCCCCGAGCTGCTCGCGCGCAAGCTCAATCGGAGTGCTCCAATCCACGCCCCATACGTCAAAGCTCGCCTCGCCTCGCTGCGCCGCAATACGGCTCAACCGCGACATCTGCGCGCCCGTGCCCTTGGCAAAGACGATGAGCGGGATATGCGGGAATTTCGCTTTTAAAAATTCCGTGATTTCCAAGATGTATCGCCAGCCGAACTCCTCATACGCGCTCGGCTCCAGCGCGCCCGCCCAGCTATCAAATATCTGCACCGCATCGACGCCCGAGCCGATCTGGCGCGCCAGATAAAGCTTCGTCGCCTCTGTAACGAGGCGCAAAATTTCATGCAGAAGCTGCGGATTTTCGTAGAGCATCCTTTTGCAAACGGCGTAATTTTTGCTGCCGCCGCCCTCGATCATATAGGTAGCGATCGTCCATGGCGCGCCGCAAAAGCCGATGAGCGCTTTATCCGCGGCAAGGCGCGAGCGAGTAAGTGAGATCGTATCATAAACGTATCCGAGCTCCGCCGCGGCCTTTTGCGGATCAAGGCGCGTCAGATCGCCCTGGGAGCGGATCGGATCGCTAAATTTCGGCCCCTCGCCTGCTTCAAAGCGCAGATCCATCCCCATCTGCATCGGCACGACCAAGATATCGCTAAAAAGTATCGCTGCATCGACGCCCAAAATCTCTACGGGCTGGATCGTTACCTCGCTAGCAGCGCGGTAGTCGCGGCACAGGCTCAAAAAATTGCCCGCCCTCTCGCGCACCGCCATATATTGCGGCAGGTAGCGCCCCGCCTGGCGCATCATCCAAATGGGAGTGTATGGGGTCTCTTTGCCGAAGCATGCGTCGATGAAAACCATTTTTATCCTTTAAATTTACTCAAAATATACAAAGCCAAACAAACCGCAAAGATAGCCCCTGCGAGCAAAAGCATATCCAAAGGGGTAGTAAAATCGGTGTGCAAAATTCGCTTGAAAAAATCCACTACGAGCACCATTATGATGACGCTACCGAGTTTGTGCTTCAGCTCATCCAGCGAGGCGATCTTTAAAACTTGTAAATTTAGATCCACAAACTCGTCGATAAACAGCTCATAAATTCCAAATACAAAGATTAGCAGTACTATAGCGACTAGATACAGATCAATCGCCGTTATTATCTCGCTTAAAATATCGATGTAAAGCGTTCCCTCGCTCTGCGGGGCTAGGAAAAATTCTACGATTTTATAGAGCGCCGAGCCGATTTCGTAGCTTGCCATCACAAATATCGCCGCGCCTGCCGCGATGCAAAAAAGCACTGGCAGGAGAGTTAAAAATTTGCTGCAAAGTAAAAATTTTTCAAATATAGCTTTCATTTCTTCCTTAAATTTTAATTCGAGATTAGCCGCTCCGCAAGCGGACGTATAAATTTAAAAGCCGCTCTATGCCGAAGTGTTCGTTTAAATTTACGTTCGTTTGCAATCGCGTAAATTTACCCCATTTAGTCGCGTCCCTTTGAGTCTATTTAAATTTTGCGCCAGGTTAAAGGCGCAAAATTTCAGCTCGCGGTCTTAAATTTTAACTAGACCAATTTGCAAATTTATTCGCACGGTCTCGGTGCCGAAACCGCGCGCGCAACCGTATCCGCGCACAAAGGCTCGGCAACTCTGCTAAATTTATCTTACTTGTCTTGTTGCATATCGATCCAGCGAAGCGCGATGCGCACGGCGTTTGTCGCCGCTCCGACGCGGATCTGATCTGCGCTGCACCAAAGATGCAGAATTTTATCATCGAAATTGTCCCTGCGGAGCCTGCCGACGTAGGTTTCGTTCGTGTCGCTCGAAAGCAGCGGCATCGGGTACTCGTTTTTGCTCGGATCGTCTGCAAGCACGATGCTAGGCGCATTTCTTAAAATTTCGCGCACGCGGCTAATCTCAAAATCTTTTTTAAATTTTATCGTGATCGCCTCGCTGTGGCTGCGAAGCACCGGCACGCGCACGCAGGTAGCCGAAACGGCGAAGTTTTTATGCAAAATTTTCTGCGTTTCGTTCACCATCTTCATCTCCTCTTTGGTGTAGTCGTTGTCCAAAAAGACGTCGATGTGCGGGATGACGTTAAATGCTAGCTGGTGCGCGAAAACTTTAGGTTTGCACTCATCAAGCTTAAATTCAAAGAATTTTTGCAGCTGAAACACGAGCTCCTCCATGCCCTCTTTGCCTGCACCGCTGGCGGCTTGGTAGGTGCTTACGTCCACGCGCTCTATTTCAAACGCATCATCAAGCGGCTTTAAAATTTGAACCATCTGGATGGTCGAGCAGTTCGGATTAGCGATGATGCCCGTCTCTTTCCACAGCTCGATATCCTGCGGGTTGCACTCGGGCACTACGAGCGGAACGTCCTCTTGCATGCGAAAGTGGCTCGTGTTGTCGATCACCACCGCGCCGCTTGCTGCAGCAAATGGCACATAGTGCGCCGAAATGGAGCCGCCCGCGCTAAAAAACGCTATGTCGATCTCGTTTTCGTCGAAGGTGCTGTCGGTAAGCTCCTTCACGACGTATTCTTTACCGCGGAATTCCACCTTCTCGCCCGCGCTCTTTGCGCTTGCAAGCGGCAGTATATCCTTTACAGGGAAGTTCATCTCGTCTAAGACGCGCAAAATCTCCTCGCCTACGGCGCCAGTAGCGCCTACGATGGCGATATTATAACTACTCATCCTCTCCTCCTTTTAAAATTTCATCGCTAGGGCCGTCGCTCTGCGAATTTTTACTATCCAAATTTGAATTTAATAAATTTTCATCCTGCGCAAGCTCGTCCGCTTCGCCCTCGTCGCCCTCCTCGGCTTTCGGGCAGGTCGCGATGCTCACGACGTCGTCGCCCTCGACATTTACGACGATGACGCCGCTGGTGTTGCGGCCCGCTTTGCGGATGCTTTGCATATCGACGCGGATCATCTTGCCGCTGGTGGTTAGCGCCATTAGATCCATCTCCTCATCGACCATCACGACGCCGATGAGCTCTCCCGTGCGGTTGGTGAGCTTCATGCAGATGACGCCCTTGCCGCCGCGATTTGTTAGACGATACTCGCTCGCGGTCGTGCGCTTGCCGATACCCTTTTGGCTCACGCTTAAAATTTCTTGCATATCGCTTAGAATAAACGCGGCGCCGATAACCTCGTCGCCTTTCTCTTTAAATTTAATCCCCTTTACGCCGCGAGCGATGCGCCCCATCTGGCGAATTTTATTTAAATTAAATTTAAGGCACATTCCCTTTTTCGTAGCGATGAAGAGCATATTTTCGTTGGCGCTTTGCGGCTCGCCATCTTGAGTGCCCTCGCCTTGCGAAATTTCATCTGAAATTTCATCCTCGCTTCCCTCTAAAATATCCTGTTCGGTCTGCTCTAAAACTTCCTCAGCCTCGCCGCCGTCCAGATCGTCGCCGCTTAGAGCGCCTCCTTTGTAGTTTTGCATCTCCTCGGCGCTGTTTGGAGCGATGAGCGCAGTCACCAGCGTATCGTCCTCATCTAGGCTGATAGCGCGGATGCCAAGCGAGCGGATGTTTTTAAACTCGCTTAAATTCGTACGTTTTACTATGCCGTTGCGAGTGAAAAATACGAGCGACTTGCTCGGATCAAAATCGGTCGTAGGGATGATCGCCATAATCTTTTCGTCCGCGCCGAGTTGGATTAAATTTACGACCGCCTTGCCCTTTGCGGTGCGCGAGCCCTCCGGAATTTTATAGACCTTAAGCCAGTAAAGCTGCCCGCGGTCGGTGATAAACATAAGCGTATCATGGGTGTTGGACGTAAAAAAGCTCTCGATGAAGTCATCGTCGTACGTCGTAACAGCCACGCGCCCCTTGCCGCCGCGCTTTTGCTTCTCGTAAGTCTTGCTAGGCACGCGCTTGATGTAGCCGCGGTGAGTGATCGTAACGACCATATTTTCATTCGCGATAAGATCTTCGATGTCGATATCTTCGTAGTCATCGACGATTTCGGTGATGCGCGGGCATTTAAATTTATCCTTGATCTCCAAAAGCTCATCTTTGATGATCCCTTCGATTAGCTCCTCGCTCTTTAAGATCGCATCAAGCCGCTTTATCTCGGCTAAAATTTCTTTTAGCTCCTCCTCGATCTTTTCGCGCTCAAGCCCCGTTAAACGGCTTAGCCTCATATCCAAAATCGCGCCTGATTGCGCCTCGCTGAGGCCGAATCTGCTCATTAAATTTTCGCGTGCGACGTTGGTATCGGCGGAGTTTCTAATCACATCAATTACTTCGTCGATATTATCTAGCGCAATCTTTAAGCCCTCTAAGATGTGCGCTCTAGCGCGCGCTTTTTGAAGCTCAAAAATTGTACGGCGGATGATGACGGTTTTTCTATGGTTCAAAAACAGCTTCAAAAGCTCTATCAGCGTGAAAATCTTCGGCTCTTTGCCGTCGATTGCAAGCATTATCACGCCGAAGGTCGCCTCCATCGTGGTTTGCTTAAATAGATTATTCAGCACGATCTCGCTCATCGCGTCGCGCTTAAGCTCGATTACTACGCGAATTCCGTCGCGATCGCTCTCGTCGCGCACTTCGGAGATCCCTTCGATCTGCTTTTCTTTTACGAGATCTGCGATCTGCTCGATCAGGCGCGCCTTATTGGTTTGATACGGCAGCTCGTCGATTACGATGACATCTTTACTAGCTTTTTTTTCGATATGGGTTTTAGCGCGAATTTTAACGCGCCCTCTGCCCGTTTTATACGCTTCGATGATCCCCTTTTTGCCGTAGATTATGCCGCCGGTCGGAAAATCAGGGCCCTTGATCTCGCCCATTATCTCCTCTAGGCTTGCGTTTTTATTCTCAAGTAGTATCAAAAGACCGCCCACGAGCTCATCTAGGCTGTGCGGCGGGATATTCGTCGCCATTCCAACGGCGATTCCGCTCGAGCCGTTAAGCAGCAAATTCGGCACGCGCGCAGGCAGGACGTCGGGTTCGTTCAGGCTCTCGTCGTAGTTCGGTACGAAATCGACCGTCTCTTTATCTAGGTCTTTTAAAAGCTCCTCGGCTAGCGGCGTCATACGCGCTTCGGTGTACCTCATCGCCGCCGCGCCGTCGCCGTCGATCGATCCGAAGTTACCCTGCCCGTCCACGGAAGGAATTCTCATCGAAAAGCTCTGCGCCATTCGCACGAGCGCATCGTAAACAGCGATATCGCCGTGCGGATGGTATTTACCGATGACATCGCCTACGATACGAGCGGATTTTTTGTAAGGCTGGCGAGAGCCCACGCCAAGATCGTTCATCGCATATAAAATTCGCCTATGCACCGGCTTTAGACCGTCTCTGGCGTCCGGCAGCGCACGACCGATGATAACGCTCATCGAGTAATCAAGATAGCTCGTCTTGATCGATTCTTCAACGTCGATATCGATGATCTCCTGATTTTCAAACATATTTGATTGCATAAATATCCTTTTAAATTTTAAAGCGCGATTATAGCGAATTATTCTTTTGCATTAGCTAAAACCAAGCCGCACACGGGCATAAAGCCGCCATCGATCAAGCTCTCGCGCGCTTGCAGCATGCTAAGACCCGAGGTGATGATGTCGTCTACCATGATCACGGGGAATTGCGGCGGGGTTAAAATTTTAAAATTTCGCTTGTGTTTTAGGCGAAATTCCAAACTCTGCCCGGTGTATTTGACGCGGTTTTGCGCGCGTAGGCAGTGAAATTTTGGCTCCACGAGTTCGCTTTTTAGCGCGCGAGCTAAAATCGCCGTGTGCGAATAGCCGCTGCGAGCGTCATCATCCAGCGGCACGGCGTTAAATTTAAAAATTCCGTCCGTTTTAAATGCTTCGTAATTTTGCGGATTTGCTGAAATTTCGCGCCGCAGATGAAGCGGGAATTTCGCTAGGCTTAAAGAAGCTATGCGCGCAAGCACCGCAGCGCCGTATTCGTGATGTTTAGAAAGTATAAGCTCTCGAATTTCGGAGTAGCCATAGTAGTAAAATACGCTAAAGTCCTCCACCTGCCGCATACTTAGGCGGCATTCGGCTAAATTTGCGGCGCAGGCGGCGCAGATCGTGCGCAGGCTAAACGCGCCGCAATTTACGCAGCGCATCTAAAGCGTCAAGATGATTTGATCGGCGGATTTTTTGACGATGTCGCCAAGCAAGCTTTGCACAAAAGGATTAAGCGATCTAGCGGTGCGAAGCGCGGTAAATTGGCTCTGATCCTGCGAAACGCGCTTGGTCGTAGTTTTGTTGCCCTGCACGATAGAGATCGCAACCTCGCCTCTTGCGCTCATATTTTCCTTTGAGTAGCCGTTGATCGCTGCCGAGATGCTTCTAATATTTACGGTTACGATATTCGGGCTTGCTGGATCGATCCTTACGCCGCGAGCCTCAAGCTCCGCGCGCAAAGCCTTGTCGAACCACGCCGAGAGATTGTTTTTTAAAAGCACCTCATCAACCAGCTTGCCGTCGTTATCGTTGATGACGGCGATTACCATCTGATTTTCGCGCTGATCGTTGATCGCGTTGATATTTACCGACTTGCCGCTTACGGTCTGATCGGCCTTAGAAAGATACGGATTTAGGCTGATGACGCTGCTGGTTTGCGAGCAGGCGACAAAAAATAGCGCAAATACGCCGATTAAAAATTTTTTCATTTTGATCCTTTTTCTGAAATTCGGGCGCATTGTAGCACTAAATTTAAAATTTATAGATTTTTTTGTATCATTGCAAGATCAAAGGAGAAATTTTGCAAGCACTCGCTTTAAAATACAGACCCAAAAGCTTCGAGCAGCTCATCGGCCAAGACGCCGTCGCCAAAAGCCTCGCGCACGCGCTGGATTCGGGCAGGCTGAGCCACGCATATCTTTTCAGCGGACTTCGCGGCAGCGGCAAAACCTCGACGGCTAGGATTTTTGCCAAAGCGCTTTTATGCGATAAAGGCCCTACCGGTAAGCCGTGCGAGATCTGCGATAACTGCGTAATGGCAAACGAGGGGCGCCACATCGACATCATCGAGATGGACGCCGCCAGCCATCGCAAGATCGACGATATCCGCGAGCTTATCGAGCAGACGAAGTATCATCCCGCAAGCGCGCGCTTTAAAATTTTCATCATCGACGAGGTGCATATGCTCACCAAAGAGGCCTCCAATGCGCTTTTAAAGACGCTTGAAGAGCCGCCTGCTTACGTAAAATTTATCCTTGCGACTACCGATCCGCTCAAGCTTCCAGTCACCGTGCTATCGCGCACGCAGCACTTTCGCTTTAAACCGATCGCTAAAAGCACCGTCGTAGCGCACCTAGAGCAGATTTTAAAAACCGAAAACATCGCTTACGAAGAGAGCGCGCTTGAAATTTTGGCGCGCAGCGGCTCGGGCTCGCTACGAGATACGCTCACGCTCCTCGATCAGGCCATTATCTTTAGCCGCGAAGGCATCACGCAGCGCGCGATCGCCGATATGCTAGGCCTGCTCGATCCCGCTAAAATCGGAGAAATTTTAGACATCGTGCTGCGCCAGGACCGCGCGGGCGCGATCGAGATCATCAAAGAGGTCGAAAACTACAACGCCGAGACGATAATCGACGAGATGATCGCAAATTTAAAGGATAAATTTCTGCGCCGCGACGCGAAATTTAGCCTGCTGATGTACGAGCGGTTTTTCCGCATTTTAGCGGGCGCTAAGAGCATGCTCGCCATCAGCCCGGACAATACCTACGCAATTTCTATGATGATTTTTATGATGATGGAAGCAGTAAATCTGCGCGAGATCGACGAGCTCATAGAGGTCGGAAGATCCCTGGATCAAAGCGAGGGCTATGCTTCTGCTTCGGCGCCGAATTTAAACGCGCAAAGCTCCGCGCCGAATTTCAAATCAAATTTAAACCAAAGCGCGACATTCGCGCCAAATAGCAAACCGGGCGGCACGACTTTTGCGCCGAGTGACGCAGATAGCGCGACAAGCGGCGTGCCGAGCTTTACTGCGAGTGCAAAACGTCCCGTAAACACGGCGCAAAACTCCAGTGCGGGCGATGCGGCAAAACAAAACTTCGGCGCAAGCAACGAGATCAAACCTGGCGCAGCGGCGCAAGCGCAAAATTCTAGCTCTTCCATCAAAACGGGCGCTCAAAATGAAATTTACGAGAATTTTTTAGCCAAAATTTACGACCGCGATTACGATCTAGGCGAGAAATTTAGCAAATGCATAGAATTTTTAAAGCTCGAGCGCGGCACATTGTATCTGCTCTCGCGCGCGCAGGGGCAGGACAGAGAGTACCTACGCAAGGGTTCGCGAGCGATCAATAGCGTGCTAAAATCGCTTTTCGGCGAGAGCGCAGCCATCAAGATCGAGCAAGGCGCGCCGCAGAAGCAGGAAAATTCTGCGCAAAACAGCGCGGAAAATTCCGCCTCTAGTAACGTAGATAGCACAGCGAATGGCAAAGCAAAAGACGGGGCAGGCAGCACGGCAAAACCGCTTGAAAATTCTAGCGTTACGACAAGCGGCACGCAAAATTCCGAGACGGGCGCGATAAATGCCGAAAGCTCCGCGCGGGATGAAATTTCAAGCAGCGAAAATTCTGAAAAAGATTCCGCGCCGAAAGTAGCAAAACCGAAAGAAAACGGCACTAGCGGCGAGGGCAAAAAACAGCCGCCTAAGGATGATCTGTTAAGATCCACCGATCCGCAAAACTATGCCGCAAAGCCTCGCGACACGAGTAAGAGCGTGCGTGCCGCAAAGGCAGGTCTCGCCGAGCTCGCAAACGGCGCGCAGGACGGCAAGGAAATTTTAATCTCCGAGATGAATAGGCTATTCGGCGAGCCCACCAAAATCACGGAATAGCGCTCGCTGCGGATAAATTTACGCCGCGCCGCGCGATTTTAAATTTAAGCGTGCCAAAACGATATCGAAATTTACGCGGCGAAGCAAGCCTGCATGATTTTAAAATTTAAGCACGCAAAGGCGGTGTCTAAATTTACGCGACAGACCAAAGTCACGCGATAAATTTTAAAATTTTGCGGCGCGCGATCGAGCTCTAAACAGCAAGCTTTAAATTTGATCGCCAAAGCGAGCTTTAAATTTTCGTCAAAGCGAGCTTTAAATTTTCGTCAAAGCGAGCTTTAAATTTTCGTCAAAGCAAAGCGCATTTTAAATTTAACCGCTTAAGAAATCTAAAATTTATACGCCGCGGCAGTCTAAACTTAGCGCGCCGAAGCATTCGCGCAGTCGTCCCGCACAGGCTCAAATCTAAATTTACGCATAATCTCCGCAGCTTTAAAAGATAAAATTCTGCTCGTCTGTATCGCAAATATAAAATTCCGCGCTAACCGGCACCCCGCCCTCTGCGATACGGTTTTAGCCACATCCGCGCAGCTACTGGCACAAAAGCGGGCTACGATGACCTGCGCGCGTATCGGCTACAATCCAAAGCCAAATTTCACCTTAGTAAGACCGCGGCGAACCGAGCCGCCCTGAAATTTTAAAAATTTATCTCGCAAACGTGCGGCGGTCCGCGATGCTCGCTTATGAATTTTACGCGAGCGCAGCGGGCGAATTAGCTAAAATTTAGCGCTTTTGGTGTAGAATTCGAGCAAATTTCAATCCAAAGGTCATCAAAATGCGCGGATATAAAATTTTCTCCGGCACCGCAAATCCCGAATTTGCCAAAAAAATCTCCAAATATCTCTCGCTGCCGCTTAGCGAGTGCGCGATCAAAACCTTCAGCGACGGCGAAATCAGCGTCCAGATCGGTGAGAGCGTGCGCGGCAAGGACGTCTTCGTCATCCAACCGACCTGCGCGCCCGCAAACTCCAATCTGATGGAGCTTCTGATCCTAACCGACGCGCTGAAGCGCTCCAGCGCGAACTCGATCACGGCGGTCGTGCCATACTTCGGCTACGCTCGCCAAGACCGCAAGGCGGCTCCGCGCGTGCCGATCAGCGCGAAGCTCGTGGCAAATATGATGCAGACGGCGGGGATCGACCGCGTCGTCACGATGGATCTGCACGCGGGGCAGATCCAGGGCTTTTTCGACGTGCCGGTCGATAATCTCTACGGCTCGCTGATATTTTTGGACTACCTGAAAGAGAAAAATTTAAAAAATCCGATCATCGCCAGCCCCGATGTGGGCGGCGTCGCGCGCGCCAGAAGCTTTGCTAAAAAGCTCTCGCTCGATCTGGTGATCGTCGATAAGCGCCGCGAGGAGGCGAACAAAAGCGAGGTGATGAACATCATCGGCGACGTCGCGGGCAAGGACGTGATCCTAATCGACGATATGATCGATACCGCGGGCACCATCGTCAAGGCTGCGGGCGCATTTAAAGAACAGGGCGCAAAGAGCGTCAGCGCGTTTTGCACGCACGCCGTGCTAAGCGGCCCGGCATATGAGCGCATCGAAAGCGGCGCGCTGGACGGTCTCGTCGTGACCGACACGATCCCGCTAAAGCAGGAAAGCGACCGCATCAAGGTAATCAGCGTCGCTCCGCTTTTCGGCGAGGTCATCAGGCGCGTATATCACGACGAGAGCGTAAATAGCTTATTCAAATAAAATTTTAAAATTTAAAGCGTTGTGCGGTTTGTTTTAACCAGCCGCAGGAATGCGAACAATAGGCATCTTATAATAAAAGATCGCGGCTCAGCCTAAGTCAAGCGCTTACGCCCGCGAGCTCTAAATTTATAGCGTTTTAGCTAGCTGCGATTTGACTATTGTGAATTTAACTGCGACGCGAAATTTAGCTTCTACGCGGCGAATTCAATTTATGCGCGGCATTTACTCCGCGCGACGGAAAAATCTAACTACAACCGCAAAGCAAATTTGCCGCACCAACCGCTGCAAGCCGCATTTTAATCCGCCGTATTAACTCCGAAAAACTGCGTTTTAAATTTGCCGTAAAATTTTCTGCATATTTGATGAGATCGCGCAGCAGCGCTACGCTTTAAGTTTATGATAATTTGCCGCACATTCGCGTCTGTACATGCAGCTGCGCTTCTGCAAAACTCACACTCGCTAAATCATGCAAACCGCGTTTTAAATTTCGCCGCTATTAACAGAGTATTCGCCCGCAAAGCCTCTGTAGTGCTTTATTGTGATATTAAGTTCGGCGGCTAAATTTCAAATCCTTTAAATTTGAAACCCGCTTAAATTTTAAAGCCTCTTCAAATTTAAAATTTAATCCGAATTTGATCTGAATTTTTATAAAATTCCGCCGTTTTAAACGGGCTTTAAAAGCGCGCGCAAGCTGTTTTGCAAGCCCGAAAGGAAGGAAGCTGATGCCTACTTTTACTACCAAAGACTACAAAGCCGCCCTTCGCAGCCGCAGCGCACGAACCACTAGCACAGGCGGATTTAGCGTCAAAAACGACAACTCCTTCATCGTGATCTTCTCCGTTACGATGATGGCTTTTATATTTTTTTACGGCGTTTTAACCGGGCTTGATTTAGATGAAATTTTTTTAGGAAACGGTCACGGACGCGGTGGAGGCGGGATTTTAGGACTTTTGATCGCCGGCGTAGCTTGGTATCAAGGGCGCGACGGCGGCGGGCTGTTTAAATTTAGCGGCCATGCGATCACCTTCGTCTCAAACGAGCGCAAGAGCGAAATTCTGCTCTTTAATATCGACTACGTTAGGCTCACGCCAGGCTTTTTGCGCACCTGCACCGGCTACACGGCGCTTAGCCACTCCCGCTACGTAAAATACGAGCAGTTCTTTACATTCGGAATCGGATCGATCATCGTGCTGTGGCTAGTCGGTATCGCCATGAGCGAGCGCGTGGGGATGGCGTTCGCGATAATGGTCGTGGGCGTCGTGATCTTTTTCTTCGCCAAGACGCTCTCGTCGTGGCGGCTAAACGGCGACTTTCACGACATCTTGCTGCGCGACACCGTGCTGATCCGCGGTAAGGATCTGAACGACCGCGTGCTGTGGTTTGCGATCACGCCCGGCCGCAACGACCGCCGCAGGCTGCGCGCCTACTTCAAAGAGCACCTTGATTTCGACATCGACGGCGGCTGATTTTGGTTTAAAATTTAAAGGCTTGGGCGCGGATAGAGTAGCGGAATTTACGACGCAAAATTTAAGGCAGAATTTCACGCGGCGGAATTCCGCGATGCAAATTCTACCCAGCAAAATTTCAAGACGTAAAATTCTACGATATAAATTTGCAGGGCAAAATTTCACGGCGTAAATTTCAAAGCCGCGAATGCACGGCGCGAGATTTGCGGCTCTATACGGCAAACTTCACCTCGCTTAGCCGCCCCAAATTATCGAACGAAAAGAGTGCATCATTTTAAAATTCGCTACGATCTTGCCCGCCGCTTCGCTAAATTTCGTGCCATTTCTAAGCAAAAGCGCCCCCGATAAAACGGCGTGATTTAACTGAAATGCGCCTATATAATCGCGCGCCAAAGATATGAGCTTGCTTGCGCCCATACCGCCTCTGATCGTGCCATCGGAGCTCACACACTCATCTGCCGCAAACGCCACAAACACCGCTCCGCCTGCGTGCGGACAGCGGTAGTAGATTGCAGGTTCCTGCGATAGCCCGCACGCAATCGCGCTTAGAGCATGCCCGTTTATCTCCGCACTTAGTGCAAGCTTGGGCGTGCTAAGCTTCTCTAGCCCGCGCCGCAAGCCGAAGTCGCGCACATCTCGCGCAAGGGTAAGCAGCCGCTCACCTAGGCGGTTTATGTTTTCGTATCCCCACAGCCACGTGCGGCTGCTGCTCGCTTCGCTGCCAATATACCAGATGGCACGCGGCGCATAATCGCCGAAACTGATCTCGCCGCGCTTTAGATCCACAGAGCGGCGCCTGCTCTTTACGATCAGCTTCGAGCCCACCTCTTGCACCCTTGCGCCGCAACCCAAACATGCCAAAAACAGATCAGTAAAGCTGCTCTTATCCACGCCTAAGCGGTCCAAAAATTTCATTTTTACTCCTTTGATCTCGCACCGATAAATTTAGCGCTTTTGTGGAATTTATCGGCGCTCTCTTTTATACGCCGCGCTTGGATGGAATTCATCAAAATAAATTCTAGCTGTCGCTTGCGCTATAACGATTTCACGCGGCGCGCAGTAAAATTTAATCAAATTTTATAAAGTCGCGGCGGATAAAATTTCATAGCGGGCGCCGCCTGGATAAAATTTTGCAACCGAGCCGTGAACGCGACTGCAATGGTCGGCGGGCGGCAAAATTCAGACCGCCCGCAGAATCGTTAAATTTGAAAGGCGAAATTTTAGCCTAATTTAAAAGCGAAATTTTACAACCGAGCAGCGAGCGTTAGAGCTTAAAGCGGCGCAAAATGGGCGCGCAGCAACGAATGTATCAGCTCAGGCGGCAAGCGATAGTTAAAGCCGTACAGTCATAAAATTTAGATCGCCTCTTAAGATAGTAAAATTTAAAGACGAAATTTAATACCGAACGACGAGCCGCTAAATTTAAACCGCCCGAGCGATCGTTAAAATTTAAAAGCAAATTTTACGACCGCGCGACAAAAGATGAAAAAAGATGAAATTTAGATTACCCGTGCGATAAATTTAATCGATCTTTAGCACGCTCAAAAACGCCTCGCTCGGCAAATTTACCCTGCCGATCGCTTTCATGCGCTTCTTGCCCTCTTTTTGTTTTTCGAGCAGCTTGCGCTTGCGCGTGATGTCGCCGCCGTAGCACTTGGCGGTCACGTTTTTGCCCATGGCGCGGATGTTTTCGCGAGCGATGATCTTGTTGCCGATGCTCGCTTGGATCGCGACCTCAAAAAGCTGCCGCGGCACGATCTCCTTCATCGCTTTGACGAGATCGCGCCCCTTGGATTCGGCCTTTGAGGCGGGCACGATGATCGAGAGCGCATCGACCGCTTCGCCCGCGACGCGGATGTCGAGCTTGACTAGATCGCCACGCCTATAATCGATCGGCTCGTAATCAAAGCTCGCATATCCCTTGGTGCAGGATTTAAGCTTGTCGTAAAAGTCCATTATGATCTCGTTTGTCGGCACGTCGTATTCGAGCAGGACGCGCTCGGGCGTGATGTAGTCCATCTTGGTTTGTATGCCGCGGCGCAAATTTAAAAGGCTGATGAGATTGCCCAAAAACTCGCTCGGAGTGATGATGGTCGCCCTGACGTAGGGCTCCTCGATGCGCTCGATAAAATTTGGCGCTGGAAGCTCACTGGGGCTATGTATCCGCACGCACGAGCCGTCCGTGAGATACACGGCGTAGGTCACCGTAGGCGCCGTGGCGATGAGATCGAGATCGAACTCGCGCTCAAGCCGCTCCTTCACGACCTCCATATGCAGTAGCCCCAAAAACCCGACGCGAAAGCCGAACCCTAGCGCGAGCGACGTTTCGGGCTCGTAGCTAAGCGAGCTGTCGTTTAGGCTGAGCTTGTCCAAAGCGTCGCGTAGATCTTCAAATTTATCGGTCTGCACGGGATAGATGCCCGCAAACACGAAGGGCTTGGCCTTCTCAAAGCCACCCACGGGCGCGACGGCGCGATTTTTAAAAAGCGTGATCGTATCGCCCACCTGCACGTCGGCGACGTTTTTTAGCCCCATCACGACGATGCCCACTTCGCCGCTGCTAAGCTCGCGGGTTTTAGCGGGCGCGAGCGGGTTGGGATACATCAGATCAAGCACCTCGTGGCGGTTCTCGCTACCCATGATATAGACCTCGTCGCCCTTTTTCAGTACGCCGTCGTATAGCCTCGCAAGCGCGAGCGCGCCTAGGTAGTTATCGAACCAGCTGTCGTAGATGAGCGCCTTAAGCGGCGCGGCGTCGTCCGTTTTGGGCGCGGGGATGCGAGTGATTATCGCTTCTAAAAGCTCCTTGATGCCCACACCCGTCTTGGCGCTGACCTCGATCGCGCTGCTGCAATCAAGCCCAATGACGTGCTCAATCTCATCTTTTACGCGCTGCGGATCGGCGGCGGGCAAATCGATTTTGTTGAGCACGGGGATGATTTCAAGGTTGTGCTGTAGCGCGATATAGACGTTTGCGATAGTCTGCGCCTGCACGCCTTGGCTCGCGTCCACGACGAGGATCGCCCCCTCGCAGCTAGCCAACGAACGCGAGACCTCGTAGCTAAAATCCACATGGCCAGGGGTGTCGATCAAATTTAAAACGTATTTCTCGCCGCCAAGCTCGTACTCGAGCCGCACGGACTGCGCCTTGATCGTGATGCCGCGCTCCTTTTCGATATCCATCGTATCCATGATCTGGCTGCTCATCTGGCGCGCCTCGACGGCGTTGCACTCGCTGATTAGGCGGTCTGCGAGTGTGGATTTGCCGTGGTCGATATGCGCGATGATGCTGAAATTTCTAATATTTTTTGTTTTCAAATGGTTTTCCCTGGTGAAATTTTAAGCCGCATTGTGCCGAAATTTCATTTAAAAATGGGTAAATGAGGAGGCGATATTTACGAACTAAAAATTTATACAACGAAGTAAAATTCGTAAGCCGCTACGGATGATAGAATTTTAAAAAATTATTAAGTGGCATGCTTTGCCACAACGGAGTTTGACGGCAAGAATTAGACGCTATTTACGAACGGAAATTCTGCGGCTATATTGAAATGTAAAATTTCACGTAACAAAAAATTGTAATAAGCCTTGCGTGATCACGCTACGCGAAACTTGCAATGCTGATGGCTGAGAATTTTAATAAACGGGAGGAGGATCGCCATACGAAATTTTATTTTGAAATTCTACTACGAAGGATTTGATACACAAAATTTTATGGCATTACAAGTATGCAAACTTCGGTAAGTAAAATTTTACCACCAACGTCTTACAGCAAAATTTCGCAATTTAAAATTTCAAAGAAATTCTATCTCATGGAATTTACAGACAAAAATTTGCAAAGCAAAATTCCAAAATATTTGTCGCCAAGAAAACCAAAATTTCGCTCATAAAAAAAGGCTAGCCAGGAGGCTAGCCTTTGTGCTACGAGCTTAACGCAGATGCTACCAATCAGTCTTTTGATTGTAGATATCGCGGACATCGCCAGAATCTAGAATTCTAGTCGAAGTATCGCTAGTACTATTGTCTGACGAGCTACCACCAGCGAACGATCCTACGTCATCCGCTATGCCCGATTTAACTTGACCTTCACCGCCCCAGACCGTAGGTTTAGACTGCTTTATATGTACGCGAAGAGGATTATAATACTGTCGTACGCCCGGATACTTTTTAGAGTAGGCTCCTCCATCATTTGCAGTAAACATAGTCTTATCATTTAAGGCTGGAGTATGAATAAGCCATGGATTAGTAATGATACGTATTGTAGCATGACCTGCTGCAGTGCCACTGATGGTTATATTCTCTCGGCCATTTTTTACCACATTGGCCCTGCTGATATCCACATTTACGTCGCCAACCTTAGTAAGACTATCGTAGTCGCTCACAAACTCCTCGTCTATGTTATTTAAAGTAGCTTTCGTATTTACTACAAACTTCGTAAAGTCAGTTAAGCTATGATCTTCAGCCGCTAGCACGGTAAATATATTCGAGGCTTTAACCTTGCCCGAGGCATTCGCAACCGGAACCTCGTAGGCCAAACTATCGCTAGGCGCAGGCATATTCGAGCACTTATCGGTTCTACCACAATAGATTTGCGTGTAAATAGGAACAGATATTGGAGTCCCAGTAGTAGCTTGCTGCACTATAGCCCCCAAACTTTTATCGTACGATGTACCATAGACAAATAGGGCGTAAGTGCCTACATTATCGCTAAAATCTGTAACGGTCTTGCCGGTTGCGTAAGTTTTGCTATTAGAATTAGCGGCGGCTATATAAGCAGCCTTACTTGCAGCTCTGGTCTCGCTAACCTTTCTAGTAATAAAGACATCGAAATCTTCCTTAGACAGCTTTATATCGGTTTTATTGTAGTCCTCAGAGTCGGTATCAGAGATAGCTTTGTATGAGCTATCGAATTTCGATGGCCAAAACTTTCCAAAGGTCTTAAGAGCGGTTCCGTCTTGAATATCAAAGTCACTAGCATAGATAAGCACCGGGGTGCTAGGGGTTTTATGCATCCTAGCGAAGTTAAAATACACGGTCGAGTCGGGAGTTTGTCCTTCTCTAAATCCTTGCGCTAAAATTCTGAATTCATTTAACTTCGAGTCATAATTAATTCCTGTACCGCCTTGCGGTCTATTGATAAGCCCGCCTCTTAATGAAGCATCAGAGTAGTAATTAAGAGCTATTTTAAGCGGTATAGGTAAGCCATAACCAGCATCACCGCTAGAAGCGGCTTCCTCCCAGTCTGGCATCTCATCAGTTTTAGAAGAACCCTTACTGCTTCTTACGTTATATTTATAGCATCTGCTATCATATCCAGTAGAGCCTAAGCATACGTCAGAATCTTTAGCAAAATACTGCGTATCGCTAAGAATCTCGTATTTGACGGTAGGCCTATCAGGATATGGTACATAGTTTGTATTTGCGCTAGTCTCACTAGCATTAGTAGCCTTAGAGCAGCGTCCGTCAGCACTATTGCTTTGACAATCAAATCCGAAATCTAGCGCGAAGTCAAGGTCGCTTGCAAATCCGCACACGGCTTGAAGTTTCTCCTTACCTTTGTCGCCAATTTCCATTTTATATCCGTCATAAAGCGTAGCAATGACATCCTTATAAACCTTGTCGGATAGATATGCTACTGCATTGACCTTAAGCTTAGCTAGCTGACTTATCTGATGCGTCACCGCTAAATTCTGGCTAGAATTTTCGTCAGCATATACTACGACATCGTTTTCGATGTCCGGAGCGTTGAAATATGTATACGCAGATATTCCACCCGAAATATTATTATCACCTACGCCCCTTGTCACGCCGTTATCAAGGCTTGTGAGAGATACTCTGATACGATCCGGTCGGTAGCGTAATACGATATTATCATTTATCGCTTTATCTTTGTTAGCAGCAAGCCTCATACCTACGTCGCAGCCTATCATACCTTTAGCATTAGGAGTATTGCTAGATGAATTGATGATACATTTAGCGCTATTCCACTTCTTAGAGTATGTCTGATCGGAGTAGGCATCCGTCCATGAGTTATCATAGACATTTACAAGCACATCGCCAACATTATAGTAGTTAAAAATTTTATCGGCATCTTTGCCTATGGTTTCGGTATAGATGACGGCATAGCTTTTATCTTTTGCCTCAGGATTTTTTCTAGACTGGGTCATAAGATATGCGCCTTGAACATGACCTTTACTATCAAATTTTGCAACGCCCTCCGTCTCTTCGATATTTCTAGCGTTAAAATTCGCCCATAGACTTACGGCGTTTTTATCCCATACCCTTCTATACGACGCGTCAAATTTCGAACTTGTACCATTTAATACGCACGAGACATCATCGCTCTTGCCAAAAGAGCCTTTTTTGATAGCTTCCGGATCAATCTCATATTTGCCTGTTTCGGCATTGTATTTAGCACCGGAATATTCCACTGCGGTACCACCATAACAACTATCTTCTTTAACGCCACGTTTTAATGTAGTGGAAGCATTCTTTCTATCTACATAATAGGATTGAGTAGTGACATTAGCCGCGCATTCATTAGATATAAACGGACGCAAGTAGGTTTGAATACCACGAATCTTAGTTGATATATCTTGAGTATCATCAGAATCCGCGCCATAGCTCTTACGTAGATGATAGCGTTGATTGCCCAAATCCCCGCCAATTTCTGCTGTGTAGTTAGGTACGCCGTTGCCGCTATAGCTTCTGGCCGATATTACATGAGCCAAGATATCTGCATTTTGTGTATAATCACCACCTACGCGCAGATTACTAGGATTAAGTACGCTGGAGCCATCACCTTTTTTAGTTATATCGCCGCTAGCGGTGGTATCTACGATCTTACTATACTTGCCCGAATCCTTCAGCGCTTTTGTATCTACATTAAAATATGCAGGGCGAAGCACAAAGTTGTCGCTACCGCATATATGGAACGAGCCGTCTTTTGACATTTGAATTCCGAACTCATCTTTAGCAGCCTTTATATTATTTTCAAGCTTCTGCAGCTCCGGTTGTATTTTATTCTCCCAAATGTCCTTCTTTTGCTCCGCAGTTAGTTTTGTGTTGCACCAGCTAAAATTCTCACCTGTCTCGCAATATCCATATCGCTTTTTAAGCTCCCATTTCTTGAGCTCCGAATAATAAGCCTTAGGATCGCTGTTATTTAAATCTTTGTTTTTTATATACTGATCTAAATCGGATCCTGAGGCAACTTGATTGTCCGGACGATAGCTAAGCATAAATGTAAGACCCTGATACGCATCTCCTATCTCTATATCGTTTAGCTCTAAAATACTTTTTCCTTTAAAATCCACTTCCTTATCGATAGTGTAATCGGTTTTGTCCTTCATCTTAAACGGAATTTTTAAGGAATCGGTTACGGATCGGCATGAGTAAACTGCGCTATTCCCCTTATCGCTATCGGCAACTTTATCCGAGGTAGTAGCGGCATTTCTCGCCCTGACAACGGATAAATACAATTTACCGCTCAAGTCGAATTTCTCAAGCTTTCTAGCCTCACTACCGATATATACGAGCTTGCCGGTATTCGGATCTTTTTTGAAGTAAGGAGAATTTGCGGCTGCGTCGATGTATTCCTCGCATTTACCGGTATCATCCTTATACTTCTTACAAAATTGGCTCTCATAATCCGGTCTAAAGATGAGTTTCGCATCGAAAGGCTTATCGGAGATTTGAGTATATAGCCTATCGTCGTCGTCATTTTTACTAAAATTCTTATTGACTACCTGCAAACCGCTTAAAGGTAGGATATTAACGCTTTTAGAAACCTTTGTCGCGTCGCATAATTCAAGCTCGGAAGCGCTATCCATCTCTATGAAGACTCGCTGACCGCCGCCTATATCTAAGCTCATCTTATAACTTAGTGTCACGGCAGGAGCTTGAAGAATTTTTGCACCGGTATTAACGGTAGCGTTAAACTCACCATACGCCGCTTTACCTGGTCTCATTAGACCGCCCACCGGAGTAGTCGTGCCAGCTTTTATCTCTCCTGCACCCTCGCCGATATGGAATTTTAAGACATTCCTATCTAGCATCGTAAATTGCCTATTATTATAGATAGGATCCGTGACGTTTGGGGTGCCACCTTTTATGACGTCTTTCATCGTCTTGTATGCACCCTGCTTCCCGTCGCGTAGATAGACCAGATCTTCGGCTACCGCTGCGGGTATGGTATCCGTAGTGGTATTGATAGGATTGTTTACAGTTAGTTTATTATTTATAGTAGAACTATCTTTAGTATAGGTAGCGCCCGCTTGAGAAAAGTCGATCGATACTACCGCACCTGCTGCATCTTCGCTATTACCGCCATTCAATCTATTTTCAAATTTCATTCTATAATAGATATTCTCGCCGGCAACTACCGGGTTTTTGATCTGCTCAGGAGGTTCATGTAGTTTTTTTACATCCTCTTCGCTTCTTCGGTTACCATCATTATCAAAAAATTTAACCCAGTTAGCGGCGTTATATACCTCATACTGATAGCACATTTGAGGGACATACAAATCGGCGGAAATAGCAATCATACTTATGAAGTTTTGATCGGCTTGACCTCCGTTGAGATCTTCATACGCCGCACCCAAAGAGATGTTTAGACTAGATTGCGCATTCTTCATCTTTGAACCGATATCGAATTCGTCCAGATCAAATCCACCTAAATAACCAGTGCCGTATGGATAGCTATACTTATAGGTGCCGTTATCATTTATAAGTAAAGCGACAGAGCCGTCGTATATATTAGCGCGATCGTTAGCTAACCGTTGATTAACCACACCGGATCCGTATAGCGAATCCATTTGTGCGGTTCCTTTGTGTTGAACTTTAAAATACTCGTCGGAGGTCATTTTTCTCTCGCCACCAAACCCTAAAAACCCTAGCTTTGCACTTACGGACCCACTTCTAGGTGTATAAAATCCATTGATGGTAGCGTTAATGTTTATAGGCGTATATCCATTATCCCAAGGGGTGAGGACAAAATAATCGCCGTAAATAGTTACGTTTTTTGGTTTAAAATATTTATTTTTATATTCTACGGCCTCTTTATAAGTCATTTTTTGACCCGTTACGCTATCGTTAGATTGTAAATTATCTAGCAAAGCCCTTCTGGACGGGGCGGTTTTATCATATACTACGATTATTCCCCATCCGCCGTACGGCCCAATACGAGCGGTGGTGAACTCTCCATTGGTAAAATCTGCACCGATTGGATCCATACCATCACTCGTTTTTACGTCTCCTACAGTAAATTCAATGCTGTCGGAATAAGGTTCAAAATATTTCTTGACTAGATCGGTAATATCTTTAGTGCAGCCATATTTTAAACGCAAACGTAAGGGCTTGCGAGATTTTGCCAAAAAGTTCCAAGCAGCCGTTCCTTCGCATCTATCTCTATAAACATCTTCTATTATGCTAGCTTTACCTTTCGAGCTTTTCATTTTAAATTTCACCCGTGTATACCCCTTAGCAAAACCGGTCAATTTTTTTCCGTCTTTGCTGTTGTATTCTGCTTCGCTGTCAAAATCAGTCGTGCTGAATATATTTCCCTGCCAATAAAGTCTCGCATAGACTATATCGTCTTTAGTCACGCCCTTAGGAAGCCTCAAAACAGCTTTTGAACTATTCAAATAAAACTGTCCGTCGCCGTCATCTTTAATGTATGTGCCTTTTGCTCCCCACATGTAATCACGGCCTAGAGCAGAAGGCCAGCTTAAACTAATCACCGGCTTTCCGGTCACGGCGTAGTCTCCAAAGACGTATGTGCCCGCACCGCCGAATCTAACTATCGGCTTTTGGTTTAATTCGTCAGACCGATTTTTTATAGTGGTGAAATTATACAAACCCTGATCTCCGTTCCAAGTCCAACCACCTCTCCTTCCGTCCAGCACGCCATCGTCACGATACTCGTTGCTTATTGGGGTAGCAGAATTTATCTTCACGTTCGACCTAACATCATCTGCGAATACTCCCGTCGCGAAACAAAACAACAGCGCCAAAATGGGCGCAAAGCTAAAACTCTTAACTTTCATGATACTACCCTCCGGTCAATAACATAATTTTTGACTATTATTTTACATTTTTTTTGCTTAAATTACAGTGCAATTTGAAAGATTTATAATTAAAATTTAATTTATTTCAAATGGGACGGCAAATAACGACAACGCGATGAAAACTTAACGATGAAAAAATTTCATAAAATATAAAAAAATGTGGAAATTTATCAAAAATTTCAGCAAATTTTAAAATTCAAAAGCTCTGTTACGATTTGATGTTGAAATAAATTTTACATCCGCTACGAAAAGCCGGCTCGCTTACGGCGAGTTGAGCGCGATTTTTTGCTCACGCAACTTCACCCACATTCGCTTTACGGCTTCACTGCTCGTAGATAATTCTCGCAACAAGGCTTGTCACAACTAAAAATCGGGCGGTATTACTCTGTAAAAATTCCTAGTGCAGCGAATTAAAGACATCGCAATTTAGACTTTGCAAAAACATGACCAGCTATTTTTCCAAAGTTCATCGGCGCTATGTTATAACAGAGACGATTTAAAAAAAGCACCCGATCCGAATTTCATCAGAACTCGAGCGCTTGAAATTTCAAATACCCGAATATGAAATTTAGCTAAAACAGACCGAATTTACCGTCTTTACGCTTGTAAAGCACACGCATTTTAGCGTCCATATCGTTAAAGACCAAGAACTGATCGGTACTTTCTTTAAGCTTATTTAGCGCCTCATCTATCTCTAGCGGCTTATAAAGCTCTAGCTCGGTAGGGACGATTTCATCAACCTCGTCGTTTAAATTTGGCTTATTGGCACCGACCGCATTATCTACGGCGTTTTGTTTCATCTCGTCGCGATTTTTGTGAGAATTTACCTTATCGTGGTATCTGCGTAGAACCTTTGAGGCGCGATCTACGATGAGATCGACGGCAGCGTAGAGATCTTTATCTTTTTGGCGCACGACGATAGTATCTTGATGCGCTAAATTTAATGAAAAATCCACTACAAAACCTTTTTTGCCTTGCTTCTCGTCGGCAGAAATTACACAACGCCCCGAGATGATGTCGAGATTATATTTTTCTAGCGTCTCAAATGCGTTTTCGACATAATTTTTAATAGCTTCCGTTAGCTCAAACTGCTTACCTACGATATTTAAATTCATCGTCTCTCCTTTGCTTTATGGTTTTTGAATAGTGCGCCTATGATATGTAATCTGCGGCCTCCCCATAACCGCTACGTTGGATTTTACTACCACGTCTACAAGCGCAGCATGGCTTAGAATTCTACCTACACTACCATTTGCAAGCCTTTCGGACGAGCCTTGCCCGAAATTACTATAAGCGACGGTATGATCGTCAGGTGCACCTAGCTGTTTATCGAAATATCCAAATGTCACGGTGATATCAAACATCTTTTGAGCTGGATCATTTGACGGATACACAAGAGTAATCGTATTTAGTGTAGGATTAGTCGCAGCCGTAGCGTTCTTCTCCTTAAGCTCAGTAGTTAGATACTGGTGCTTTTGCATAGCAAGGACTGCTAACTCCGTAGCGCTCTGAGCTAGCAGTAGCGCCTGCTCTCTGCCTTGAATATTATTGACATCGCGAGCCGTCATAGACGCGATAGATAGTGCCGTAATCGCCGTAGTCGCTACAATGATGATAAAAAATATGGCTGCTACTAGAGCAAAGCCTTTTCGCATAGTTTTCATTAGTACACCACCTGTGCTTTACAAACGTTTAGATCCAGCTCTGCAGGATCAAAATTTCTGCCGTCATCCCTCATACATAGCTTAAGCGCAACGGCACCGTTATCATCCTTAAATTTAAACAAGCTCACGTCCTCGGCTAGTAACGCGCTGCTAGCCTTATCATACGAGTTCGCATCTTTTTCAACGGTGCTCCATGGACGATAGTTATATTTTAAAACCAAATCAAAATTTTTACTTAATACATTACCAGCATTATCTCTCATATATACAATACTATCCCTACCCCCTAAATCTGGAACGATCGCGTAGGCACTATGAGCTATATAGTACTGCTCGGAGAATTCCTGCGATTTATCGTTGTTTGGATTTAATGGATATTGGTTGATAGTAATAGTTTCGCTTTCTTTATTATTGGTACCCGTAGTACTAGGAGTGCCTACGGCGATCAGCACGCGATTGCTACCGTTCACGTCGACCTTTCTATCGTAGCCAAAGCCTATACCTACGCTAGTAGGTGAAGCATCATTCGTAACGACCCTAAAGATAACGGCGACTTGAGTATTAGTGGACGATTTACCGTATTCCGTAGCTCTTAAATTTCCAACTATATTAGCCACTTGGGGGAAATCGCTACCCAAGGATACCATATTGAATGTAGCTCTCGTATTTCCAATATAGCCCGCATCTTCTGTACCTGCTTTCCATTTGTCATCTCGGAGTTGAGACATCGACATGAAGCCACTCCAACCGGGAGTTCTCTTATTTATATTTCTCGTCTCTACGCTTTGTCCGATCCACTCTAATATATCGTATTTTGGATCATCTAAAGCGCTAATCGGCACAAACTCGTTTGAGCTAAGCTCTCTGCCTATAGTAGAGCTTTTTATTCTATCTTCTAAGCGATTTGTGATTAGCATCATCGCATTTTGTGTTCTAGCTTCCAGCTGATTTACTGCACGTACATGAACATAGGATTTATATATCTTTGTGTATAGATCAGCGCCGAACATCGAGATGATACCTAATACTACGATAACAAATACAAGCTCTATAAGGGTGAAACCTTTTTTCATCTCGCGCTCCTATCGGGAATATCGTCTAGTGACGGCTGTCTGAACGCCGACGCCGATATTGGATAAAAACGCTTTTAAAACTACTGATTTGGCAGTACCATCTTTAGCTACGGCGTCGTTTAGATCCGTGGCGGCAACCCTAACCATCTTTATATTGGTAGGGGAGCCATTGGCTGGTTGATCACTAAGGGTTCCGTTTATATCGGTACCCTTAGCATAATCTTCCGCAGTAAAAGGCTCTGCTACATAATCTACGTTGACATTAATTCCAGTATTAAGAATAAAATCACCCTTACTACTAGAGCCCACTAAATCACCTACTGTCATTTGAGTAGTAAATTTATCGTAGTCATCAACATCGTTATAGCGACCGCCGCCGAAAGAAATTCTATTATCTCCTTTGCCGAATTGCCCTTTCGTAGCCGGAGCTTGAGTGCTGACCTCGCGCTTACTAGCTTCATCTAAAATCCCCGGTCTAGCTTCCATAGTGCTATTATCCGGTAACTTTATCGATGGATTTACCGATAAAATTCTTTTCATGCAGCCAGTATCGCCTCCGCAGCTAGCATCTCCTGCGTATGCGCTATCCCACTGCGCCTTAGATATACGAGACATAAAAGCTTTAGCGTTATATACGAGCTCCTCTTTGATCGCAAGGGCATTTAGCTCGGTCGTCTGCGCGACGATACGCGGGATCGCCATCGTCGTGATCGCTAAAATTACGATGGTAAAGATCAGCTCAATTAGAGTAAAACCTTTTTTCATCTTACATCCTTTCTTTAAAATTTTGAAATTACGGAAACGCAAACTTACTCTGCGTTATCGGCGCTAATTATACTATTGTTAAACTTAAATTTAGAATTTATCGCGTAAATTTTTTTGGTTTACAAAGATTTTTAAGCCCGAACGCATAAAAATTTTAAAGAAATTCCATTTTTAAATTTGAACGCAGAATTTAAGCTTGCATTTACTCAAAGACTATAAAATTACGAGCTAAATAAATTCCAAGGATTTTTTATGACAAATCTAAGTAAAATTCTATCCGCTCTCCTATTTATAGCGTTTATCGGCGGCTGCAGCGGCAAAGGCGACGGCGAGCTTTTTAATCTAAGCCCCGAAACGTGGTATTCTAAAATTTTAGAAGATATTAACAACGCAAATATGGAGGATGCCGAGAAGCACTACACTAGCTTTTCTAGCGAGCATATCGCCTCTCCGCTGCTTGAGGAGATGACACTCATTATGGCGTGGGCTTTTGTGGAGGATGAAAACTACGAGAAAGCAAACAAATACCTAGACGAATATATCCGCCTCTACGGCACGACGCAGAAGATCGAATACGCAAGATTTCTAAAAATTAGAGCAAATTTCGATTCCTTTAGCCGCCCAAATCGCAACCAAAAGCTAATGCTAAACAGCATAGACGAAATTCGAAAATTTATAGCTGAATACCCGCAGAGCGAGTATCGTCCGCTACTTGAGACGATGCTAACGAAGCTCAGGCTTGCAGAGCATCAGCTAAATATCGACATCAAGGATCTTTACCAGCGCACCGATCGCGAAAGTTCTGCCAAAATTTACGAGCAGCGCATCGAAGAATCCCCGCTAAACGGTACCGACGTCATCAAACCTCGCTCGCCTTGGTACCGCGCGATTTTTGAGTAGGAGGAGCGATGCAACTGATGCAAAATACAACCTTCCCGAGCGATCTGCCTATCATCGTCGAGGACGAGCTATTTTTATATCCGTTTATGATAGCTCCCCTTTTCATCGGCGACGAGCATAACAAAAAAGCCCTTGATCTAGCCGCCAAAAACGAATCTATGATAATGGTCGTAAGCTCAAAGTCGGAATTTAGCGGCGATAGAAGCTTCGGCGGTATCTATAACGCAGGCGTCGTGGGCTCTGTGATGAGAACCGTGCCGCTTCCTGACGGTCGGGTTAAAATTTTATTTCAAGGCGCGCTAAAAGGTAAAATCGTAAAAGAAATTTCGCAAGATCCGCTAATCGCTACCGTCGATATCATCCACGACGAGCGCGGCAACGACCAGAAATTAGACGCACTGGTAAGCGTGCTGAAGGAAAAAACCAAGACGCTTAGCACGCTTACGCATTTTTTCCCGAACGATCTACTAAAAACCATCGACGACGGCACCGACGCCGCGCGCGTCTGCGACCTGATTTTAAGCGCACTGCGCCTAAAAAAACAGGTAGCATACTCATTTTTTACCGAGAGCAACTTGCAAAAGCGCCTTTTCAACCTCATCAACTACATCTCCGACGAGATCGAAGCGCAGAGGCTCGAAAAGGAGATCAAAAGCAAAGTTCACTCCAAGATCGATAAGACGAACAAAGAGTATTTTTTAAAAGAGCAGCTCAAACAGATCCAAAAGGAGCTCGGCGGCGATGCCGATCGCGACGTCGAGATCGAGGAATACCGCAAAAAGCTGGAAGCCAAAAAGCCATATTTGGGCGAGGATGCCTACAAAGAGATCAAAAAGCAGATCGATAAATTTGCCCGCCTTCATCCGGACAGCGCCGATGCGGGGCTAGTGCAGAGCTATCTGGACTGGGTTTTGGAGGTGCCTTTTGAAAAGACCGCCAAACACAAGATGTCCATCGAGGGCGTTACCGCTCAGCTAAATAAAGACCACCACTCGTTAAAAAAGCCCAAAGCGCGCATCGAGGAGTATTTCGCGCTAAAGCAGCTTTTGGAGCTTCGCGGCACAAGCGGCAAGAAGAGCAAAGAGGACGGCAAAAACGGCGGCGCGATCTTGTGCTTCTACGGCCCTCCCGGCGTAGGCAAGACGAGCCTTGCGAACTCCATCGCTACCGCGCTTAAGCGCAAACTCATTCGCATTGCTTTAGGCGGGCTCGAGGACGTAAACGAGCTGCGCGGACACCGCCGCACCTACATCGGCGCGATGCCGGGCCGCATCGTGCAAGGTCTCATCGAGGCAAATCAGATGAACCCCGTCATCGTGCTCGATGAGATCGATAAAATTTCAAACTCATACAAGGGCGATCCGACTGCGGTTCTACTTGAAATTTTAGACCCGGAGCAAAACTCGAGCTTTAGGGATTATTATCTAAATTTCAACATCGATCTTAGCAAGATCATCTTTATCGCCACGGCAAACGACGTATCTCTCATACCCGCGCCGCTGCGCGATAGGATGGAGTTTATCGAGCTTAGCTCTTATACGCCGCAGGAGAAATTTCAGATCGCCAAGGACTATCTGATCCCTCAGGAGTTGCAGCGCCACGGCTTAAAATCCGCCGACGTAGCGATCAACCCCGCAGCCCTTGCCGAGATCATCGAAGAGTACACGCGCGAAAGCGGCGTGCGAAACCTGCGTCGCCAGATCGCAGCGATCTTCCGCAAGGTCGCGGTTAAAATTTTAAAAGACAAAGAGTTTAAAAAAATCGTCGTTACGACGAAAAATTTGAGCGAATTCCTAAATAAGAAGGTTTTCGAGATCGACGAGGTTGAAAAACGCGATCAAATCGGCATAGTAAACGGGCTTGCGTGGACTGCGGTAGGCGGTGACGTGCTCAAGATCGAAGCGGTCAAGATCAAAGGCAAGGGCGCGATGACGATCACGGGCCAGCTCGGCGACGTGATGAAAGAATCCGCGCAGATCGCCTTTAGCGTCGTAAAGGTGCTGATCGACGAGGGCAAGCTCAAAGCGGCTCAAGACGCGAAAGGGGGCGCAGAAAAAGCCTCACGTGCGGGTAAAAACTCCGCATTACGCGCAAATGGCAGCGCGACATCTAAAAGCTCGGCGGCACGAAATTTAGGCGCGGAGGAAAGCTCCGAAAGCTCGGAGCAGATTTATAATAAATTCGACCTTCACATCCACGTGCCCGAGGGCGCGACGCCGAAGGACGGACCGAGCGCGGGTATCACGATGAGCACGGCGATCGCGTCGATTTTAAGCGAGCGCAAGGTGCGTGCCGATCTAGCGATGACGGGCGAGATCACGCTAAGCGGCAAGGTGCTACCGATCGGCGGGCTTAAGGAGAAGCTCATCGCCGCGCACAAAGCCAAAATCGCTGAAGTGCTGATCCCGCGCAAAAACTATGAGCGCGACCTAGCGGAGATCCCGGACGAGGTCAAAAACGATCTGAAAATAACGCCGGTAGATCGGATCGAAGAGGTGCTGAAGCTGGCGCTGGTCTAAATTTAAAGCGACGCTTTAAATTTAGACGCTTTAGCCGCGCGCTTCGGCAGAATTTTAAAATATTTATAGCGGCGTGAAATTTCGCCCGTGTGAAATCTATCTGCATGTATTAAAATTTTTCAAATACTTGCAGTAAATTTCATATCCTGTTTGAAGATGGCGTGAAATTTTATTGCGTAGCAATGCATTGATGCGCTTGCGACAAAATTTCTCGCAGCAGTTACGGCAAATGTGGAATTCCGTAGAATTTCCATCCACACGATCGCGTGATGATATGAAATTTTATGACCACATAAAATTTCAGCTCCGCTTCTAGCGCAAAATTTTATGAAATTTGCCTCGCGAAAGGAATAAAATGTTTGATTTTAAAAAAGAGTTTAAGCAGCTTTACGCACCTAAACAGACGCCGCAAATTTTAACCGTCCCGCCCGCAAATTTCGTCTGCATCCGCGGCGAGGGCGACCCGAACGAATCGGGCGGCGCGTATCAGCGCGCGATAGAGGTGCTCTACGCCGTGAGCTACGCGCTAAAATGAGCTACAAAACCGATTATAAGATCGATGGATTTTTCGAGTACGTCGTGCCGCCGCTAGAGGGGTTTTGGCGACAGCGCGGCTCTGCTGACGGAGCGGCGAACTACGCCCGAAAGAGCGATTTTAGCTGGATTAGCGCGATTAGGCTGCCTGATTTTATCACGCGAGAGAGCTTTGACTGGGCGGTGCGACAGGTTACGCAGAAAAAGAAGCTGGACTGCGGTGTGGCGGAGTTTTTGAGGATAGATGAGGGGCTTTGCGCGCAAATTTTACATGTGGGCAGCTTTGATGACGAGCCGCAAAGCGTAGCCAAAATAGACGAGTTTATCGCCGCGAATGGCTACGCAAAGGACTTTGGCGAGCAAAGAGCGCATCACGAAATCTACCTAAGCGATCCCAGAAAAACCGTGCCGCAAAAATGCAAAACGATAATCAGGCTCCCGATTAGGAAAATTTAGCTATTTTTGGGCTAAATTTGGCCTCGCGGCGATTTAATATAGCCTAGGCAAACTACGAAGCCGCCACGTAATGCAAAGTTAAATTCACTGCATAAGCCGCTAATGCTAAGTTAAATTTGATTTACAATTTAAGAGAGTTGATAAAAACGGATTCTTAAATCAAAGTTACACTATTCTCGCGCAGTTTTATTAAATTTTTATAACATAGTAAAATTTTGCTATCTCTTTGTACGGTTTAAATTTTAAAATTTACAAAATTTTACTAGTTGCAAACATTACCCAATAAACTCCGCCGAACCCCAAATTTAACCCCAGCTTAAGCATAAGATTATATACTTTGGCTTTAAATTTAAGGCGGCAAATGAGATCTCAGAGTGAATTTTTCGGTGTTTTCGTCACGCTTCTTGGCGGCGTATTATGGGGATTTAGCAGTGTTTGCGGGCAGTATCT
>NZ_CALKTT010000091.1 GCF_937997535.1 uncultured Campylobacter sp.
GTCGCAGACAAGATAGATAAAATTTAGTCCCGAGATTCCGTAGGCGTTTATGATATTTTTAAAAAACGAGAAGTTAAAAAATGCCACAAAAGCAAGCGAGCTTAGAAAAATAAGCTTCTGCTGCGACGGATTTTTAAAAAAGCTAGGCACGAAGCGTTCCTTGAGATAAAATTTCAAGTTGAAATTTTACGGCGTTTTGGTAAATGCTCGGAAATTCCGCGCGCATTCATCTTAGCTTCATCTTGAAGTTTTAAAATTGCGCCATCCAAAATAAATTTTGGAAATAAAATCAAAAGGATTAAAGATGAAAAATCTTAAAGCTTTAGGCGCAATTGCCGCTATATTCGCTTTTGCAGGTGCATTAAACGCAGGAAGCTTTAGCGAAAAAGATGCTAAAGTTTCATTCGATCAAGCGATAGGGATCGCGCAGCAAAACTTCAAGGGCGCGACTATAAAAAGCGTAGAAATCGACGATGAGCACGGAAGGCTCGTCTATGAGATCGAGTCATATAAAGAAGGTAGCGAAAACGAGATCAAAATCGACGCTCAAAGCGGCGAAATTTTAAAGACTCAAACGCAAAAGAAGCTAAAGCCTAGTAAAATTGATTATTCGCAGGTCAAAATCAGTGCCACAGACGCTCGCGCCAAAGCACTTAGCGCAAACGCCGGCTGGGATTTTCGCGAGGTTGATTTAAAAAGTAACGGCGGTAAGCCTGCATACGAAGTCAAACTGCGCCAAGGCATGAGCAAAAAAGAGGTGCTAATCGACGCCGCTACGGGCGAGCAGATCTTGCAGCGTCAAAAATAAGCAAAGGCGTGAGATGAAAAATCAAAGCTTAAAGGGTGGAGCAGATAACTCCGCCCAAACTAGTGAGGCTTTGGACGCTAGGGATTTTAGCATAAACGAAAACGCTGACTATGGCGCCCAAAATGCAGACGCAGCTAAAAATTTAGATGAAAATGCGCAGGATTTTTCGGCAAATTTAGCAAGCGAAACAAGCGAGTGGAATCTCGCGCCCTGCGAGCAAAATTCTAAAGATTTTTCCAGCGTGGAATGTTGCGAAAATCAAAAAATTTCTGCGGATGCGAAAGATTATAAGGACGAGCGGAATTCTTTGCAGACGCAAGACTTATCAAGTGTACGAAATTTCACTAGCGAGCAAAATTTCGCCGATACACAAAATTTTTCTGATACAAGTAATTTCGCAAGCGCGCGAGATTCTGCCAGCGCAGCAAGCTGCGCGGAGGTTTGTAATTCTTGCAAGCCAGTGCTTTGCAGCCACTGCAAACGCGAAATCGCTAAGCAAAATTTTAAGCTTGGCTGCGTAGGATTTGGGCTTTTTGCGTTAAATATCGCAGCAGGTGCGCTAAATTTTTTAGGGAGATTAGGAAGCGTAGCGGATAAAAAGGCAAGCGAGATTAGAGCTAGACAAAAGGCGCCTGCGAATTAGCGCAGCTCCCAACGCTACTGAAATTTGGCGGTGCATAAAGCAAGCGGGGTTTACACATCCAAATTTATGCGTTTTGGCTAAAATGGTGGATTAGAATTAGCAAAATTTTAAAGGAGCACTTTGAAAATTTTACTTGTCGAGGATGAAAAAGATCTAAATCAAATCATCGCAAAATGTCTGAAAAAGGACGGCTACAGCGTAGATTGCGCCTTTTGCGGCAAGGAAGCACTAGAGTTTTTGGATGTCGCAAAATATGACGCTATCGTGCTTGATGCGATGATGCCTGTGATGGACGGCTTTGAGTTTTTGAAGGCGGCGCGGGCGCGCGGACTGGGAACGCCGGTTTTATTTTTAACTGCGAGGGACGCCAAAGAAGATATCATCGCAGGGCTTGATCTGGGCGCAGACGATTATATGGTTAAGCCCTTTGATTTTCGTGAGCTTTTGGCGCGGCTTCGCGCAATTATCAGGCGCAAAAACGCTACTGCGGATAACGAAATTATCATAAGGCAAGTGCGCCTAAATCTAAGTAAAAAATCGGTCGTCTGCGCGGGCAAGGTAGTGGAGCTAACGGGTAAGGAATATAGAATTTTAGAGCTTTTGATGCTAAATCGCGGTGCGATTTTAAGCCGCGAACAAATCGGCGAGAGCATTTGGGATTTTAGCGACGAAACAAGCTCAAATGTTATCGATGTTTTAATCAAAAATATCCGCAAAAAGCTAGGCGAGCACGGCGATATAATAGAAACGAAGCGAGGGCTTGGCTATGTCGTGGCAAAATAGCGAGATTTGTATCAAAATTTCGGCGATTACGAAGCGGATCTTTGCCGCTACGGCGCTTTTCATATTAAAATTCGTGCGAAATTTTAAACAGAATTTTACGCATAATTTTGCGTGTTTAAAGAAAAGCCGCAAGAAAAATCCCACGCAAAATATCGAGTTAAACCAGACGCTAAATTCTACTCAAAGCCAGGCGTCAAATTTTAAACGGAATTCCACGCAAAATCCGGCATCAAATTCCGCGCCGAATTTTGCTGCTACAAGCGCAACGCCTGATCTAGCGCAAAATTTTAATAGCGTTCTCGCGCAAAGTCAAGAACAAAATTTCGCGTCTAAAATCTCGATAAGAAATTTTACTCAAGCCTTAGTCCTTGCATTCTCAACTGCTAAAGAGAATTTTATCTCGCGCGCGCTACCTATCAGCCTACGCGTGACGCTTTATTACAGCGTATTTATTTTGGCGCTTGCAGGCGCTATTATCGGCATTTGCGGCTATATTTTAGACGAAGTATCAGGAAGCTCCGTCAGCCAAAAAAAGCTTGCCCACCTAGTGCAAAAAGCCGCGCGCGATGACAAGCTAAAAAGCTTTGATGACGGTGTATTTTTCTACGAACATGACGGACAAGGCGGCGTGATCGCAGGGTTTGTGCCTAAAGGCTTCGAGCCTGCGATGCCGCTTTCGCCTCAAGGCGCGCGCGAGGTGGAGCTTGATGACGACGAGTTTTTCTATTACGACGCGCAGATCAAAGGGCGCAGTGCATGGATACGCGGCGTCATCGCAGTTAGCGAGTTTGAGCTTGCGATGAAGCGCGTGATGCTGATAGCTCTTATCCTATCGCCGCTATTTGTAATGCTAGTCATCTACGGCGGCTACGCGATCATAAAAAGAGCGTTTAAGCCCGTGCGCACTATGTCGTGTACAGCTAGCGAGATCGGAGCTAGCGGCGATTTTACGCGGCGAATAGAACTACCGCGAGGCAAGGATGAGCTAAGCGCGCTCGCAGCTACGTTTAATGAAATGCTAGCATCGCTGCAAAGCGCGTTTGAGCGCGAGCGGCAGCTAAGCACCGATCTTTCGCATGAGCTGCGCACACCCGCTGCCGTCATACTGGCTCAAAGCGACTACGCCCTAGCCTACGAGCAAGACGCGAGCGAGGCGAAGGAGAGTTTCGCGGTCATCAACAATCAATCGCGTAAAATTTCGGCGCTAATAGAGCAAATTTTAGAGCTTGCCCGCTTGCAGCGCGGCGTGTGTTTGGCACCCATAAGCTTAAGTAAAATCGCAAACGAGTGTGCGCAAGACTTTCAACTTTTGTGCGCACAAAAAGGGCTAAGCTTTAGCTCGCAGATAGCCGAGGGCGTGCGCGTAAACGGCGATGAGCTGCTTTTGATCAGGCTGATTAACAATCTTTTAAGCAATGCTTTAAAATTTACGCGCAGCAGCGTCGCTTTAGAGCTTTGCGTCAGTGCAGACGCGTGCGAACTTAGCATAAGCGACGATGGAGAGGGCATCGAGCCTGCTTTGCAAACTAAAATCTGGGACAAGCTCTATCAAATCGAGCGTTCCAGAAATCGCGAGCAAAATAGCGGCGCAGGACTCGGGCTAGCCATCGCCTCACAAATCGCAAAGATCCATGGCGCGCAGATTTCACTACGTAGCGAGGTAGGACGCGGAAGCAAATTTAGCGTAAATTTTAAGAAGGTTTAGGCGGTTTTGTGGGCTTGGTGGCATAAAGAAATGCTGGGTGGCGAAATTCTTAAAATTTTTATCGCCTATCGTTGCTTAAAATTTAACGACTATAGCCGTAATAGGGGCGATGGTGTAATTTTAAAATTAGGCTGGCGTCGCCAATAATATCGGATGATTTTTGCGATAGTCGTGCGCTTTTTAAATTTAAATGGGTCAAATTTTAAAATTTAGTTTTACCGCGAAATTCCGCGGCGAATTAATAAGACAAGGCGCGGCATTTTGCCCTTAGGCGAAGTGATAAGGCAAGCGCTTTAGAGCTTAAGTGGGCCGGCGCGGGTAATTTAAGAATTTTGAGGTATACGGCAAAATAAGCCTTCGCTGAAATTTCACGGCGCAGTAATAAACCTTTGCTAAAATTCTAAGACGTCACATTCGGCTCTAGAGAATTTAAATTTAGGAGTATCTAGCGACCAAGTAAAATTTAAATACGGAGCAAAAAAGACGGACTGAGATTTAAGGTCGCCTACATAAGCGAAATTTTGTATTTTTGCCTGCTTCGTCCTCGTAGCTTACGGCGATATGGCCGTTTGCCTTACCTCCTGCTACGCAAGGCAGCCCCGTCGTTTATCAGTAGGACAATGTCACTCTCGTCGTTCTCGTAGTCGTCGTAGTGGGTGCTATAGCCAAATTTTACGCGGGTCTTGCACGGCGGCAGGTTAAATTTCACTAGCTCGCAGCGGGCTACTTTTTTTGCGCCATATTCGTCGCAGAACATCGCGCTTTAGCCGTGCGAAGCGCTGTTAAAAAGTAAAATTTCCTCGCCCGTTTTTACGCATTTGATTGATTGCTAGCTTGCATGGTATGAGCTCGCCCTCACAAGTCTGCGGCGATGGACTTTTCTAAATTTTTTGCCCTGCCTAGGATCGTAATCGCTCTGCGCTCGCATATATTTACGCACCTGTAGCAAAGCGTGCACTCATCGCCGAATTGCGCCTTTTTGCAAGCGAGCTTTATGTTTCGCATCGGGCAGGGTTTGACGCAAGCCCCGCATCCGCTGCATCGCGATGGATCGAGGCTCGGCTTGCGCTTGGCAAAGGGGCTTTTGTCCCAAATTTTCATCCAAAGCCGCTGTCCTAAAAACCCTGCGATACGACAAAGCGCGCTCAGCCCCTCTTGCGGCGGACGGCCTGCGATAAGCGCCTCCGCAACGCGTCTGACTTTAGCGTCCGCCTCTTTGATTATGCGCTCATTTTTCGCTCGCGAGTAGCCAAAAATCGCCACGTCGAGGATGAACGCGGGCATTTTGATATGAGCGCCGCCCGTTATGTTTGCACCGAATCGCTTTAAAACCCTAGCCGCGCACCCTGCCCCGTCGCCGCTGAAAATCTCCATCGTAGCGAGGATAAATACATTTTTGCCGCTAAAGCTCGCGCCGTTTCGGTAGAGGAAGTCGCGCACGATACGCGGTAGGTCGCTAAAATAGACGGGATATGCCAAGATAACGTCATTGTGGTGCTTTAAAAGCTCATTGCAAGCCTTGCTCTCGATCGAGACGCAAACGCCGCCAAGATGAGCGATGAGCCTATCCACGCAGTGCTTCGTGTTGCCCGTGGCGCTAAAATAGATCGCTATCATGCCCGTCTCCCCAAGTTGCTTCGTGTGACGAATTTTAGCGAAATTTAGCATCGTTGATTGCTAAATAGATGAAATTTTACGCAAAAGATGCATGAAATTTTAAAATTTGATCGAGTTATTGCGCCGTGGCATCATAAAAGCGGCGGTCAAATTTAACTTTTCCTAGTACGCGCGATACATACAAAACGAGGCTTACGAGCTACAAACTCGGGCGACGCCGCAGAGTTTTGGCGCTACAAAATTTAAAACTCCCGCGTTATGAGATTTTAAAATTTTATGATTTGAAATTTTGCCGTCGCGCCGTCGCTGGCGGCGAATGCACTCTCGTTCTTAGGCGTTACGACTTGGGCAACAAAGCCTTTTATGCTGTACGCATTTTACTGCTTCACGTGCCTAGCCTCGCAAATCGCGACAGACCCTGCCGCCGCTCTACGTAGGATTTACGGATTGTGCTGTGCCCTACTTCGCGTGAGTCCTTCTCAAGCATTTCGGCGCAAAGCATGTATGGCTACTTCACGCCGAAATTTCGCGGGCGCTAATTTAAGCCCCGATTGTTTCGCCCGCGATCATTCCGAAAACCATACAATCAAGGATCGCATATGTTCCGAGCCTGCTCGCGCCGTGCACGCCGCCGGTTACCTCGCCTGCAGCCCAGAGATCGGCTCGTGAGTAAGGCTCGAGATTACCTGAGCTTTGGTGTTGATCTCGAGTCCGCCCATCGTGTGGTGCACCTTCGGCATCGTGCGGCTTGCGTAAAACGGCGGCTTGGAAACGTCGATGCTGTCTAGCTTATCGACCACTTTGCCGAATTCTGGGTCTTTGCCCGCTTTGACGTAAGAGTTATAATCCGCGACGGTCTTTAAAAACGGCTCCAGCGGCAGATTGTAAGCCTTCGCAAGCTCCTCTAGCGTGTCAAATTTCTTCACGACGCCCGCTTCCAGCGGCCTTGATGTATAGACTGGGTTACGCGCGGCGACAGCTTGAGAGTCGCAGACGTTTACCGGATAGTTGTCGTTTTTCTCGCTCTCGGCGATGACCTTAAAGCAGGCGTCCGCCTTGATCTTGCGCCCTGCGTGCTCGTCCATAAAGCGTTTACCCGTCTTTGGATCGACGGTAAGGCCATAGGTATTGCAGCAGTGGTTGGTGAAATTTACCGCAGCACCGAAGCCCTTTTCATCGGGCGAGCAATATGGAAGGAACTGAATCCATGACGTTAAAAGGGTAAATGCGCCGATTCTGTTTGCCGCTAGCATCGCTCCTGCCGAACTTCCAGGGTGGTTGGTGCTGTCTATCGTAGGTACTACACGCGGATCTTGGATCTGGCGATACCATAGATCGCGTCCGTATCCGCCCGAAGCCAGCAAAACGCCGTCTTTAGCTTTATAGCTCTTTTTCTCGCCGCTTTTATTTTCCAGATCGTCGCTAAAGAGTTTCGGATCAAATTTATACTCCTCGCGCGATTCTACGCCCACGACGCGGCCGCTGTCGTCTACGATAAAATCGTCAAATTTCGTGCGGGTTTTGATCGTGACGTTGGAATCGTTTTGAAGCTTGTTCATCATCGGCTGGATGTAGCCAGAGCCCGAGCCGTTGGTTGATTGCAAGCTTCTTGCGACGCTATGGCCGCTTTCAAAGATCAGCTTATCGCTAAACTCCGCTCCGCAGCCCACCAAAAGATCCACCGCATCGTTGCTGCGATCAAACATCACGCCCAAAAGATCGGTGTGGTTAAGCCCGAGCCCGTCTTTTACGGCATCAGCGATAAAAAGCTCCTTGCTATCTTTGATGCCCTGTGCTACTTGAAATTTATTCATCGGAGCAGCCATGTTTCCGCCGTTGATGACGGAATTTCCGCCCGCGCGACCCATCTTTTCTAAGATAAGCACCTTTTTACCGCGTCCGCTGGCTTTAATCGCCGCGGCAAGCCCTGCAAAACCGGTGCCGATGATGACGATATCGTATTCCTCGTCGAATTTGACGTCCTTGGCATTTTGTGCCGCGCACGCGCTACTAGATCCCAGCGCAAGTGCCCCCGCACCCACTGCGCTAATCTTTAAAAAACTACGTCTTGATACGTCTTGCATTTGCAACTCCTTTAATTGAAAGTGTATATTTAAAAGAAATGATAACTCGAATTTAAATGTAAGTCAAATAGAATAACTTTATAAATAGATAGTAAAAAGCTATGAAATATAGGCATTGATATAAAATTTTGAAATTCGGCGGGCGAGCGGAATTAAAATTTTAAAATTTTATCAGGCGCTCGTTTGCAAAATGCTTGTGAACGCAAAAGCGCACTCGGCACGAAAATCGCAATGAATGCAAAATTCGCGCCGAGCCTTAAAATCGCTACGCCCTTAGCGAGCGACTTTAAATTTAAGCGTTTGCAGATCGTAATTATTTACTCGCTCGTATTGCATATCCTCGATAGAGATCGCAGGAAGCGCGCACGAGCCAGCCATAATCACGTTTATCGGCGTGTAGATGACGCCGGTACTATTATAGCCCTCTTGCGGATCGTAGTAAAAATAACCGCTTTTCGGGAAGTGAAGTACTCGGTCGTACAGATACTCCGTATGCTCGATCGCTACGCTATCCACAAAGCCTTCCGGGCGAGCCTGTGCGGCCGAGCCCAGGCGCTCATTTAACGCCTCAAAGCAGCTAGGCATCGCCTCGTCGATTGCGAAATTATACAGATAATGATTCGCTCGCCAGCTGATCTTAGAGTAAATTTTCTGCCCTACTTTGAGTTTGTTTAGATCGACGATGTTGCCGCGAGCATCGAGAAACTCGCGATAAATTTCAACCTTCTTATCTCGGTCGTTATCAAACGGTCTATTTATGCTAAGCGGATTGTGTTTGACCGCAGCGCTTTCATATCCAAATCCCAGCACCGTAAAAAACAGTTCGCCGTTGCCGTTCATAGGTGTAAATTCTATCGCGCCGTCTTTAACCGCAAGCTTGGTATCCAGCGGCGAATTGAAATTTTTTGTCTCGCCGTCGTATTTCAAAGCAAAGCTAATATCTTTTTTCGCGTCCTTAAAATACGCATCAAAGCCGCGTATGACGCTCGCTCGCTCCTGCGTATTGTCCGCATCTTTTAGATTGCACACGAGCGCGATAGCCGCCTTGCTTGTGCTATCGTCTTTGATGCCCGCCTTGCCGAATGCGTAGAGCTTAAAGGCGGCGTCTCTTATGTCGCTGGCAAACGTCAAGCCCGCTCCGTCTTCGGCGTAATCATAATCCATTTGGTTTATTTTTTCACGCATGAAGTTAAACTCGGTCGTCATATTGTGCTTTTTAAGTATCGCAGCCATAGCGATGCGAGCCATCGGCGAGTTGTCATAAAGGCCGTTGTCGTAAATGAAATTTATCTCATCGTCATCCAGCTTGCCGTATTGATCTAGCACGAAATCCGCGTATATTCGAAGCGTCGCTTGATCTTCGTAGTCTGATTTTAAGGCGCTAAATATCAGCGATCTTTGCTTGTTGCTAAGGAATTTATAGCGCGTATCAAGCTCTAGTAAAACGTCGCTTGCGTAAATTGAAGCGTAGTAATTAGTAACGCCGCTAGCACTCCAGTAGCCGAAATCACCGTTAGGTTTGAGGCGAGATAAAATTCTACTTGCATACTCGTTTACGCGGTTGGTTAAGGTTTTATTGGAGTCTTTGCGTGCGACATAATCAACCGCTACCATCTTTGAAGTAAGCTGCTCGGTGCAGCCGTAAGGATAGAGATATAGCTCGTCCGCTAGGCTAAAAGCATTAGGCGTAGCGCTGATGTGAGCATAAATTTCTTTATAGCTCGGATCGATTTTGAGCGTTACCGGCTTATCGCCGTAGCTTACGTGAAATAGCTTCGAGCGCGGAAACTGGCTAATTATGTCAAATTCTACATCATTGCTAAATTTTTGCCCGTTTGCGTCAAGATCAAATTTAATATTTGCATCCGCAATATCAAGTGCGCTCGCGGTGAAGCTTAGGTGCTTGAGCTCAAGCGGTTTAAGTGTGAAATTTGCCTCGCCGCCGCTTATAGCAACCGAAGGAGATGAGCTGATTTTCAAGACCGCCTTTTGCTCCTTATCGGTGGTGTTGATGAGCGTTAGCGGCACGGAAATTTCATCGCCTCGCACCATGTAGGTTAGATCGGCGGGCTTTATGATCACGTCGTCTCGAACCTTAGCTTCGACGTTTGCCGAGCCGATCGTAGCCGCCTCTCCGATAGCCATGGCGCTTAGTCGGATCGTGGAGTTAAAATTTTTCGGCATCGCAAGCTCAAATTTCGCCTCGCCGTTCGCGTCCGCTTTTGCGATTAGCATTTTGATAAATTTTTTCTGCTTTTTGTTTTCGACCGGGCTTAAATTTCGTTTAGCCTTCGCCATCACGCCGTCGCCACCGAAGCTTAGCTCTTTAGCAGTAGTTTGATACACGCTAAGATCGTCGTAAATGTCAAAGTATCGCAGCGCAAAATACGCACTAACGTCAAACGCCTTAAATGCATCAAGCTCCTCTTGTGAGACGATATCTAAAATTCCAAGATCGACTGCGTAGAGTATGACTTTGGAATTTGGCTCGCTTTTTACGCTGATCTGCGCGTTTTGCCCGTTTTTGTAGCTTTTCTCGGCTAGGATTTGCACGTTAGCCTTGTGTGAGCTCGCATCTAGCGCCACCGGCACGTTTGCATAGGCTCTAAGCGGCATCGCAGCGGGTGTCGCGGCGCGCGCGATTACAGCGTTGATGTGTCCGCCGACGAAATTCTCCGGCACACTAAGCTCAAATTCCGCGCTACCGCCTTTTATGGATAGAATTTTATAGTCGTAAACCTGCTCTCCTACGAGCGAGATATTTAGCACGCCGCTTTCTACCGGCGAATTGATGACGCCTTTAATTTTATCTCCAGCTTTAACCTTGTCGCTTGCGAGTTTGATTTTAGCGCTTTGAACGTCTTTAGCGTTTACCCGTCCATAATATCCCCAGCCGCTTACATCCACGCGCACGCCAGCACTCGCGCCGCTTGAATAATCGTTTGCGACGATTAGATAATTGCCGCCGTTTTGGAATTTATACTCAAACTCGCGCGCATCGGTGCTAATGGCGCTTACGAGATTAAAGCTTTCTTGCTCGACGTATCTGTTACCGTCATAAACGTAAGTAAAATCGTCTCGGTAAATTTCAACGTCGATCTTGCCTTTGACGTCGGTTTTAGTTTTGGAATCTAGTAGCGCAAAGCCGAATTTTACGCTATCGCCGCTTGAAATAAAATCCTTGCTCGCGCGAATTCCTACGATACGATCATAAGGCAGATAGCTTAGGTTGCGATATGCACTTACGTTTTTACCCTCCTCGGTTACGCTGAAATTTAGTAGAATATTTATGGCGTTAGAGACATTTAGATCAGCTGCTGCCGGCGAGAGTGCAAGCTCCTTTTTACCGGCGGAGCTTAGTGTAAATTCCGCCCTGCGAAGCTGCGTAGCGCCCTTTTTCTTTAAGCGATCGTTTAGAAACGAAAAGCCCTCGTAGCCTTTAATTTTTAGCTCTTTTTCATAGGCGTTTGCTTCCAGCGAGCCTTTCAAATCTCCGGCCGGCGCGCCTGCAAGATAGTTTGAGCTTAGCTTTAAAGTTATGATCTCATCTGCGCCGTATTCATCTTTGGCAGTGAGAATTTCATTTTTAATGCGGTTTGGGACGAAATTTTCTACGCTGAAGCTTTTAGAAGCGATGATTTTGTCCTCATAGATGAGATCTAGGCGGTAAGTGCCGCTTTTCTCGCCCATGAGCTCGTCTATTTTAACGCTGCCGAACTCATCGGTGTTTTGCGCGCGCGTGATGACCACAGTGCCGCTAGGATCGTAAATTTTAAATTTAATCGGCGTATTTTTTAAAGAGCTAAAATCGCGATTTTTCATCACGATCGTGCCTAAAAGCCGCTCATTCGGGCTTATCAGCTCGCTTGCGAGATAAACGAACGGACGCTTTGCAGTAATCGTTTTCTCTACGCTTGCTACGGCGTTATTAAACAGCACGAACGCATGCTCATCGCCTTTACTAATCTCGATAGAGCGCGGATTTTTAGCTAAAATTTCCATATTTTCTAATCTTAAAATTCCATCTCCGTCCGTTTTATCCTCTACGATTAGCTCGTTTTTATCGCTGTAAATTTTAACCTTCGCTCTGCTTAGCTCCTCGCCATTACTAAGCCTAGAAGTATAAATTAGCGCGCCGCGCTCAAGCAGCACCACTTGAGCCGTAATGTCGCTAAGATAGGCTATGCGCGAAACCTCTTGCATCTTTTCGCCCACTTTGTAAAACGCCGTGATTTTATAAATTCCATCCTCGTAGCCTTTAAAATCCATCGCGATTTTATGCTCCGCGACGGCGTTTTTAGCGCCTCCTATATCGAAGCTCTTAACCGCGATCTCGCTAGCTAACCCACCTACACTATCTTCGTTGCTTTCAAAGTTTAAAAAATACCTAAAATTTTGCTCAGGAACTTTAGCAATCGAAATTTTAACCTCATTTACGTTTGAGCTTTTAAATGCCAGCGAAGCGGATTTTGGGATAAAATTTTTCTCGTCGCTAAAGGCTACAAAAGGCAGCCTGTCGCCCATTTTTACGCTTTGTTTTATCTCGTCGCGCAAGATATATGAGCTATCTCCGAAGCCCTTTAGCAGCCTAATCTCGTAGCTTTTATTCGGCATAAACTCGTCACTTACTATATCTGCATAGTAGTAGCATGAAGGATCGTCGCTTTCGCCGCCCTCTTCATCTTCGTCATAATAATAATATCGCGGCTGAGTGAGGCTAAATTTACTCACACCCGCGATTCTTACGTATTTGGCGGACAGCTCGTCCATATAGTTAGGGAAACACACTCTAGCTGCGAGTGAGCCGTCTTTTAGAGCCGCAGGGCGGATCTGCACGCCGCTTAAATTTGAAGCGTTAATGCTATCATTAAAAGGCTCCTCGTCCGTGCGCAGCTCCACTGGATTTTGCAGCTTTGCGCCTGCTTTTGAGGTGAGGGATTCTATTTGCAATACGACGTTTTGCGCCTTAGGATCGAAGCTGAATAAAAAATTCCGATCATCGTGCGAGCTAAGCTCGTAGGATATGTCGTTTTGGGCTAAATTCTGCGCGCGATAAATTCTAGTCGCTTGCTGTAGCGCGTCCTTGCTAACCGCATCGTTAAATTTGATTGCCACTAACCCCGGACGCAGAAGCGCGATATGCTCGGTGCTAAAAGGCTCTGTCTCGAACTCAAAGCGCACCCCGCGCGCCTCGCACGAATAATTAACCCCGGCGCTAAGCATCGGCTTTGGATAAAGCCTGATTGAGCTCTCGCTCACGCTTTCGTAGGTGCCCGTGATTTTGGGAGTGCATTTTAAGATCTGCTTTTGCGTGACACTAAATCCACTGCCGTCCACCCCGCTAATCTCGTAAGCCCCGCTAGCGTATTTGATCTCTACGCCCGCGGCAAAGCTAGCCAAAGCGCAAAATAGCGCTGCGCTTAGTAGTTTTGTCTTCATAAAATTCCTTTGCAAAAATTTTACGAAATTATATACAAATTAACCTTTTATTTTCTTTCATTTACTCTAAAATTTGCTTTAGCGAAATTTGCATTTTCGTCCAAGCAGCCAAGCTCAAAATCCCCTGCGCCGAGGTTAAGCGTAAAAGCCTCGCCGTTAGTGCGCGCAAAATATTCTCCCGTTTTAACTTTAGAATTTGCAGGCGCTAGGCTTTGCGTGGTGAAATCTAGTGCCGTGAAATTTTGCTGCGAGGAATTTTGATCCGCGAAATTTTTCGCTGTGAAATTTTGCGCCTCCGAATTTTGCTCTGTAGAATTTTGCAAGATAGAATTTTGCAAGATAGAATTTTGCGACGCCAAATTCTGTGTGGCTGGATTTTTAGTTATAAAATTCCATTCTACAGAATTTTGCTTAGTAAGATTTTGTGATTTTACATTCTGTAACGCTAAATTTTGTCGCATAGAATTTTGTGCTGTAGAATTCTGTTCTACAAAATTTTTCTGTACTAAATTTTGCTTTAAATTATCTTGCTGCGCCGCGCTAGAATGCTTGAAATCCAAATCCGCGGAATTCTCCCCCGTAAACGCAGTGGAATTTAGCGCTATAAACTCTCGCGAACCGCCGCTTAGTCTGATATATACCCGCTCGCCGAAAACCGCCGTGCACTGCACTTTAAGCCGCAAAAAGCCGTCCGCGCCGGTCTCGTAGGTTTTGGCGTTGATATCGTTTAGTACGGGCTTTACGGCGGCAAATTTAGCCGCGCACCTTCCTGCGCGTACCTTTTGCGGATCGACCAGCCCGTGTTTTAACAGATAAAAAAGCTCGCTCGTGCCGTAAATTTCGCACTCCTCGTTGGGCTCAACTCCATCGATCGTAAGATCCTCGGTGCTTTGCGCGCACTCCTTTTCGCGGTACGCGTCGGTGCATACCCGCCGCAAGCTCACGCCCGCGGGGCGCGCAAACTCCACCTCGCCTAGCATGCCCGATTTATCGAGGAAGGCAAACATATTAAACGCCACTTTTGCGGCACTCACGCCGCCGCTAAGATCCCTAGTCTTGGAGCCGTCGAAATTTCCCAGCCAGACGCCGAGGGTAAATTTAGGCGTCAGAGCGACAGTGTAGAGATCACGCGCATCGGCGCTCGTGCCAGTTTTAAACATCAGAGGCGGCGCGTTTAGGGTATTTTGCCACACCGAGCCGAGGTAGGAGCGCGGCGCGTTTCTTAGCATCTGCGTTACGATGTAAGCGCTCTGCGGAGTTAAAATTTTAGCATCGTCGCCGATCTTTACGCCCGCTATTTCGAGCTTTTGTAGCTTTCCGCCGTTTGCAAACGCGCTGTAAAGGCAAGTAAGATCCATTAGACTCATTGAAATACTTCCCAGAGCGATACCTGCGCCGTAATAATCCTTGCTAAACTCCGCCAGATGCACGTTTGATAGCATTTCATACAGCCCGTCGTCACCAAGCATCAAATTTAGCTTCACCGCGGGGATATTTAGGCTAAGGCTTAGCGCGTCCGTAGCACTCACCGCGCCCAAAAACCCCTGGTTGTAGTTGTGCGGCACATAGCCCGCGAAGGTTATCGGCGCGTCGATCAGCTTCTTTGAAGGGGTGATGAGCCCGTGCTCAAGGGCTTTAGCGTAGATGAAGGGCTTGAGCGTCGAGCCTACGTTTTTTTGCGAGCGCACGCCGTCGTTTTGCCCTTCATTGGCACTAAAATCGTGGCTGCCGACATAGGCGATCACGCTCATGCTTTCGTTGTCGATCAGCACCGCAGCGCCGTTTCTAACGCCCTTATCGCGCAGGGAAAGGATCTCGCTTTTCAAAAAGCCCTCAAGCGCGATCTGGGTTTTTAGATCCAAGCTCGAATAAATTTTACCCTCGCTTAGGCGCGCAAACTCCTGTGCTTGCGCGGTTTGCTCCTTGGGCTGCGCGCCCCTTTTAAAATTTGCGGAATTTTCCTGCGTCTTGGCGTTTAGATCGGAATTTATTTGCGCCTTAGTGTCCGAAGCGAAATTTGCCCGCAATTTGGCGCCTGAAATGGAACTTGTCTGTATTTTGGCGCCCGGAGTAGAATCTGTCTGAGCACTAGCGTCCGAAACGGAATTTGCCTGTTCACTAAAATTTGCGCTCGACCGCTCGCTAGAGTTTGCATCTGCCTGCGGATTTTGCGGCGGATGCGCAGCATCTTGCCGACTATTTAAATTTAGATTTTGCGGATTTTGCGAGTTTTGATACGGATGCGCGGTACCGACGACATTCTGCCGCTTGTTTAAATTTATATCCGCACTCGGATTTTGCGGCGAATACTCAGTTTGCCCTTTATCCGAATCCGTATCCGCGCTAAAATTCTGCGGCAAACGCACAGCGCCTCGTTGCTCGTTTAAATTTAGACTTTGCGACGGGCGGGCGGCATTAATTAAATCTCGCCGCTCATCTAAATTTGCGCTCCTTCGTTCATTTAGTTTTACGCTTTCCGCTTCATTCGGTTTTACGCCTGCTTGCAATTCTACGCCTTCGCGCTCTTTTAAATTTAGGCTCGTTCGTTCGCTAAAATTTAAACTCTTTGGCGCATCTGTTTTAAAATCCGCCTCTTTGGAATTCATTTCTTTCGAATCCGCTCTCGCCTGCGCGTTTGCGGCATTTAATAAATTTGGCTCGCCCCTTGTTGCAGCCGTAAAGCTTGATTCGGCACTCGCCGCGTCCGAAAAATTTGACTCTGCTATCGCTGCGGCTCGGCGTGTAGACGAGTTTGCTTGCCCTGTCGTCGCGCCAGGCGTGCCGCCCTGCTCTAAATTTTGAGTGAAATTTACGTCATCTTTGGCGATGAAATTCTGCATTTTATAATTGTTAAACGCTAACAGCGCGTAATGCGGCGCGTAATTAGGCGCTGCGTAGCGTCTGGGCGAAAACGGCTCTGCGAGGGCGCGCTCATACTCGCTCTGCGAGATCACGCCGCCCTCTCGCAGCTGCGAAATTAGGCGGTTTTTAAGCGCGTTGATATTTGATTTGCGGTCTAGGCGGTTTTTGTTCGGGTTTTTCGGGATCACGCTAAGAAGTGCGATTTGAGCGTTGCTAAGCTCGCGCATATCCTTTTTGAAGTAAAAATACGCCGCGGTTTTGACACCCTCGATATTACCGCCGTATGGGGCGAGGTTGAAATACATTCCTAAAATTTCATCCTTGCTGAAGTGCCACTCCAGCTGAAAGGCGTTAAAAATTTCGATGATTTTATTCTTGTAGCTGCGCTGTTTGGGGCGCATCATACGCGCAACCTGCATCGTAATCGTCGAGGCTCCGACGCGCTCGACGTTGCCCTCGCTTTTTTTAGTAAAATTTTGCGTAAAATTATACGTAGCCGCGCGCAGAATCGAGGCTGGATTGACGCCGAAATGGTAGTAAAAATAGCGATCTTCAAAGTAGATCGCGCTTTGTTTCAGCCGCGGCGGTATCTCGTCCGCGCTCGCGTAGAAGCGCCAAATTTGATCGTCGCTGATCTGCATATTTAAAATTTCGCCGTTTCGGTCGTATAAAATTCTACTCTTCTGCTTGTTTAGCATATCCAAATTTAGCGGATAAAGCGCGTCTAGGATCAAAAACAGAGCGAATGCAAATGCGCAAAATAGCGTGATTTTTAACGTAAATTTTAGAAATTTCATCGCACAATTATATCAAAGAATTTTAATGATTTTAAGCTATAATGGCGCCTTTTTGCAAAGGAATAATCTTGGACGCTCTAGCTAAGCTAAACACCGAACAATACGCCGCCGCAACCGCTCCTGCGGGACACAATCTAGTAATCGCAAGCGCAGGCACGGGCAAAACCAGCACCATCGTCGCGCGCATCGCTCATCTGCTAAATCTCGGCACGAGCCCTAGAAAAATTTTGCTTCTTACATTTACGAATAAGGCCGCGAGCGAGATGATAGCGAGGCTGCAGCGGCATTTTGATAAAAAAATCACCTCCGCAATCGTCGCGGGCACCTTCCACGCCGTATCCTACGCCCTACTTCGCGAGCTCGGTAAAGGCGTGATCCTAAAGCAGCCCGCCGAGCTAAAAACCCTGCTAAAAAGCCTCGTAGAAAAGCGCAAATTTTATCATGTAAGCGACGCGCGCCCCTACGGCGGGACCTATCTGTACGACGTGTACTCGCTGTATCAAAACAAGGAGATGAGCGCGGATTTTGAGACGTGGCTTAGCAAAAACTACGAGGATCAGGCGGAATTTGCCGAAATTTACGCAGATATTTTGCGCGAGTTTGAAGAGGAAAAGGCGAAATTTAACTACGCCGATTTCAACGACGTTTTGCTAAAGATGCGCCATGAGCTGCGAAAGGGCGCTCCGCTGCGATTTGATGAAATTTTAGTGGACGAGTATCAGGACACGAACTCGCTGCAAGGAAGCCTAATCGATGCTTTCGCGACGAAAAGCCTTTTTTGCGTCGGCGATTTCGATCAGAGTATCTACGCTTTCAACGGCGCGAATATCGACATCATCGGCAGCTTCGGCAAGCGCTTTGCGGACGCTAAAATTTACGCGCTAAATATCAACTACCGCTCAAGCTCGGCGATTTTGGCGCTTGCAAACCGCGTCATCGCGAACAATCCGCGCCTTTACGAAAAGAAGCTGATCGTGGGCCGCGAGGGAAAATTTAGCGCGCCTAAGCTGCATGTTTACGACGATACGGCGGCGCAATACGCCCACGTAGCCGCGCAGATCGCGCAAAGCACCACCCCACGCGAAAAGATCGCCGTCATCTTTCGCAATAATTCCAGCGCCGACGGCGTCGAGGTCGCGCTTAAGGAGCTCGGTATCGGCGCGAAGCGAAAAGGCGGCGTGAGCTTTTTTGAAAGCCGCGAGATCAAGGCCTTTACGGACATCTTCGCGATGATAATAAACCCCAAAGATATGATGGCATTTATGAGCACGTGCGAATACGCAAGAGGCGTCGGCAGCGCGCTGAGCAAGGAGCTTTTCGACGCGCTAATCGCGCTTGGACACGGAAGCATCCACGCAGGGCTTTTGCGTCCCGACGAGAGCGTTAAAATTTTTGAAAAAAAGAGGAAAAACTACCAGCTCGGGCTTTTTGACGATGTCGATATAATCGGCTCGGCATCGCGCTTTGAAGCTTTGGAATTTGACGAGTTTTTTCGCTCGCATCCGGTTCTAAAACACAATAAAATTACCGAGGGCGGCGCCGTATTTTTGCACGAAATTTATAAAATTTTTAAAAAAAGCGGCTCCGCTGCGAGGTCCGCTACGCTCATCTCGCATATCAAAGACTCGCGCCTTTTTGCGCTCGTGGCGGATTTTATCGCGACGAAACGCGCGACGCTAAAAAACGGCAAGATAGACGATGAGCGCAAAAAGGACGAGACCGCTCGCATCTACGATAAATGCGGCATTTTAGAGCAGATTGCTAGTAAATACGCGGATCCGCAGAGTTTTTATAACTTCATAACCCTAGGCGCAAAGGAGATGAGCGAGGGCGAGGGGGTAAATCTGCTCAGCGTGCACGCAAGCAAGGGGCTTGAGTTTTGCAGCGTCTATCTCATCGATCTGGCGCAAAACCGCTTCCCGAACCTCAAGCTAATGGCGATGGGCGGCAGTCTGGAGGAGGAGCGGCGGCTATTTTACGTGGCGGTCACCAGAGCGCGCGACGAGCTGGTGCTAAGCTACGCGAAATTTGATAAGATCAGAAAGATTAATTACGAGCCGAGCTACTTTTTAAGGGAAGCGGGGCTGGTGAAGTAAGCAAATTTTGCTCGCTAAATTTTAAATTTCATTTTAGCGCGGGCGGATCATTTGAGTAAGAATTTTACTCCTCGCGTACGTCTGGTGCGCCGCCCTGCTTCTTTAACGGATTGCTGAAGTAAGAATTTTGCCGTGCGATTTTTGTAAATTTTACGATTTGTAAATTTTTGCAGCGCGGACGTTATGCGATATTTTGTAAGGACTAAAATTTGAAATTTCGATTACGCTCCGCCGTGTTCTATACATCGCAGAGCTCAAATTTTATTTAATAAATTCCAAAATACCGCAAATTCCACGACGAGTTAAAATTTTAAAGCGCATCAAATTTACGGCGCTGCGAAATTTAAAATTTAACTACGTATTGCGCGCGCCATAAAAATACGCGCCCTGCCAAATTTATTGCTGCGACGGAATTCCACGCTGCAATAACCCGCATATTTGATAAATAGATTTTGCGTCGCGTAAAATTCCATTGCCGGTAAAGTTTACTGCCGATCAATTTATCGCCGCATAAAATACTATCCCGCGCAAATTTGACGCAGCGCAAAGTCCTTTGCCGCGTAATTTCACATCGTATTAAACACCCTATCTCCCGCGTCTCCGAGGCCCGGCACGATATATTTTTGCTCGTTTAGTCTCTCGTCGACCGCCGCGGTAAAAACCTCGACCTGCGGGTAGATCTCGCTAAATCTATGAAGCCCCTCGGGCGCTGCGATAATGGAGATAAATTTGATCTTTTTGACGCCGTTTTTCAGCAGAAATTTCACCGCATCGATCGCCGTACCGCCGGTCGCAAACATCGGATCGATGATGATTGCGGTGCGCTCTGCGGCGTCGGTGGGCAGTTTGGCGTAAAAAAACTCCGCCTGCGCAGTCTTTTCGTCGCGCTGAAAGCCTAAAAATCCCACGCTAGCATCGGGCATGAGCTTAAATACGCTATCCAGCATCCCCAGCGCGGCGCGCAAAATCGGGCAGATCATGATCTTCGTGGCGAGCTTATACGCGCTGGTTTGCGCCACGGGCGTATGCACGCTCACCTCCCGCAGCGCCAGATCGCGCGTCGCCTCAAACATCATCAGGTAGCTGATCTCATCGACGAGCATGCGAAACTGAAACGGATCGGTCCCTCTATCGCGCAGGATCGTGAGCTTATGCTCGATCAGCGGGTGCTTGATCAGCCTCACGTTAGGCAGCTCGCACGCGGTTTGGTACGTACATTTTTGGCTTTGGCTCATTTTCTCTCCTTAAATTTACTGAATTTTGCGCCCTCTTGGGCATTTTAATTATCTATTTTGATGCGAACTCCAGTGCCGTGGCGCTAAAATTTTGCCGATAACGGCGGCACGACTTTAAATTTAAAGCGTCTTTGCCTACGACGCGTGTATCTCGACGTTTAAATTTAACTCGGCGGCTCGCTTTTAATTTAGCGCTTTTAAAAACGCAGCGCTTTAAATTTTGCCCGCTCGCGTCGCCTCTAATTTAGCCGCTATTTAAACAGGGCGCGCTTTCTATCGGCACGCTGGCGCTACTTTTCGGCGGGCGCTTGCGGCGTAAATTTCATCTGCGAAATTATCGTCTGAGGCGGCTTTAAATTTACTTAATGCTCTCGCTCGTGAGCCAAATTTTAAAATTCCCAGCTATCTTGCGCGCCGATAAAATTTTAATTTCATAGATGCGGGCGCTGTGCAAGCAAGCTAAATAAACCGAGCGCGTATCTTTTAAATTTAACTCGCCGCAAGTTGTTAAATTTGCCGTACCGAAGCGATCAAATTTAACCGCAAAGCCCCTACTCCTTTACCACGCGCAGGAACGAATACACGTCCTGCACCCCGGGCGCGTGCGTCGCATACCAGATCGCATGTTTTTCGTGCTCGATGTCCGTTACTACGCCGCTAAATACCACGTCGCAGCCCACGATCGCCACGCGCACCGCAGTGCCCGAAACGTCGGTGTCGGAAAAGAGATTTTTCTTTAAATTTGTAAAAATTTCAAACGAATTGCACGGATATTCGGGCTTTTTGACGCGCAGATAGGTATGCACGCGCCGCACGCCTTCGGTTTCATGCGCCAAAGCAAGCAGCGGCTCGCGCATCGCCTCACTCTCAAGCAGCCCAATGAGATAGACCTCGCCGTAAAAGCACTCGACCTCCAAATCCCAGCTGCTAAGGCCTTTGGTAAATAGAATTTTGCTTTGGATTTTAGTCTGGATGAGCTTGTCGCTAGCGACCTCGCTGACGCTGCGGCGGTCGCGCGCTACGGAGTAGATGTCATATACGCTAAGCGCGTTGCCAGCGGGCGCCAGCGGAGCCGCGCACGAGCTAAATAGCGCCGCGCAAGAGAGCAAAAACACCGACAAAAATGCCAGAAACAAAACCCTCAAACCCTCTCCAATCTCGTTTAATTTCTAATTGTCTCAAGCCGCTGCCCGCGCCGCTTTTTAAATTTAGCCCCGCAGGCGCCGTTTTGCAGCAGCATGAAATTTTACGGCGCGAAATTTCACGGCTTAAAATTCCAAACCGCGCGCCGCAAAATTTTACAATATAAATTTTAAAATTTACGTTGTAATTCGCACAGCTTGCAGAATTTTGCGCTTTTGCCACGGCGGAATTTCGCGCGCAGTATTCGTCGCCGTAAAATTCTACGCGGCTAAATTTCATTGCAAATTTGCCGCTGCGAAATTTTGCAGGGTAAAATTTCTCGCGGCGGAATTCGCTTCTGTAAAATTTTATATTTCAAAACCCGCGCCCAAAATTTCGCCCGCCCGCGGCTAATTCGTCGTAAGCCCGCCGTCTATCGCAAATATCGCGCCGCTGACCCACTTCGCCGCATCCGACGCCAAAAACACCGCCGCATCGCCGATGTCCTGCGCGCTACCGATTTTGCCAAGCGGATAGATATTTTTTACCATCTGTTCAAACGCCTCGCGCCCCTGCGGGCTAAGCGCGCTTAAATTTCGCTCAAACTGCGGCGTCAGCACGCTTCCGGGCGCTATGGCATTGACGCGAATGCCGAGTTTGCCGACCTCAAAGGCAAGCGATTTGGTGAAAGAATTTAGCGCGCCTTTGGTAATCGAATACGCCGTCGTGGTGCGCCCCACGAGCATTCGGTTCGCAAAATACGACGAGATATTGATCACGCAGCCCTTGCTAGCCGCAAGCGCGCCCAAAAGCCCCTGAGTAAGCAGATATGGCGCTTTGACGTTTAGGTTTAGATGAGCGTCCAGTAACGCTTCGTCGGTCGCCTCAAACGGTACAAATTTTCCTAACCCGGCGTTATTTACTAGGATATCTATCTTAAGAGGTAGTGCTAAAATGCGCTCGCAAAGGCCTTTTATCGTTTTGCTTTGCGCCAAATCTGCCCTTGCGGCGTAAATTTTCACGCCGTAACCGCCCAATGCCTCCTGCGCGATTTTTAATTTCTCCTCGCTTCTGCCGAGCAGGATCAAATTTGCGCCCTCTTCGGCGAAACACTTTGCGATGCCAAGCCCTATGCCGTCGCTTCCGCCCGTAATTACGGCTGTTTTGCCCTCTAATCGTTTCATGCTTTTCCTTTCAATACGTAAATTTAGGTTCTAAAAATTTGAGCGAGATTTATGGATCTCGCAAACTTCGGAATTTTGCAGGCTTTGAAATTTTATTAACTTTAAAATTTCGCCCGCTTTAAAATTTCGCGGCGAAGCGAAATTTCATCTATAAAATTTTACTAACTTTAAAATTCTACCGATAAAATTTCACGGCGGAATTCCATCACAAAGCTTGCGGCGGAATTCCATCCGTCAAATTTCATCCGTAAATTCCACCCAAACTGCGCCGCTTGGCTTACAGCACCTGTTTTACGCTACTAGCCGTGATTTCAAGTAGCCTCGTAGCAAACGGAAATTTCGCCTTCGTTTCTTCAAACTCCGCACCGCTATCAATAAAACGCGCCGTGCCCTTCACTACAAAGCCACGCCCCGCTCCAAACCTGCCTGCTAGCTCCTTCGTTGCGACGCTAAGCTCGACGTTCGGATTAGCCTCCACGTTGCTTTGCGTCTTTTTCATACCCGCAGCGGGGATGAGGATGCGATCACCCTTAATGACGAGATATCTGTTCCACGTATTGCTGATATGAGCCTCACCCTGCGCGCAGGTAGCGATACCCACGGCGCATTCATAATTCAAAATCTCCAAAAATTCCTTGCTAAACATTTTCTCTCCTTAAATTTACATTTTAAAGCTCGCGATTTTGGCTGACAAGCCCCGCGCGCAACTGAAATTTTAACTACCTCCGCCACTTTCCGCCGCGGTTAAATTTTATACTTCAAAAGCGCATCTTTTTCGGCTTTGCTTACGCGAAAGCTATCGCGGATCTTCGATATCGCCTTGTTTTGGATAAATTTAGCCGCCCGCTTGCTCTCCAAAAACGCAAGCGTGCTCTCGCGCTGCTTGATAAACATCTCCGCTATCGCCCACGCCGCGCCCATTTGCACATAATACCGCTCGTCGCTTTCGGCGGCGCAAATTTCAAAAAACTCCTCGGGCGAGATCGCGCTCATATTTTGCATAAAATAAACGTAGAAAAATCGCCGCTCAAACTCGTCCGCGCCGTTTTTAGCCTGCTTTAGCAGCTCGTCAGCAAAAGCGGCGTCCCTGAATTTCGGAGCGAACATATCGCAAACCGCCCAATTAGGCATCGTTTTGATAAAATCGCTCGCAAGCGCAAATTTCGCCTCATCCTGCTTAAAAAGCATTATGAAAAAGCCCTTTAGCACAAACTCTTCGTGAAAGACGGGCTCGTAATTTTGCAGCTTGCGCCGCGCTTCATCTGCTCCACCCAAAGCGGCGAAGCTTTTGCGAGCAAGCGCGCGAAGTGCTGGAGTGCGCACGCCCAAAATCTGCGGCGCGGGTATTAGGCGCTGCGAAAATTTCGCCAACTTCTCCTCGCTTAGCGCTCGCAGCTGCCCTAGCATATTTTCTCGTAAATCCATAGCCTTCCTTTAAATTTTGATTTCAAATTTTAACTCGCCAAAACGTGCGCTGGTCGCGCCGCGGCGAAATTTAGCCGCACAGGGCTTTTATTTAAACAGATCGCGCCGTATCCACTCAAACCAATCGCCTATCGGCTCGCGCCTATTTAAAATCGCTCGCCGCACCCGCTCAAAGTCTTTTGTCTAAAAATACGCCCTGTCAAATCGCGCAGTATGCCTCAGCGCAGAGCAAGCCGTGCCGTCAAAGCCGCTTAAATAAAGCTCGGCGCGTCGTTTGAAAATAAAATCAGATCGCCGCTGTGCGTATTTTCGCTCAAAACCCGCTGCAAATCGCGCTTGTCTTTCAAAACGATAGTCTTTGCGGGGTCGATCTTGCTTTGCAGCACCTCGGAATTTAGTTCGCCCGTAATGATCGCGAGATCGAAAATTTCATCGATCTTAGCGGCGAGCGTCTCGTTGTCCTCGCGCGTGCTCTCGACGATGCCCGGCGTAATGATGACCTTGCGCCCGCCGTAGCTTCGCATCAGCTCGTAGCTTTGCAGCATGCCGCTTAGATTGCCGTTGAAGCTATCGTCGATGATGATCTTGCCGCCCGCATCGAGCCGCGCGAGGCGGTGCTCGACGGCGCCGATGTGCGCGACGCGACTTTTGATCTTATCTGCGCTAAGCCCCAAAAATCGCGCGATCTTTATACACGCGGCGAGATTTGCAGCGTTAAATTTGCCCAAAATCGGCGCGAAAAACTCATATCTCTCGCATAGTTCTCTCCGCCCGTTTGAAATTTTACGCCCGTTTGGAGCCTCTTGCACGCCCTGCTCTTTGACGTTACAAATTTTATCGTCGCTAGCGGCGCGGACGGCTTGTTCGCAAAATTCTTGCTCGCTCCGTTCGGTGCAGGATATGGAATTTGCATCGTCAAAATCGGCGCCGTAATTTTTAGAATTTTTGTTTTTTTCCGCGCATGCCGCACTGCTTGCATCTAAGCTCAAATCGCCCTGCCCTTCGCCCTCTGCGGCGGATGTTTCTGCGCGCAGCGCGGAATTCTCTCCGCTTGCGAGGGGCTCATTCTCGCTCAAGCTAAGGCTAAATTTTATTCCGTCCAGATCCGCGCCGTGGATTTTTAGCCCCTCGTCGTAGATCGTGATGCGCTCGCTCACGCTTTTTTGCGTGGAGCTGTGCAAAAACGCATGCTTTAGCCGCGCGCTTGTGAGCGCTTCGAGCTTGGTTTTGCGGATGTTTTCGATGCTTTTGAAATACTCGATGTGTTGCGCGCCGATCTCGCCCACGACGACGATCTGCGGTGCCAAAAACTCAGTGATCTCGGCAATGTCGCCACTTAGCCTGGCGCCTGCTTCGGCGATGTAGATCTGCGTATCTGCGGGTAGCGCCTCGTTTACGTCGCGCACGAGCCCCGCTAGCGTGTTTACAGAGCGCGGCGTCTTGTAGCAGCGAAAGTCGCTTTTTAAAATTTGATACAAGAAGTTTTTAATGCTCGTCTTGCCGTAGCTCGCGGTGATCTGAATGATCGTAAGAGAGGGCATCTGGGCCAGTTTTTTGCGCGCGGCGGCCTTAAATTTCGCAGCCTGCGCCCACTCGTAAGCAAAGCTCGCCGCAAGAGCGGCGCCAAGCGGTAAGAAGATCGGCAAAATCGGAGCTTCTGCGGCATAAAACACGGCGCTGAAGCCAAGTGCACAGAGCGCTAAAATCGCAAAAAATCGCTTCACGCGCGGCGTAAAGACGAGCTTTTTATCAAGCCTCCTTTGCCAAAGCCACAGCGCGAATGCGTAGGCCGCGATGATTAAAATTTTAGCGGCGTGTAAGGCATAGAGGGACGCGGCGCCAAATTTAGTCGCGCAGAGGCTCGCCGCGATCTCGCAGCCAAAATACGCCGCCAGCGGCAAAATCAAAAAATAGAGGTGCCACGCGGGTTTGGTGAAGTGAAAGATGATGCGCGCGGGCTTGTACGAAAACCACTGCAAGCAGGTGATCAGATAAAAGCCGAGCATCAGGACGAACGCCGCGTGCGCGATCAAAAATATTATATTCATCTTTTAAAATTCCTTTTTATAAATTTGCGCGTCCGCTTTGCAAGCCTGTGTGGGCAAAAACGCGGCGAGCTCGGACTAACCGGCATTCGGCTTCATTTGCAACTTTTACGAATTCTCGCTTTGCAAATTCTATTTTAAACTTGCGCAGTCATAAATTCACGCTCTCCCTGGAGCTGCACGAGCCGCGCTAGATAAATTTACCGCCGTCGCGCCCCGTCTGCGTTTTCGATACCGTGCAGCATCCATCTTTCGCGACCTGAAATTTTCGCACGCTGCGTATCTTGCGACATCGAGCCCTATCTCGCGCGATGATTTGCATTATTTACAGCACATAGACCTTGTGTCGCGGTAAATACATGACGCGATTATGCGACCTGCAACTAAATTTAATTGTCCGCTTTGCAGTGCACACGCGGTTTCGCCGCATCATGTACGGCTGCCGCAATCGCGAGCGCATAGCAGAAACGATCCGTTGCCGCATTAAAATTTTAAAATTTAACGCGACACGCCGCAATTTGAGCTTTGCGTTTTATACTACGCGCCCAAAGAGCGGATTTTGCGCCGCTAAATTTTAAATATGTGCCGCATGCTCGCGACTTTATAATCTAAATTTACGCTTCGGCTTGCGATCTTTAGCGCAAACAGATTGCAAAATTTTAAAACACGAGCCGCATTAAAGCGCCGCATTGAAACGCTTTTAAATTGCACCCCGCTCTTACATTCGCGCGATCTGTCTTTGCATCTAAAGCGCGATTTTTAGCGGCGCTAAAATTTCGCGACTAAATTTTAAAATTTACACCAAATCGCGTCTTGTTTTAAATTTAGCGCGGCGCCAAATCGTTAAATTTAGCTGCCGCCAAGCTCCTTTTCGATCTGCTCGCCGATAAAATCTGCGCTTTGCAAAAAGAAAAAGTGATCCCCCGCCAGCGGATAAAATTTACTATTTTTAACGAGCGAGTGGATCAACTCGCCGCTTTTTAGGCTAGTGGCGCGATCGTCCTTGCCCCAAAAGATGAGCGCATTTTGCGGGCTTAGCGCGGAAAAAATATCGCGGAAGTCCTCATTTACGACGTTTTTTAGCGTCTCATACATTGTTTTGCTCATACCTGCGGCATCCTTGCTCGCAAATGCGCGCCAAAGCCCCGCCAGTCCAAGTCTTTTTAAAATTTTAAAAATCGCGATTTTAGCGCGCACGACAAAGGGCTTGGGCTCGATGATGCCTGCGCTGCTTAGCAGTATGAGATTGCGCGGAGCTAGCAATGCGGCGATCTTGCCGCCGAAGCTGTGCCCCATGATCGCCGCGGGTTGCCTGCCAAAAGCCGCGATAAAGGCGCGCATAATCTCCGCATAATCCTCGCTGCCAAGGGCGCGCGCGGGCTGCGAGCTGGCGCCGAATCCCGGCAGATCGACGCACACTAACGCGTAATGGCGGAATTTGTCCGCAAAAACTCTAGACATAAGCGCCTTGTTTGCGCCCCAGCCGTGCAGAATCAGGATGTATTGCTCGCGCTGTAGGTTTGAAATTTCGTAGCTGATTTTGTAGCTTTCGCCACCGCAGACGAGCTCCTTACTCGCCACCACCGCTCCTTTTGGCGTAAACAGCCTTGAGTAGCTCGACTGCTTTTTCGAGCCGCTCAAACTCGCTCATACTGATCATCACGGCCTCAAATTTGTTGTTTTTGACGATCAAGGCTTTTTTAATCTCTTGGTTTTTGATCTTGTTTAAAACGGTGCTGAAGTTGCGCACGATCTCGGTAGCGGTGTAAATTTCGTCTTGATTTATCATAACTCGACCTTTTGAAGTAAAATTTTACGCAAAATTTAGCGTAAAATTTTAAACGATTGGCTACTTATTAGCGGTGATTTTGGTGATCAGCTCGTAGCTTACAGGGATCTGCCTCATCGGCGGCAGCGACGAAGCAAGAGCTGCTAAAACCTCGGAGAAATCATCAAATAGGTAGTTTGCGAGGCTGCCTGGGTTTGGATTTATCTCGTTTAGATAAATTTCACCCTCTTTTTCAAAAAAATCGCAGCGAATTAGCGCGCCATCGAATGATCCTGCGTTATAAAGCCGCGTAAAGGCATCTTTCATCTTACCCTCTAGCAAAGCGCCAGGACGAGCGGGCTCGATCGCGTCACTACGCGAAAAATCCAAATATTTACGATCGAAATTTAAATAGCCCTCTTTTTTCGGCTCTTCGATGTTTGAAAATACGATTTTGCCGTCTATTTTAGCGCCCGCGAGATTAAATTCCTTTACGTTTTCCCAGTATGGCTCTACGATCGCGCTATCGTCCAGCTCAAAAGCCTGATCCAGCGCGTAGCTAAACTCGCTTTCGTTCTTGGCTATCGAAATTCCGATGCTAGAGCCCAAATGAGCGGGCTTAACGATGATCGGAAAATTAAAATTAGGCAGGCTAGTACGATTTACGATCTCATACGGCAAGGTTTTTACATTTGCGATTGCGGCTAAGTGCTTGGTTAAAATTTTATTATAGCTTAGCACGCTAGCTTCGATACGAGGTCCGATATAAGGGATGCCAAAAAACTCAAATAGCGCCGCCATTTTGCCATCCTCGCCGTCGCAGCCGTGGATTAGATTGATATATGTGCCGACTTCTAGCATGCTTTTGCTAAACATTCCGCTCTCAAAAAATCCGCCCGCACCGATACTAAGCTCTTTTGCTTTAGCATAGCCGCCCTGCTTAAAATATGCCGCGCGCATATTTTTATCCTCAATGCGGTAAAATTTACGATTTTTATCGCAAAATACAAACTCCAAGTCCCAGCCTTTTAGGGCATTTTTGACGGCAATTGCCGAGATGATACTTACTTCGTGCTCATAGCTTTGAGCTCCAAAAACTAAGCCAAATTTCATTGTTGTCCTTCAAATTTTATTTTCTGCGCTAATTTTTTTAACGCCTCTTTGACAAGATCTGACGTATTCGTGCTGCTGCATCCCGCTAAGATTTGATTGATCTTATCGCGCTTAAATCCAAGGCTTTGTAGCGCGGACGCCGCTTCGTTTTTATAAGTCTCGCTAGGACCGAATTCCATTAGCTTCGCATCGCCTAGTTCAGCAATGATCCGTCTAGCGGTCTTTGGGCCGATGCCTGGAACTGAAGTTAGCGTCGCAGCATCCCCCGTAGCTACGCAACGCGCAAAATCCTGCGGAGCGAGCGTCGAACAAACCGCCATCGCCGTGCTTGCACCTACGCCACTAAGTTTGATTAGGGTTTCAAACATTTTTTTTTCATTATCGTCTAAAAACCCATACAGCAAATCGGCATCCTCGCGCAGAATTTGTACGCACGCAAGCTCGGTCAGTTTGCCCTGCGTGAGCTTCGCGGAGGTATTTAATGACAATGAAAGAGCGTAGCTCACGCCGCTAGCGCATTTAATGACGCAAGCAGTGGGCTCCTTGCGCGTTATAATCCCTTCGATCGCCGCTATCATCTAAGAGCCTTTAAAATTTCATTTATACTCTCATTAAGCGCTAAATTTAGAGCATTATAAATGCTTTGCGAGCTAGGATCAGGCACGAAAACGCGCTTAGTGACGATGCCAGATTTTATGCTTTCTAAAGAATTTAAAATTTCATATCCCATCGTGACGGTTGCCTGATCGTTATTAATCTGAAGCGCTACGATACTGGTTTTTAGGCGCAAATCCCGCTCTTTTGGCACGAAGATCGGATTTAGCGAGCAGGTGGAAAATGCCGCATCAAGCAGCGCCTTATATACCATTTCGCTAGGCATCGTAATAAATTTGGCGTCGCTTGCGAACTGCGTTCGGTTTCTAAAATCCACTATTAAAATATCCCGCCTATCTACAAGATCGGTCGCCGTGATGGTGTCGATAAAGATATTTTTGCGCACACCGCTAGGATTTACGCAGCGCTTTTGATCATAACGCAGCTCGTAGTAGGTGTATGGCTTAGCCTGCTTAGCTAAGCAGCCGCCTAAAAATATCGCCGCCAGCGTCGCAGCAAGCGTAAACTTTATAAAATTTTTCATCTTTATTCCTTTTTATCGTCGCGATCCGCGCCTTTAGAAGTGTCTTTGAAAAAGAAATCGTAAGGATTGTCCTCTAGCCTAAACATCGCGCCTTGGAATTCTCTGAGTGATTTTTTTAGCTCGCCAAGAGTGTTTTTTGCCTCCTCAAGTGTAGGATCCAAGATCGCTTTTAGATTGTACTCGCCGCGATCAATACGCTTAGTGATGATGCCTGCGGTTTTATCCAGCGAATTCGATAGATTAGCAGCACTCACGGCAAAAGCATTTAGATTATCTAGCAGCGCGTCTAGTTCTTTCTCGCGCTCGTTTAAATTCGCTATGAGAGTATTTACGTTAGCAAGCAGCGCGTCTAGGCTTTGGAATTTTTTCTCATCACTTAGCTCAGCGCTAAATTTATCCATCGAAGATAGGATTCTATCCACTTTATCGGTATTTTGCTTAGACAGTAGCCCATTAATCTTAAAGATCATCTCGCTCACGCTATCGGTGATGACTTCGGCTTTGGAGCCGATTTTATCAAGAAGCGTTTTATCCAGCGCAATTATCGGCTTTTTATCATTCGGCGGGAAAAGCTTGCCACTTCCTTTCGTGATATTTATAAACGCGATTCCGCTTATGCCTTGAGATTCTACCTTGGCGACGCTATCTTGCGAGATCGGTAGCTTGCTTTTTACCGAAATTTCAATCTCGATGATCGCATTTTCGATATCGGCAAAGTCGATGCTTTTGATTATGCCCGCATTTACGCCGATAAATTTAACCTCGGAATTCTCCTTAATGCCTACGGGAAGCTCTTTTGTGTGGATATAGTAGGAGCGGTAGCTCTCGCTGCGATCAGTCTTTGTAAGCATCCACCACATAAATGCCGTAAGAGCCGCGACGCAGATCATAACAAATGCGCCTACTATCGTGTATGAAGTTCTATTTTCCAATCTTTTCTCCTAATTTCAAAGCGTAAAATTTAAGCCCTGCGATATGCCTTAAAATAGCCATTTGGGCTTAAATTTTAAAACTTAGCACTTTCTCAAATAGTCGCAAAATTTGCAGAATCATCTGAGTTTAAATTTTAAAGCTTAGCGTGCATTTTGAAATTTCAAAATATCGCCGCGCCGTATTTTAGCGTAAAATTTTACCGCC
>NZ_CALKTT010000092.1 GCF_937997535.1 uncultured Campylobacter sp.
ATTTTACGATATGTTTATATTCGCCTATGCGCTCATAAATATATAGTAGGAAGTAGGATTTGTTTTATTGGAGCTTGCTTGGCAGAGCGTTTATCCGTTTTAACGTTTGCGTTATAAAGAGCTTTTTGCCGCTACCGGCTCTTTATCGCAATCTCTCATCAAATCCTCTACTCATATAAAAATTTCGCCGCATTTTACCCTTTTATTCTTACGGCATATTTAAAATTTAAAACTGCTTTGCCATATCGAATTTCAAGGTCTTTTGCTACTCTAAATTTTAAAATTTAAAGTCTGCGAAGGACGGGTAAAATTCTAAATTTCAAAGCCTCCGAGCTGCGCTAAATTTTAAAATCTAAAGCAAACAAAGCATGGGCTGTATGAAATTTTAAAATTCCAAATCCTAAAGACAAGATAAATTCTATACCTCTAGCCTGCACGAAATTTTAAAATTTCAGACTCACGGAAGCGGGGTAAATTTCAAAATTTTAAACCCGCAAAGGCTTGCTAAATTTTAAAATTTCGAGCAAGCAAAGGACGAGTAGAATTCTAAAATTTTATAATTTTAAATTCCACCCTACTTCGTCTTCTTTGCGCTGTCTTTGTTAGTCGTTGCGTTGGCATCGATGTAGCCCATCTGGGCGAGCTTTTCGTAGATTTGCATTATCACGGAACCTGCCGCGCTTCCGCCGCCGGTATTATGAAGCGGCGGCGTTTTGCGAGTTAGTTGTTCAGCGAAGCGCCGCGAGTATTTAAAGTACGCAGTGTGTGAGGGGGCGATCAATTCCCCCAGCCGCTCGCAAACATCTGCATGATATCCGGATTATTTTTCATATCATCCATCGAAATATTGCTCATACCGTTATTTGCGGCGTAAACGTTGAGATCCTCGATGATCTTATTGATTTTGCTGGCAGTGATATACTCTCCGCTAGCAAGCGCGATCTGCTCGATAGACGAGCCGCCGAATTGGTTATTTATACGAACGGTATCGTTTTCGCCGTATTTGAGAAGCAGATCATTATCAACCCTTTGGAAGGTGATGTTTTCTTTACTAATTCCCTCTTTAAATTTAATCTTATTTTCGCCAGAGGTATCTGATATAGTATCATTTCCATCCTCCTTTCCAAAAACATAGGTATCGTTACCCTCTCCGCCTTCTAATCGATCATCTCCTCCGTTTCCGTACAGGGTATTATCCTCATTATTGCCACGAAGCACATCATTACCTTCCGTTCCTTGGAAATATGTTTGTTTCCAGAATTCGTCAAATGACAAGGTTGTTCCGTCATGAAATTTAAATTTCTCTATTTTATATTCATCAGGGATAGCACCTATAGTGAATACGTCTAAAATTTCAATCCCATCGTTAGTGCCTCTTATAGATATGGTCATATCGGTAGAATAAAATCCGGTGCGCCTAACTATTAGATCGCTAAGAGAGATTCCTTCACCAAATTCTATGGTATCCGTTCCTCCGAAATCTTGAATAGTATCTTGCCCGTCTCCTTTATTAAAGATATAGGTATCGTCTCCATTGCTACCTTCCAATCTATCGTTGCCTGCTCCGCCGATTAGAATGTCATTGCCGTTATCGCCGTAGAGAGTGTCGTTATTTTCCGAGCCCACCATAATATCGTCACCGGCGCTGCCACTTGGGCTAGTGGTAATGTTTATTTTGCTCTGCATATCCTTACCGAGCGTGTCAAGATACTCGCTCAATACCCCTCGTTTATTCGCTCCGTATGCAAACTCGGCAAGTAGGCTAAGTCCTGCGGC
>NZ_CALKTT010000093.1 GCF_937997535.1 uncultured Campylobacter sp.
GCTCTCCCTTAAAATCCGCGAAATTTTACCACACGCGCCTTAATCCCCACTAAATCGCACGGGCGAGGTATATAAATTTTAATTTTAAAAGCGAATTTAGTGGCGCGCGCTAAGCTTTATTAAATCAATACTTCGTTACAATCCACATTAAATTTTAAAACCGAGGCGAAAAATGTCTAGAATTCCGCTGCAAAGCCCGTATTTCGGAATATTCGTAATGCTAATCCTAGCCTTTTGCGTCTTTTCGCTCATCGTTAAACTATCCTCTTTGGTAGGCTCGCGTTTGGCAGACAGGCGCGACGAGCGGCTAAAGGGCGAAATTTACGAAAGCGGCCCCGAGGCCGTCAAGCAGCCTAACCGAATGAACTCCCACTTTTTTTTGATAGCCGTGCTTTTCATACTTTTTGATGTCGAGATTATCTTTATGTTTCCGTGGGCGGTAAATTTTAAAATTTTAGGCGTGTTCGGGCTCGTGGAGATGGCGTTTTTCATCGTATTATTAGGCATCGGTTTCATCTACGCCTGGAAAAAAGGAGCGCTAAATTGGCAGAGCATAAGATAAACTACGCGCGCGAAAACGGGCTTCCCGTAGTTCTCACCACCGTCGATAAACTGATCGCGTGGGGCAGGAGCAACTCTTTGTGGGCGATGACGTACGGGCTTGCGTGCTGCGCGATCGAGATGATGGCGGCGGGCGCGGGCAGATTTGACTTCGACCGCTTCGGCACGATATTTCGTGCAAGCGCTAAGCAATCGGATGTGATGATAATCGCAGGCACGCTTAGCAAAAAGCACGCCGAGTTTACGCGCCGCCTATACGACGCGATGCCAGAGCCTAAATGGGTTATCAGTATGGGCAGCTGCGCCAATACCGGAGGGATGTTTAATACCTACGCTACGGTGCAGGGCTGCGACCGCATAGTGCCCGTGGATATCTATCTGCCAGGATGCGCGCCGCGCCCCGAGACGCTGCAGTTTGCGATGATGGTGCTGCAAAAAAAGATCCGCACCCAAACCCCGCGCCGCGCGCAAAAGGCAAAAAGGCTGATCTGATGAGAAAATTTAATCCCAAAGGCGATCAGAGTAAAAAAAATTACTACAAAGACAGATTTTTTATCCCCGAGGAAACGCAGAAGTTAGACGCAAGCGCGAGCGATTTTAAAGATGATCTGGACGCGCTTGAAGGCATTCAAATTTTAAACTCATATGTGGAATTTAACACCCTTGTGCTCTATGTGGAGTCTGCGCAAAATTTAGCGGCGCTGCGTGCGCTTAAGGGCGCGGGATATGAAATTTTATGCGAGCTAAGCGGCGTGGATTTTACCGAGGCTCGCGGCGGTATCGAGGTTTTTTATCAGCTTTTGGACATCAAAAGGGCGCGCCGCGCGCGGCTAAAGTGCTTTGTGGCGAATGAGAGCTTTTTGCAAAGCGCTGCGGGCATCTACAAAAGCGCGAACTGGGCGGAGCGCGAGCTATACGATATGATGGGCGTTTGGATAGAGGCTCATCCGAACTTGGCGCGTCTAATAATGCCCGATGATTGGTTCGGACACCCGCTTTTAAAGTCCTATCCGCTGCAAGGAGATGAGTTTGCCAGGTGGTACGAGGTGGATAAAATTTTTGGGGTTGGTGCACGCGAACGCATCGGCGAAGAAAACCGAAATTCCGCATTCGTGGATAAAAAAGATACCTTTAACTTTACGCGGCTCTATCACGAGAGCGGTTACGGCGAGCCGCGGCCGCAAGAGAAAATTTTACAAGAATATCAAGAAGAGGGCGGCGTGCGCTTCGTAAAACGCGCCAAACGCGGAATTTACAAGATCATTACAAAGAGAAAATAATGCAAAATCCAAGCAAGCTAAGACCGTTTTTCGAAAACATCGAGTACGAGCGCGAGGGCGCGAATATGATCTTAAATTTCGGTCCGCAGCACCCAAGCGCGCACGGCCAGCTAAAGCTAGTGCTGGAGCTTGACGGCGAGCGTATCGTGCGTGCGCGCCCGGGCGTGGGCTATATGCACCGAGGCATCGAAAAGATGGCAGAAAATATGATCTACACGGAATTCGTCCCCGTAACAGACCGCGTCGATTATGTCGCATCGGGCTCGAACAACTACGGCTTTTGCGCCGCGGTCGAGAAGCTTTGCGGCATTGAAGTGCCGCGCCGCGCGCAGATCATCCGCACGATCTTGCTGGAGCTTAATCGCATTAGCTCGCACCTTCTGTTTTTGGGCACGCACGCGCTTGATATCGGCGCGATGACGGTATTTCTCTACTGCTTTCGCTCGCGCGAATACATACTTGATCTCATAGAGAAATACTGCGGCGCGCGCCTTACGCACAATAATATCAAAATCGGCGGCGTATTTTTGGACCTGCCTAACGGCTGGTTAGAAGAGATGTTGAAATTTTGCGACGAATTTCCAAGCGACATTAAAGAATTTGAAGATATGCTCGATACGAATAGAATTTGGCTTATGCGAACCGAGGGCGTGGGCGTGATCTCGCACGAAGATGCCCTTAGCTGCGGCTGTAGCGGAGTGAGCTTGCGCGCTAGCGGGCATGCGTGGGATATCCGCAAGGAAGAGCCCTATCTCATCTACGACGAGCTTGATTTCGACGTGCCGTATGCGAGCGAGGGCGACTGTTATGCTCGATATAAGTGCTATATGGCGGAGATGCGCGAGAGCCTTAAAATTTTGCGCCAGTGCGCGAAGCACTATCCGCTGAGCGATCCGCAAATTTTAGCGATCGATCCCGCTTACGTAAATCCTAGCAAAGAGCAGATTATGACGCAAAACTACTCGCTGATGCAGCATTTTGTGCTGGTTACGCAGGGCTTACGCCCGCCCGTGGGCGAAATTTACGCCGCGAGCGAGAGTCCTAAGGGCGAGCTTGGATTTTATATCCGCTCGATGGGCGAAAGCCGCCCGTACCGCCTTAAGATCCGCACGCCGAGCTTTTGGCACTGCGCGGTCTATGAAGAAATTTTACCCGGGCAGTATCTTGCCGATGCAGCGGCGATCATCGGCAGCACGAATATTATCTTAGGCGAGGTAGATCGATGAAACGCTACGATTTGAGGCATCTGGGCGATAAATTTTTAAACCGCATGGGCGAAATTTTAAAAAATTCCGCTCGCGGCGAGACGATGATCTTTATGTTTGAGATGGGCGATTTCAGCGCGGTTCAAAAAAGCGCAGATCTGGTGGAGGGGCTAAATTCCACGCTATTAAATTCTATCAGATACAATCAGGTCGATTGGATGATCGTCGCCAAAAAGGGGAGAGGATGAAAATTTTAAATTTTGCGTCGCTGCTTAGCCTGCAAAATCCCGCGCTCGCAGAAGATTTTAAGAGCGCTGAAATTTTAAGCGTATCGCCGCTGCAAGATCCGCATCTTCCGGGCGAGCTGATAAAATGCGAGATCGGCGCGCAAAGCTTCGTGCTGGCGCTAGTCTGCGCTAGTTTTTGCGACGAGCCCTATTTTGCGGATCTGGATCTGGAGTATCTAAGCGGCGAAAGCAGCGTGGGCGAGGAGGAGATCGAGCAGATCGCGGAGTTTTTGCAAAGCGGCTGCGACGCGATTTTGATCGACGATGCGCTTATTAAAACTCATCCCGATGCCGAAAATATCAAAGCCTTTCTATCTCTCATAGCGGCGAAGTTCGGGGTTAAAATTTTAAGCTTACGCGGTGAGCGAGCGGATTTAGGCGCGCAAGAGCGGGCAAATTTAAGCCCCCTTAAAGAGCCTGAGAATTTCGACGGCGCCGTGGTTTTCAAACACGATGCGGACGAGCGGCTCATCGGCGGAAGGTATTTTTGTATGGTCGCAAAGATCAAGGGCGGCGATCGCGTCCGCATCAAAACGCCGCACCTAAATTTGGAAAAAGAATTTATTTTGGATGAGGAGCTAAAGGGCACGATTGCGCTTTTGGGCTCGGGCGGGCAGGGCTTTGGCGGTTATAATTTCGAACTAGCCGAAATTTCTAAGGTTTAAAATGGCAAAGATCACGATCGACGGTAAAGCTTGCGAGTGCGACGAGGGCGAGTACATCTTGCAGGTCGCGCGTCGCTGCGGCGTTTTTATCCCTGCGCTTTGTTATCTAAGCGGCGGTACGCCGACGCTCGCATGCAGGCTTTGTATGGTCGAAGCGGACGGCAAGCGCGTCTATAGCTGCAACGCCAAGGCCAAAGACGGCATGGTCGTTTACAGCCGCAGCCCCGAGATCGACGCCGAGCGCGAAGCGATCACGCAGGTTTATTGTATCAACCATCCGATGGCGTGCGGGGTTTGCGATCAAAGCGGCGAGTGCGAACTTCAAAATTTAGCCCATCTGATGCGCACAAACACCCAAAGCTACGCTATCCGCGATACGGCGCGCGAGGTGCAGGATTGGGGTTATTTGAGCTACGATCCTAGCCTTTGCATCGTTTGCGAGCGCTGTATCACCGCCGCGAAAGACCGCCTGGGCGTAGATGCGTTTAAGCTCGTTCCGCGCGGCGGAGACGCGCCGAGTAAGGAGCAAAAGGACGCGATGCCAAAAGATGCCTACGCCGTGTGGAACAAGTTGCAAAAAAGCCTAATCGCGCGGGTAAATGAAAATGATGATTGCGTAAACTACGGCGAGAGCGCGGCGGTCTGCCCGACGGGGGCTTTGGTAGAGAGCGCGTTTAAATACGTTTCAAACGCCTGGGAGCTGCGTCAAATCCCCGCTTCCAATCCGCACAGCAGCGATTGCGAACTGCTTTATTACGAGATCAAGCGCCGCGGCATAGGCGAGCCGCGTGAAAAAATTTATCGCGTTAGCAGCGACATAAATTTTAGCGTCCTGCATGCAGGAGCGCGCTTCGGCTGGGATTTTTCAAACGAGCGGGCGAGCAAAAACGATGCGGTTTTTAACCGCATCGTGCGCGGCATCGAGGACGGCGAGATTAAAAATATTAAATTTAATAGCTTCATCACCAACGAAGAAGCGCGGATTTTAGAGCTTTTGCGGCAAAAATTTAAGCTCGCTCTGATTAACGATGAAGCGCTTGCGTATCAAAAATTCCTGCGCGAATTTTCTAAGCTTAGCGGCACGAAATTTTATAATGCGGATTCACAGACGATTAAAAATAGCGATTTCATCGTAGTTTGCGGCACGTTTTTACGTAGCGACGCACCAAATCTGGGCTATGCGGTAAACAGCGCCTGCAGGCTAAATAAGGCAAGCGGGATCTATTTTCATCCGTTTTGCGACGAGGGCATTAAGGGCTTTGGCAAAAATTTTATCCATCAGCCGCACGCCGCGGGCTTGAAGGCACAGATCCTGCTTTGGGTCTTGCAAAAGTTCGGGCGCAATCTGCCTGAGTGGCTGGATGCGAAACTTGCGGCGGAATTTGAAATTTCGCGCGCCGCGGCGAAGGAAAATTTAGACGAGAAACCCGCAGATTCGCAAAATTTAGAGCGCACCCAAAATTCTGAAAATTCCGCAGGCACAAGCGGCGCAGATTCCATAAAAAATTCGGCGCAGAATTCCGAAAATCCCGCGGAAAGTAAAATTTCAAATTTCGCTCGCGCGCTGGGTCTGAACGAGCAAAAAATAGATGAAATTTTGGCTAAAAAGGAGCATTTTTCGCTCATCATCGGCGAGGATTTTATCCGCACGCCAAATAGCGCCACGCTTGCGCGTCTAGCGGGCTTGGTGCAGCGCTACACGCCGCTAAAAGTGCTAGTGGTGCCGCCGCGCACGAACAGCCTGGGCGTCGCGCTCATCTGTGAGCTTAGCGCGCAAATGAGCGCGGGCGAGACGCTAGGCTACAATGAAGCGGGCGATATAAGCTTCGGCGTGTTGGAAGCGGATCTGGACGCGCCTAGCTTGGTGCAGCAGGAGGGCACGTTTACGAACTACGATAAGCGCGTGGTGCCTACCAATGCAGCGCTTGATTACGGCGGATACGAGCTAAACGACATCGCCTGTGCGCTTGGGGTCTGCGCGAAGCATGCGATCGGCTATACGCCTAGCTTGGGCGCGGATTTTGAGCCGATTAAATTTGACGATTTAGAAAATTTTTACGACAACGGCGGCGCAAACCACCGCGGATATGAGCTGCGAAACGAGGAGCTCTCCGCTAGCGAGGAGGAGTTTGAAATTTCGCTTTCAGCGCCGATTAGCGCGGGCGAGGGCGAAATTTTAATCTATGAGGCAAATCCGCTGCATCAATTCAATAAATTTAGCGGCGCAAGCAGCGGGCTGGGCGAAGCGGGCGCGCTGTATCTAAGCCCCGACATCGCCGAAGCTCTGGGCGTGAGCGCAGGCGACATCGTTAAAATTTACCAAGCGGACGGCGCGGGGTATAATGAAAAAACTAGCGACGCGGGCAAAACGAGTGCCGCTAATGATAAAAGCGGTGCCGGTAATGAAAATAGCGAAAGCGGCGCGACTGAGTTCGTAAGCTTAAACCGCGAAATCGTCGCTAGCGTAAAGATCGATCCGGGCTTTAGCGGGGCGTATCTGCCGTATTTTGATGAGAAACTGCACAGCGAGATATTTTTCAAAACCTCACGCTATGCAAGCGTAAAAATCGAGAAAATTTCAAAGGAGAGGGCAGATGAGCGATAGTGCATTTTATTTCGTAGCTACCGTCTTAAAGACGCTCGTGATTTTAGCCGTCATCGCGCTGCTCTCGGGGCTTGCGACCTACGCCGAGCGCAAGGTGCTTGCCTTTATGCAGCGTAGGATCGGCCCCTCTATGGTCGGGCCTGCGGGGCTTTTGCAGGTGGGCGCGGATATGATAAAGCTTTTTACCAAAGAGGATGCGATCCCTGCGCGGGCGAATAAGTTTCTTTTTAAAATCGCGCCGATAATATCGGCTACGGGCGCTTTCGTGGCGCTTTCGGTAGTGCCGCTGCTGCCGGAGTTTACGATCGGCGGGCGGACGATACAGCCGATTTTAAGCGATATAAATGTGGGAATTTTATTTTTGCTCGGAGCTAGCGGTACCTGCGTTTACGGTCTGCTGATCGGAGGGCTTGCGAGCTACAATAAATGGGGCACGATAGGCGCGTTTCGTGCGTTTTTGCAGATCACCTGCTTTGAGGTGATAAACGGGCTTAGCCTGATCCCTATCGTGATGATCACGGGCTCGCTCTCGCTTATAGACATCGTAAGCGCGCAAAGCGGCGGCATCGACAAGTGGTTTATCTGGAAAGAGCCCGTCTGCTTTGCGCTCTTTCTCATCGCTGCTTTCGTCGAGTGCAACCGCACGCCTCTGTGTCTTACCGAAAACGAAACCGAGATCGTAGCGGGTGCGGGGACGGCGTATTCTGGCATGCGCTGGGGTATGTTTTTTATCGGTGAATACGCCAATATCATAACCTACTCCGTCGTTACGACGCTGCTGTTTTTGGGCGGATTCAACGCGTTTTGGTTTATCCCCGGCGGCATTATGATGGTATTAAAATCAAGCCTCGTGTTTTTCTGCTTTCTATGGGCGCGCGCGGCGTGGCCGCATCTGCGCCCCGATCAGCTGATGGGGCTTTGCTGGAAAGTCTGCATGCCGTTAGCTCTTGCTTGCGTGCTAATTACCGCGCTAGCGATCGTTTAAGGAGGGCGCGATGGCAAGATACGCCCAGATCGATAAACGAGCCCCTATTAAATCCGGCGGCGATAAGTTTCGCAGATTCTTAGCCCGCACCTTTAACGGTGAGCTTTTCGTGGGGCTGTGGGTGGTGCTAAAAAATATGTTTAAGCGCGGCGGCTCGCACACGCTTCGGTATCCTATGGAAAAATTTGTTATGCCGCCTAGATACCGCGGCGTGCATAAGCTAATGCGCCTGCTTGAAAGCGGCAGCGAGCGCTGCATCGGATGTGGCTTGTGCGAGAAGATCTGCGTGGCGAACTGCATCGCGATGGAGACCAGCCTCGGCGCCGACGGCCGCAAAAAGGTAGATAACTACTCGATAAATTTAGGGCGCTGCGTCTATTGCGGGCTTTGCGCGGACGTCTGCCCCGAGATCGCTATCGTACACGGCTGCGAATATGAGCTTGCTAGCGAACAGCGAGCCTACTACGGCTTCAAAGAGGATCTTTTGATTCGCGGCGAAAATTTATGTTTAAACGGCGCGGCGCAGGAGTTTGCAGGCTATGGCAGCCTGGATGAAAACGCAGGCGCGCGGATCAAGGTGACGCCGAACGCTTATATAAAAAGCGACGCCGCAAGCGATGAGCTAAGCTCAAAGAGCGCGGATTCAAATTTAAAAAGCAGCGCCGCGGAAAGCTCCAAAAAAGAGGGTACCGCTAGCGATAAAATTCTATTTTCGGGCGGCGCGGGCTTAAGCGGCGAAATTTTATCCGAGCGGCAAAATACCGAACGGGCGAGCTTAAAGGAAAGCTCCGCCGCAGACGCTGAAAATTCTAAAGAGAATTCTATTGTGGGCGCTGAAAATTCTGCGCCCGATTCGCAGCGAAATTCCAAAGAAAGCTCCGCCTCGCAAAGCGCCAACGATTCCGCCGCTCAAAGTAAAAATTTTAAAGAGAATTCGATTGCGCCGCACGTCGAGAATTCCACAGGCGGTCTTGCTACGGACGGCGATTCTGGGGAAAATTCTAAAGAAAATTCTGCCATGCAAGACGCGGGGAGTTCCGCCGCGCGAGGTAAAAAATCTAAGGCAAATTCCAAAAAGAATTCCGCCGCGGACGCTGAAAATTCTACGCTTGATTCGGCGCGGAATTCCAAAGAAAATTCCGCCTCTCAAAGCGCAGAAGATTCCTCAGCGCAGGGGGAGGAGCAATGATACAAACGCTTGCATTTTATTTTTTCAGCGCGGTTTGCCTGGCACTTTTCGGCATCAGCGTTTTTAGCAAAAACGTCCTTTACGCCCTTAGCGCGCTGGCTGGCGGCATGGTCTTTATGAGCGGATTTTTCTTCTTGCTAGATGCGGAGTTTTTGGGCGTAGTGCAGATCATAGTCTACACTGGTGCCGTGATCGTGCTTTACGGCTTCGCGCTGATGTTTTTGGGCGCGGATAAAAACGTAAGCGAGCCGAAAAAGGGGGCAAGGCTATTTTTCGCGCTTAGCGGCGTGATAGCGTTTTTGCTCGTAATTATCGCGCTCGGCGCGGTAGTTGCGAACAACGTAGAGACGCTTAAAATTTTAAACACCGACGATACCGAGGCGCTTGGGATGATTATCTTTACGAAATATCTGGCGATTTTCGAGCTTGCAGCCGTGATGTTGCTCGTGGCGATGATCTGCGCTATCGTGCTTGCGCATAAGCAGATGGACGCGAGCCTGAGCTACGAAGAGAGCGAGGGGTAAAATGGGTCTAAATCACTATTTGATCGTCGCTGCGATGATGTTTGGGCTCGGGCTTGCGGGTATGATGAAGCGACGGAATTTAATAATGCTCTTTTTTTCGAGCGAAATTTTATTAAACGCCGCAAATTTGGCCCTCGTCGCCGTGGCGAAATTTTACGACAACATAAACGGCGAAATTTTTGCGCTTTTCATCGTAGCGATCGCCGCGAGCGAGATGGCCGTGGGGTTAGGGCTACTCATCTTGTGGTATAAGAAGACGGGCAGCATCGAACTTGACAGCTTCGTAAATTTTAAAAATCCTTCTAAGGACGGGCCGGATGCTTGATACCGTTTTTGTATGGCTCTTAATCGCCCTTTTTGCACCGCTTGCCTCGGCGATCTTCGCAGGCGTTTTCATTCGCGCCAAAGATAAGATGTTTATTGGCGTAGTCTGCTCGGCGCTGGTGATTTTAAGCACTATCGCGTCGCTTGCTTTGATGGAGCTCGTCTCTGACAACCGCCTAATCAGCGTAAGCTTAGCCGATTTCATAAGCACGGGATTTTTGGATGCAAAATTTAGCTTTCTCATAGATAGTGTAAGTGCGGTGATGATGGTGGTCGTAGGTATCGTATCCAGCGTCGTGCACGTGTATTCAATCTACTATATGTGGGATGATGAAAACTTCGCTAAATTTTTTAGCTTCCTGGGGCTTTTTGTATTTTCGATGCTGGTTTTGGTAACGAGCGATAATTTTTTAGGGCTTTTCATCGGCTGGGAGGGGGTCGGACTCTGCTCGTGGCTGCTGATCGGCTTTTGGTACAACAGGAGCAATTACAGCTGGTGCGCCAACGAGGCTTTCATAATGAACCGTATCGCAGACCTTGGGATGTTGCTTGGAATTTTTTTGATCTATTTAAATTTCGGTTCGTTGCGCTACGAGGTGGTGTTTGCGAACGCAGCGAGCTTGGAGCCTGAAATTTTAACCCTGATCGCCGCACTTTTATTTATCGGCGCGATGGGCAAAAGCGCGCAGTTTCCGTTTCATACCTGGCTGGCCGACGCGATGGCGGGTCCGACGCCCGTATCCGCGCTTATTCACGCAGCGACGATGGTTACGGCGGGCGTTTATCTGGTAATCCGCGCAAACTCTATTTTCGCGCTCGCTCCCGAAGTAAGCGGTTTTATCGTCTGCTTGGGCGCTTTCGTGGCGGTCTTTGCGGCGTCGATGGCGCTGGTTCATAACGATCTTAAAAAAATCATCGCCTACTCCACGCTCTCGCAGCTTGGCTATATGTTCGTAGCTGCGGGGCTCGGGGCGTATTGGATCGCGCTATTTCATCTGGCGACGCATGCGTTTTTCAAGGCACTTCTATTTTTGGGTGCGGGCAACGTAATGCACGCGATGAAAGATGATCTAAACATCCAAAATATGGGCGGATTATATAAGTTTATGCGGCCGACGGCAATTTTAATGTGCATAGGCTCGCTCGCGCTTTGCGGATTTTATCCGTTCGCAGGCTTTTTCTCAAAAGATAAAATTTTAGAAGCGGCGTGGAGCGCGGACGCGTATTTTATCTGGGCGCTGCTGTTTGCAGGCGCTGCGATGACGACGTTTTACAGCGTGCGTCTAATAATGCTTGTGTTTTTTGGTAAGGCAAAATACTCGCACCATCCGCACGAGGCGAAAGGCTTTGCCCTCATCGCGATGGGCGTATTAGCCGTGCCTGCGGTGATCGCAGGCTTTTTCGAGCACGATTTTGCTGAGTTCGTGCTTAGCATACTGCCGGGCTTTAAAGCTTCGATCCCGCACGGCGTAGAGGTAATTTTGATCGCCCTAACGCTAGCGATGATAAGCGCGGTGGCGATCGGCACGATTTGGATATACGGCAAGGGTAAATTTAGCCAAAATTTAAAGAACTGCAAATTTTATAAAATTTTGATCGCTCAGTATTTTATCCCGCAAATTTATGAGCGCGTGATCGTGCGCGGATACGCCAAGCTTAGCGAGATCTGTGCTAAATGCGACGGCGCGATCATAGACGCCAGCGTCGATCTGATCGCTCGCGTGGCGGTAAAAAGCGGCGAAGGTGCGGATCGTGCGAGCAATAGCGGAGATTTGAGCGCAAATTTAAGGTGGATGGTTTTGGGATCTTTCATTTTGCTGATTTTGGCGTTTGCGCTGTGAGGTGGGCATGGAATACTTTTTAAGTTTGGTTATATTTTTTCCGGCGGTAGCTGCGGTTTTAGGCTTTTTGATCGACGAAGCGAGCATCAAGACCTACGCCGTTACGATGAGCTTTATAGAGTTCGTGCTTTCGCTAGTTTTGTGGATACTCTATGAGCCGGTGGACGGCATCGCGTTTAGCGTGCTGCACCCTTTCATAAGCGAATACGGCATCAACTACTTCATCGGCGTGGACGGAATTTCGCTGTTTTTAGTGATCCTAAGCACGCTGGTTACCTTTTTAGCGCTGCTTAGTCTAAGTATTAAAGAGCGCGCCAAAAATTTAATCATCTGCATTCTATTTTTAGAAATGACGATGGTGGGCGTTTTTGTGGCGCTGGATGCGATTTTGTTTTACATCTTTTGGGAGCTTTCGCTCATTCCTATGCTCTATATCATCGGCGCGTGGGGCAGCGGCAAGAGAATTTACGCTGCCGTGAAATTTTTCATCTACACTTTCCTGGGTTCGATGTTTCTACTTGTAGGACTCGTGGCGATGAGCTATTTCTATCACGAGGCTACGGGCGAGTACAGCTTTAATATCCTAGACTGGCAGAGCCTATCGCTGCCGCTTAGCACGCAAATTCCTCTGTTTTTGGCATTTTCGATCGCCTTTGCGATCAAGACCCCTTGCTTTCCTTTTCATACCTGGCTGCCGTATGCGCACGGGCAGGCCCCTACGATAGGCTCGGTTCTGCTTGCCGCGGTGCTTCTTAAGATGGGCACCTACGGCTTCGTGCGATTTTCGCTGCCGCTGTTTCCGGATGCGAGCGTCTATTTTAGCGGGATGATGTGCGCCGTAGCGATCGTTATGATCATCTACGCGAGCTTCATCGCCTTTGCGCAAAAGGACATCAAGCAGGTTATCGCGTATAGCTCGATCGCGCATATGGGCGTCATAATGCTAGGAATTTTTTCAATGAGCCGCGAAGGAATGAGCGGCGCGGTATTTTTGATGATAAGCCACGGTATCGTAAGCGGCGGGCTTTTTATGCTTGTAGGCTTTTTATACGACCGCAGGCATACGAAGCTTTTTAGCGAATTCGGCGGGCTTGCGCGGGTGATGCCGCTTTATGCGTTTTGCTTTTGCGTCGTGCTGCTGGGCTCGATAGGCCTTCCTCTTACGATCGGTTTCGTGGGAGAATTCTTAGGCCTTGTTGGGATTTTTAAAATAAGCTTTAGCTATGCGCTTTTGGGTGGACTCGGCATCATAATGGGCGCGATCTATTCGATGAATCTTTATAAAAAGACCTTCTTCGGCGCGCTCGTGCATGAGGAAAATAAAAAGCTAAGCGATCTAAACAGAACCGAGCTTTGCTCTATCATCCCTATCTGCGTGCTGGTGGTAGCGCTGGGCGTCGCGCCGAATCTGATGCTAAAAAGCATCGAGCCCAGCGTGACGCAAAGCCTTGAGTTGATGTTTAACAAAGCCTCTCAAACCGCGACTCGCGCCTATATGGAAAAAGCAAATTTTAAGGTAAGAAGCGATGCAAAATAATCTTTTAAATTTAGCCTCGATCGCGCCTATGGCGATACTTGGAGGATTTGCCCTGCTGATGCTCGCGGTTTCGCTTTTTGCGCGCACGCTATCGTATAAATTTTACGCCGTCATCACGATACTGGCGCTAGCTCTGGGCTTCGGACTCGTTTTTGGATACAACAGCGGCATACGCGGGCTTTTTGACGTGATGCTGGTGGACGGAATCGCGACGCTATCGATGCTTATCATGCTCGCGGGCTCGATATTTTTCATCTTTCTGTCTTTGGGTGCAAGAAGCGCGCACGAGTACCACACGGCGGAGTTTTTCGTGCTGTTTTTATTCGTGCTCGTGGGCTATGAGTTTATGGTCGCGAGCGAAAGCTTAATGATGATCCTCGTTGGGCTTGAGACAGGCTCGCTGGCGCTTTATACGCTAATCGCGCTTCACAACCGCGCCAGATCGGTCGAAGCGGCGCTAAAATACTTCATAATGGGCGCGCTGGGATCGGGCTTTTTCGCATTCGGCGCGGCGATGTTTTTTCTATCTACGGGCTCTATGGAAATTTCAAATATCGCGCAGATCGCCAAGAGTTCAAATTTACAAACCAGCGTCCTGCTTTTCGCCGCCTGCTCATTTATGATCGTCTCTATAGGATTTAAGCTCTCGCTGATCCCGTTTCACACCTGGACGCCCGACGTTTACGAGGGCGCGAGCTCCGCTATGGCGGGCTTTTTGTCCGTAGTGCCCAAGATCGCGGGCTTTGTCGTGGCGATCAGGCTGTTTGAAGCGCTGCAAAGCATCGGCGTGCAGTGGCTAAACATCGTGCTCTACGCCGTAGCGGTGCTTACGATGAGCCTATCAAACCTCATGGCGCTCGTGCAGCGCGACGTCAAACGGATGCTGGCTTTCAGCTCCGTTTCGCACGCAGGCTTCGTGCTCTGCGCGATCGTGATCGGCTCGACGCAGGCAAACGCCGCACTTTTCACCTACTGGATCCTATACGCCGCGGCGAACCTCGGCGCGTTTGCGTTCATTTGGTGCGTGCGGCAAAGGCGCGCCCGCTCGTTAAATTTAAAATTTAAAACCCAAAGCCCCGTTTTAAATTTAAATGCAAACGGCGAGGATGAGAGGAATTTTATCTCAAACGCAAAGCTTTCTTTTTCGCAAAATAACGAGCTAGGCGCTACCGGCGAGTTAAATTTAGGCGCGAGCTGGCAAGATTCAGCCTGCGCCGAGTGGAGCGTTAAAGCGAGCGAGCCAAATTTGAAAGCGATCGAGCTCTGCGCGGAAGCGAGCCTTTTCGGCACTAAAACTTGCGAGCCCGGCGCCGAAATTTCCGCGCAAAGCTCTAAATTTACAGCTCGCTTCGAGCATCCGTTTGAGAAATTTGACGGGCTGATCCGCACCCATCCGCTCTTTGCGCTATGCGCAGCGATTTTTATGCTCTCGCTTGCGGGCATTCCGCCGTTTAGCGTGTTTTGGGGCAAGATGTATCTGCTAAGCGCGGCGGTCAATTCGGGCTACTTTGCCCTCGCCGTAATCATGGCGGTAAATAGCGCGCTCGCGCTGTATTACTACCTGCGCCTCATCGTACGTATGTTTTTGCACGAGCCGCAAAAGGACGCGGAGCTTGACGGCCCGCTGAGCGCGGTCTCGGTGCAGATAAAATTTGCCGTCGTGCTAGCTAGCGTGGCATGCGTGCTGGCGCCGTTTTTGGTAAAATTTCTAACCGGCGCGGTAAATAATTTCGTCTTTTTAAGCGGGTATTAGAGTTTTAGTGTTACATAGAGTTGCGCTATAGCGCCATATAAATTTATTATTAAAAGAAATTAAATGAAACTAAAAAGTTTGATATTGAAAAATTTTAGGTCGTATAAAGATGTAAAAATACTTTTTGATAAAAGTATGAATGTTATCATTGGGCAAAATGATGTAGGAAAATCTACTATATTAGAAGCTTTGGATATTTTTCTTGAAGGCGGTACAATAAAAATAGATATGACCGATTTTAGTAAGAATTCTGAAGGTGGTACAATTATTATAGGTGCAGAATTTATGGTTGATGGTGAAAAGGAAATTTTAATAGATGCCTCTAATAAAACAAAATTGAGAGATGAACATCTTTTGAATAACGATAACTCTTTAGAGATAGTAAAAGAATTTGAAATCAAAAATGAAAAATTACAAAAGGAAAAAGTATTTATAAAAGCGCAGTATCCGAAGGAATACTCCAATGAGCCTCTAATTAACATGAAAATTACTGACTTAAAAAAGAAACTAAATGAGAAATTTAATGAAGAAGAGGTTAAAGATATAGATAAACGAACTAATGCTGAAATAAGAAAGGCGTTATATGGCAAGGCGAGCAATGAATTCGAAGAAATAAAAATTGATATAACGAAAGAAGATGCCAAAGCCATATGGGAGCAGTTAAAAAAATGGTTGCCTTTATATTTTTTATTTCAGAGCGATAGAGCAAATAAAGATAGCGATGCCGATATACAGAATCCCTTAAAAAGTGCAACAAAAATAGCCGTAGCTAAATTTGAAGAACAATTTAATATGATAAAAAGTCAATTAGAAGAGGAACTAACAAGAATAGGCAACGAGACAATAGATAAAATGAGGGAAATGGGGCTAGAAAATACAAATTCTTTAAAACCCCAAATTAGTAATAAAAGCCTAGATACTTTATTTTCATTTAGTTTGGAAAGCGACAATGGGATTGCCTTAAATAAAAGAGGAAGCGGTTTTAGAAGAATGGTGCTATTAAATTATTTCAGAGCCGAGGCTGAAAGAAAGCTAGATAGTGATGAAAACAAGGATAAGGATATAATTTATGCCATAGAAGAACCGGAAACCGCACAGCATCCAAATCATCAAAAAATGCTTATAGAAGCATTAAAAGAGCTATCTTGTAAAGATAACTACCAACTTGTACTCACAACTCATACTCCAGAAATAGCAAAAATGGTTGATGAAGAAAATTTGATATTAGTTAGTAAAGTGAACGATGTTGCTATTATTAATAATGGAGGTAATAAGCTTGATTTAATAGCCGATACATTAGGAATTTTGCCAAGTATTCATCCTGAAAAAATTCAAAAATTAAAAGTAGTCGTATGTGTTGAAGGTTATACGGATATTGAATTTCTTAAAAATATTAATAAAAACATTATAGATTTTAAAAATATAGTTGACTTAGAAAATGAAGCTATATTGATGATTTTTTTAGGCGGTGCCTCTATTCAACATTATGTAAACTATAATTATTTAGTAAAATTGAATATCCCGCAGATTCATATATATGATAGCGATTATAATCAAAAAGACACAGCTAAACATTATCAGTACCAAAAGTATTTAGATAAAGTTATAAATTCTGGCAACATAGGCTATCTTACAAGGAAGGCTGAAATAGAAAACTACATACATCCAGATTTAATTAAAAGCGTTTATTTAATAGAAACTTGTTTTCACAATAAAAGTGACGGTTGGTTAGAAGAATGGAATAGTCTTGATTTATCAAATTTTATTAATCAAAATGTAGATAAGACAAATAAAGATATAGAACCTATATCCAGTCCTAGAACATCAAAAAAATACATAGCTACTGAGCTTTCAAAGCAACTTACAAAAGAAATGCTTGAAGAGCTTGATGCTTTTGATGAAATAAAAGGGTGGTTCGAAAAAATAGCGGAGCTAATCAATAAATAAATTGCATAGTGTTTTAAAAATCAAAGAATTTTAAGTAGAGCCAAATGTCAAGTTAAAGTTTTTAAAATTTCAGAATATAAGCTTTCGAGCGGCGCTGAAATTTTATCCGCGAACTGCGAGCGATTGAAGGTGCGCTGGCGCTTTGCAAGCTGTACCGTGTGCAGGCTTACGAGCTGCTCGCACTGCGCCCGCGAGATCTGCCCGCGCAAAAGCTGCCCGCACTCCTTTAGCCCGATGCAGCCTAGCGCCCTACACTCTGAGCCGTAGCGAGCGAATAAAAACTCCGCTTCCTCCAAAAGCCCGCGCTCAAACATCGCCTTCGTGCGCACCTCGATACGTCCTGCAAGCCATTGCTTGGGCGCCTCGATCTCAAAAATTTTAATATCCGAAATTACTGGCGGAGCGGTGTTCTCGCGCAGAAATTTACTCGGCGCCTCGCCGCAAAATTTATAGATACTTAGCCATTTTTTTAAACGAAAACTGTCTGCTGCGCTAAGCTTTGCGGCAAATTCCGGATCGATCCGCAGCGCTAGAGTGTAAATTTCATCGTTTGAAATTTCGCTTTTAAAATCGGGAACCTTCGGCGCCAGCCCGCTTAGCATCGCTTTGAGATAAAACCCGCTGCCGCCCGTGATTATCAAAGGCGCGCCGCTAAGCTCCGCGAAAGCCCGCGCAGCTGCGTATTCTTTGATAAACTCGCCGACGCTGAAGTACTCGTTTGGATAGATTAAATTTACGCCGAAGTGCCTGATCTCGCGCAGCTGCTCCTTGCTTGGCTTGGCGCTTGTGATGTCGATCTGCCGGTAAATGCAGAGCGAATCGAGGCTCAAAATCACGGCGCCGATTTCGCGCGCGATACTTAGCGCAAGATCGCTTTTGCCGCTTGCGGTGGTGCCGATGATCGCGATCTGCGGGCTTGCATGCGAGTTTTGATTTTGGCTCAAGGCGTTTCCTTTCGTAAATTTTTCGTTCAAATTATATCAAATTTAGAGCTATTCTTACTTTTTTTTGATACAATGGTGCCCAAAATAAGGGGCGAAATGGCTAAATTTAAAGAAATTTTATCCGATATCAACGAATTAATAGTTTTTAAACATTCGGTTTTCGCGCTGCCGTTTATCTTTACGGCGATGATTACTGCGAGCAAGCTGCAAAACGGCTCGATATGGTTCGGCTGGAAGTTGCTTTTTTTAGGGATTTTATGCGCGGTAAGCGCTAGAAGCTTCGCGATGGCGCTAAATCGTTACTTGGACGAGGATATCGACCGTGCCAATCCGCGCTGCGCTTCGCGCCCTAGCGTGGACGGACGGATCGGGCGCAGGAATTTACTGCTTTTCATCATCGCAAACGCAGTGGTTTTCATAGCGGTTTCGGCGCTTATAAATCCTTTGGCGCTTAAGCTTTCGGTGCCGATTTTAGCGGCATTGGGCGGGTATTCATATTTTAAACGCTTTAGCGAGACCGCGCATTTAATGCTCGGCTTTTGCTTAGGGCTTGCGCCGATTGCGGGAGCGATCGCCGTTAGTGGCGTAATTCCGCTATGGTCGGTACTGCTGTGCTTTGGAGTAGTATTTTGGGTAGGCGGCTTTGACGTGTTGTATTCGCTTCAAGATATGGAATTTGACCGCACGGCTGGGCTTTACAGCATTCCTGCGCTTTACGGCAAGGAAGCCTCGATGTTTATCTCCAAAATTTTTCACGCCGTGGCGGTGCTTTTTTGGCTACTGTTTTGCGCGGCGGCAAATTTAGGCTTTTTTGCCTATCTGGGCGTGGCTGCGTGCGCGACGATCCTGTACTTCGAGCATAGGATCGTGCAGAAAGATTTTAACAAGATTGATCGCGCGTTTTTCACGCTCAACGGCTACTTGGGCATCGCCTTTTTTGCTTTTGTTTTTGTAAATTTATTTTAAGGAACCCCTATGGATCTTAACACTATCATCATTTTAGGACTTTGCGTCGTTATATTTTTGATGTTTTTCGTCATATATTTTAAAGATAAGCAAGCGGATAAAAAATTCGAGCGCTTCGATCAGGTATTGACTGACGCTATGCAGGAAAACTATCTGCTTAAAAAGAAGGTCGAGGAGCTAAAAGAGATGATCGATTCGGACGGCAAAGTCGCCCCCAATATCGATATAAACGCGATTGCCGACGTGATCGACGAGACGATAGAGCAGAGGCTAGATGTAGTGCCTACGATGATAGACGAGCGGGTAGAAAAGCAGATCAGACCGCTACTAGATCAGCTTAAAGAGCTCATCGGCTCGGTAAGAAAATAGCCTGAGCAATATAAAAATAAAATTTTGCAAAATCGCTTTGTTTTTTATATAATCGCCGCAAATTGATATTAAGGCAAAATATGCTAATTGATAAATTTGGACGAACGATCGATTATTTGCGCATTTCGGTTACGCAGCGGTGCAATTTCAGATGCAGATATTGCATGCCGAGTACGCCGTTTAATTGGGTGCCGCGAGAGAATATTTTAAGCTTTGAGGAGATGTTTTTATTCGTCAAAGTTGCGATCGACGGCGGCGTAAAAAAGATCCGTATCACCGGCGGCGAACCGCTGGTGCGAAAGGGGATCGAGGATTTTATAAAGATGATCGCGGATTACGCCCCGGGTATCGATCTTGCGCTTACTACCAACGGATATTATCTCAAAAACTACGCGCGCGCCCTGAAAGACGCGGGGCTAAAGCGCATCAATATGTCGCTCGACTCGTTGCGCCCGGAGCGAGCTAAATTTATAGCTCAGCGCGGCGTGCTTTATAACGTCCTAGAGGGCCTTGACGCTGCGCTTGAAGCGGGGTTAAAGGTCAAGCTAAACACCGTCGCGCTAAAAGGGATCAACGACGACGAGCTTATTTATTTGCTGGAATTTGCCCGCGAAAAGGATTGTCAGATCCGCTTCATAGAATTTATGGAAAACACTCATGCCAGCGATCTTGCGGGATTAAAATCGAGTGAAATTTTAGATATTTTAAGGCGTAAATTTATCTTTACCGCTCTGCCGAAATCGCAGAGCTCGCCCGCGTCGCTTTACGCGCTTGGGGACGGCTACACCTTCGGTATCATCGATCCGCACAAGCACGATTTTTGCGAGAGTTGTAACCGTATCAGACTAAGCGCAGAGGGGCTTTTGATCCCGTGCCTTTACTTCGAGGACGCGCTAAGTATCAAAAAGGCGGTCAAAGAGGGCGACATCGCCGCAGCCGCCGAAATTTTGGCTAAAATTTTAGCGAATAAGCCCGAAAAAAATCGCTGGCAAACTGACGCTTCGAATGAAATTTCAAGCCGCGCATTTTACGAGACGGGCGGATGAGGCTCGTAGAGAGCTTTTTAAGTATCCAAGGCGAGGGCAAATACGCGGGCAGGCTCGCGTTTTTCTTTCGCTTTGCGGGCTGTAATCTGCGCTGCGAGGGCTTCGGCGGCGAGCGCATTTCGCCAAAGACCGGCGAGATCTTGCGCGGCTGCGATACGATCCGCGCGGTTTTTACGAGCCACTTTGAGCACGAAGAAATTTTAAATTTAGCCCAGCTTTTGAATAAAATTCCAAATTTATCAGGTTCGTCCTGTTTCACGCCCGCACGCTCTACGCCGGGTTTTTGCGCCGCCGAGTCTTTTTCTGAAAGCGATACGTTAAATTCCGCCGCCGCGCAAAAGCTTCTCCGTCCAGGCAAGAGCGCAGAAAATTCTTTAAATTTAACGAGCGAAAATTCTTTAAATTTCGCGGCGCAGAATTCTTTAAATTTAAATCCGCAAAGCTCCGCATCACCGCAGAGCACTAAGCTTTATCAAAAGCCTATCGTCGTTATCACCGGCGGCGAGCCGCTACTGCACCATAAAGAGGCGCTATTTTACGAGTTCGTCTGCGAGCTGCTAGCGCGCGGATACGAAGTGCACTTCGAAACCAACGGCACGATTTTAGTGGATTTTGAAAAATTCCCCGCTTACAAAAGCTGCGTTTTTGCGATTTCGCCTAAGCTCTCAAACTCCGCCGAGCCGCGCGAATGCAGGCTGAGCTTCGCCGCGCTGCGAAGCTTAAAACAAAACGCAAAGGATAGCTTTTATAAGTTCGTCATCTCGCCCGAGTTTGACGCGCAGCCCGAAATTGCCGAAATTTTAGCGGCGTGCGAGAGCGAGGTTTATTGTATGCCGCGCGGCGCGGATCGTCGCGAGCTGGAAAGCGGCGCGCAATTTTGCGTGGATTTTTGCCTAAAAAACGGCTATAATTACTCCGATCGCCTGCACATTAGAATTTGGGGCGAGAAGGACGGGGTATGATAATCAGGAAATTATACGAATTCGAAAACGCTCACATCGTGCGCCTATGCGGCTCGAAGCGGTGTCGAACGAGCATCCACGGACACTCCTACAGATGCGAAATTTTGCTTAGCTCAAATTTTTTGGATGAAGCGGGGATGGTTTATGACTTCGGCTACATGAAGCTCGGTATCCGCGAGCTTATCGATAGTTTCGACCACGCTACGACGATCTACGCGCGCGATGATGCGAGCTATATCGTGGATCTGAAAAAACACAGCGCGCGCTGGGTACAGATACCGCTAAATCCGAGCGCGGAGCAGTTTTGTAGAATTTTTTTCGTCCTTGTGGACCGACTTTTGAGCTTAACTCAGATGCAAAACGGCGAGCGCGAAGTAAAACTTCACAGCGTCATCGTGCATGAAACGACCACCGGCTACGCGCAGTGCTTCCGCGAGGATGCCTACAACGCGCAGATGGGCGTGATCTCGCTGGAAGAGATAGAATTCTCGCCGGCCGTGCGCGAGGAGTGGAGGCAGCCGGAACTTTGGCAAAAGCTTCTGCGCGGCGAAAAAATCATCTATCCAAAGGATTGCTGATGAGAAATTTCTTTAAATTTGGCTCGGGGCTCGTTCGCGTTTTTGCCGCGTGCGCGATCTTTGTCTGCGCGCTTGCTTTGGGCGGCTGCGACGATGAGAAAAAGGACACCTTGCAAAAGCCACCGGTAGATAGCGAGGTGCCGAAGGACGTACCCATCGCGCCTAGCGAGCCTAAAGTCGATATAAACGCCGATATGCCGCCGCTTCCGGTGACCGAATAGGACGGAGCGTTGAAAAATCGGCGGCTAAATTTGAAAATTTTTAAAATTTGCGTAGTTCGTATGCGGCGCGTAGGCGCGATTTTAGCGTTCTTCTTGTCCGTGCGATCTGCGCAGAGAAATTTTAAATTTTATAAAGCTTTATCTGCAAAATTTCATTCTTGGTGTGAGATATACTGCGTAAAACCGCGATTAGAAGGTGGCACGATAAATTTTAACGCAATAAATAGCCGCAGCCGCTTTGAATGGTTTTTAAAATTTCAAAGGCGCGGAGCAGGTCTGCTTTATCTCGCGCCGAAAAAGTTTGCGTTGAAATTTGATCATTTCAGCTCTAGCCGCGCAAAATTTTATCCTGCAGATTTAACCCCTCGGCGGAAGTGATGGATTATCTGTATCAAAGCGCCCTGGGTTTTCATAAATTTTTCGCGCTAGCTGCGGCGATTTTAACGATAATTTATCTGATCTTTACCCAGCTTAAGATCGATGCGGCGGCGGAATTTCACCCTCGCGGCAAGGCTTTAAATTCCGCCGCCTCCGCGCCGCAAGCTGAAAGTTTAAAGCAAAAGAGCAGATCTGGGCTTAGATTTCTTAGGCGCATCAGGCTGTTTTTGCCAATATATTATGCGACTCTCGCAGCCCTGATAATCAGCGGAAGTGTGATGCTGCCGGTGCTGCGCTTTGATCTGAGCTTTAGAATTTACTTCATGGCAGCCGCAGCGCTAGCGATGATTATACTTAGCGCGGTATCGTACAAGCGGCTGAAAATCGCGTATCTAAGTCAAAACTTTGCGCCGTATCAGCGCAAAATGCGGGTGATTTTGGGGCTAAGCTTAGCGATAATTTTGATAGCGAGCGTTATTTGATGGTATATTTTTACGATAAGTTTGCAGGCGAACAGAGCCTGATTTTGCAGAATGATCAGTTTTTGCACCTAAAAGCCAGACGAGCAAGGGCGGGCGAGCGCATAGACGTGCGAAATCTAAAGGACGGGGCGAGTTATCTATATGAGATCGCTGAAATTTCGCGCAAGGGTGCGGTTCTAAATTTGGTTTTTAAAAGCTCTGTTTTTACGCCGAGCCACGATTTTTGCGTCGCTTGGGCGGTCGTCGAGAGCGCTGTGATCGAAAAGAGCCTGCCCGCGCTAAACGAGATGGGCGTCGGGCGGGTTGTTTTGGTCTATGCCGATCTGTCGCAGAAAAACGTGCGGCTCGATCCGCAGAGGATGGAGCGGATTTTGATCAACTCGTCGCAGCAGTGCGGGCGAAATTCCATCATGCAGATCGAGGTTTTGAGCGGCTCGGACGAGCTCGCGCAAAGATATGAAAACGTAAGCCTGATCAATTTTGGCGGCAAGAACATCGACATTTTCGGCGGCGACGAGATCGCGTTCGTTGGCCCGGAGGGCGGATTTTCGCCGCGTGAAAGGGAGAAATTTAAAAACGCCTATGCGCTTAATAGCCCTTATATTTTGCGCTCAAACACAGCGCTGATTGCAACTTGCGCGAAGCTGATGTTTTAAACGCTCGGCAAATTTTAAAATTTAAAGCCGCGTGCTTTAAATTTTGGAATTTAAAATTTTGCCTGCGCGACCTGTTATGTTTATTAGCGGCTTAACGCGCGGCGCGTATTTGCTGCGGCATATCTTCGCGCGCTTGTATTTTGCACGCCGCGGTGAAATAAAATTTTACTCGCAAGCGGGCTAAATTTTAAAATTCTTCGCGCTTAAAAAGCATGATCGAGAAAAAATTGCCGCTCCGCCGCGAGATTTTTAAAACCCTTTAAATTTGCTTTTTAGATAAAAAAGTTGTATAATCGCAACCTTTTAAAATCATCAAAAAGGATCAAAAATGAAAAAAGATATCCATCCGAACTTTGTCGAAACGACCGTTACCTGCGCTTGCGGCAACACTTTTAAAACGCGCTCGAACAAGCCTGAGATCCGCGTCGATATCTGCTCCAACTGCCATCCGTTTTTCACAGGCAGCGAGAAGATCGTAGATAGCGCGGGCCGCGTCGAGAAATTTAAGCAAAAATACGGAATGAAATAGTTGCTATATCTCATTCCTACGCCGATAGGAAATGTAAGCGATATCTCGAGCCGCGCGCTTGAGGTATTGCAAAGCTGCGAAATCCTAATCTGCGAGGATACGAGGGTTTCAAAAAAACTTCTAAACTTATTATCCGATAAATTTCAAATTTCATTTAAAATTTCACAGTTCTACTCGCTGCACACGCACAATGAAGCGGAGTTTTTCGCGGGTTTTGATGCGGCGCTTTTGCGCGAAAAAGCTTGCGCATACGTAAGCGACGCCGGCATGCCCTGCATCAGCGATCCGGGAATTGCGCTCGTAAAATTTGCGCAACAAAACGGCGTGCCTTACGAGGTGCTTAGCGGCGCAAACGCTCTGCTGCTCGCAGCCGCCGCAAGCGGACTAGTGGAGAAAGAATTTAGCTTTTTAGGCTTTTTGAATAATGACGGCACGCAGCGCAAAGCCCAGATTCTAAATTTAATGCAAAGCCCCTATCCGTGCGTACTCTACGAATCTCCCAAGCGCGTGGTAAAGCTAATAGAGCAGATCGCTGGGATCGATGCGCAGCGCAAAATTTTTGCGATTAAGGAAGCCACGAAAAAATTTGAAACAAAATTTTTCGGTAGCGCCGCAGAGGTTCTATCCAGCCTAAACGGCGCAAATTTAAACGGCGAATGGTGCGTCGTGATTGACGGCGCAGGCGAGAAAAGCTTTGAAAAAATCACGCAGGAAGATATTCTCTCGCTTGAGATCGCGCCGAAAATAAAAGCGAAACTGCTCTCAAAAATAAACGGCGAACCCGCCAAAGAAATATATAAAAATTTGATACGCTAAGTCATATTTTAACCGTTTTTCGCTAAAATCCCAAAATGATTATTTACGGCAAGCAGCTGTTTTTGCACCTTTTAAACTGGCATCCGCAGAAATTTATCCGCATCATCCTTGCAAAGGAGTGCGAGAAAGAAATTTTTAAAAAGATCGCCGCGACTGGCGTAAAGATCGAGCGCGCCGATGCGAAAAAAGCTCAAGCCCTCGCTCGCGGCGGCAACCATCAAGGCTTCTTGGCCGAGGTGGAGGAGTTTAGCTTCGGCGATCTTGCTAGCGCCAAAGACGATAAATTTGTGCCGATCCTTTACGGGCTTACCGATGTCGGAAACATCGGCGCGATAATGCGTAGCGCCTATGCTTTGGGCGCGGACAGCGTGATCGTCGTCGCAAATAATCTAAATATGGCGGGCGTAGTGCGCGCAAGCTCGGGCGCGGCGTATGAGCTAAACGTCGTTAAGGCTACAGACGGGCTTAGCGTGATAAACGAGCTTAAACAAAGCGGCTTTGAAATTTACGCCGCGAGTGCGGACGGGACGAGCTTTAAGGAGTTAGAGCTCGGCGCGAAAAATGCACTCGTAATGGGAAACGAAGAAGAGGGGATACCTGCTAGAGCGCTTAAAAAATGCGACCGCGCGGTATCGATAAAGATGCGCGAAGGCTGGGACTCGCTTAACGTAAGCGCGGCATTTGCGATACTATGCGATGGAATTTTAAATGGAAGAAATAAAAGAGAAGTTAAATAATACGGACGAGCAGGCGGAACAAACCGAGAAGCCGGAGCAAACGCAGCAACCAAAAAGCAGCGATCTAGATAAATTAAAATCTATGGATCTGATAGAGATAGCGCGCACGACGCGCATTGATGCGCAAAATTTAGAATACATCATAAATAAAGACTTCGAGAAACTAGCAAATTTTAACGTGAAGGGCTACATTAAAATTTTAGAGCGCGAGTTTGGGCTGGATCTATCGGACTGGCTTAGCGAGTTTGAGGTCGCGAAGGAGAGCTTTGCGCCCGTTAAAAAGGCTAAAGTCGAGCAGGTCTATGGTCAAAGGGTCAGCCCTAACAAAAGCGGCGGCGGTTGGCTTTTATGGCTGCTTGTGATGGTGTTAATTATAGGTGCGATCTTTTATTTTGGACTTTATAAAAGTTTTGGCGAATTTTTGGGCTCGCTTTTATGGGAGCAAAACAAAACCACCTATTCTGACGCTCCGATTGTAAATAATACTCAAAAAAAGCTTGAAAACATCGGTATCGACGTCGTTTCGCACAACGCTACAGATGAAAAATTCGCACTAAAGTCAGATGCCAATGCAGCCGCTGCTGTGGATGAAAATTTAAGCTCGCTAAACGCGCTGGACCGCTCTATCAGGATCGAGCGCGCGAGCATTAAGACTGAGGAAAATTCCACCGACGAAAACGCCACGCAAAGCAAACCCGCGCCGAGCAAAGATATCGTGCTTAATCCACGCGGCAAAATGTGGATCGGTATCATCGATCTAAAAAGCGGCAAGAAGCGTGAGATGGTCATAAATACCCCTTATGTCGTCGCTTCGCAAGGAGATGAGGAGCTGCTAATCTCTACCGGTCACGGGATGTTTGAGCTCGGCAAAGCCGATGGCAACGTAACTTTCAGCGAAAGAAACACTCAAAAATTTCACGTTAAAGATGGCAATATCACTAAAATTTCAGCCGATGAGTTTCTGCGCCTAAACAAGGGCAAAAAGTGGTAAAATCCTCGCTCTCGTGCGTGGCTCTTCGCTCTTAGGGCTTTTGCCGCCGCTGAGAGTAAAATTTCGGCTTGCTACGGCGCTCGGTTTAAATTTAACCTTGCGGCTGTAAATTTAAAAAGTTTGAATCGTGTTGCCTTGGATAAAATTCCAAGTGGCGTAGATAAAATTTAACGGTGCGGATAAAATTTCAAACGATGCGGGCGCTTGCGGTAGCGCGCTAAATTTAAGAGACGCCGTCCATGGTGCCCTGCAAAACGGAGGTCTCGGTCGTTTCGATCGGATGTAAATTTAAATGTCGCCGCAAAGGGTCGCAACGCGCTAAATTTAAACGATCAACGCCTCTGCGTCCCCGCGGTTTTGAAATTTTAGCGAGGTAAAAGTTTAAATTGCCCGAGCAATATAAAAAGCGCCGCCGCATCGCCGCTAAGGCTTGAAATTTTGCCTCCGTGCGGCACGAGCAGATCGCGCGTTTAAGGCGCGGAATTTCAAATAGGATTTGAAAATTACTTTAAGATAAGAGGTTTGAGATGTTTGACGAAATCCGTTTTTCAAAAATCGAGCGTTTGCCCAATTACGTTTTTGCTGAGGTCAATGCCATAAAAATGGCGGCGCGCAGAGCCGGCGAGGACATAATCGATTTTTCGATGGGCAATCCCGACGGCAGGACGCCGCAGCATATAATCGACAAGCTTTGCGAAAGCGCGCAAAAGGACAAGACGCACGGCTACTCCGTAAGTCAGGGCATCTATAAGCTGCGACTTGCGTGCGCGAATTGGTACAAGCGCAAATACGGCGTGATCTTGGATCCGGAAAGCGAGATCGTCGCGGTGATGGGCTCCAAGGAGGGCTTCGTGCATTTAACAAGCGCGATCGTAAATCCGGGCGATGTCGCGGTGGTGCCCGATCCCGCGTATCCGATACATACTCAAGCTTTCATCATCGCGGGCGGCAACGTCGTTAAAATCCCGCTTGCCTATGATGAGAATTTAAATTTTAATGAGAATAAATTTTTCATCGATCTGCAAAAAACTTTCGACGAGAGCATTCCGCGTCCAAAATACGTCGTCGTAAATTTCCCGCACAACCCTACCACCGTCGTCGTACAAAAGAGCTTCTACGAGCGGCTTGTGGCGATGGCGCGGCAGGAGCGGTTTTATATCATCAGCGACATCGCTTATGCAGAGATCGCTTTCGATGATTACAAAACGCCGTCAATCTTTGAGGTTCAGGGCGCAAAGGACGTCGCAGTCGAGGCGTACACGCTTTCTAAAACTTACAATATGGCGGGTTGGCGCGTAGGTTTTGTTAGTGGCAACAAAAAGCTAGTCGCCGCGCTTAAAAAGATAAAATCGTGGTTTGATTACGGCATGTTTACGCCGATACAAGTAGCCGCAACGATCGCGCTGGACGGACCGCAGGAGTGCGTAGAGCAGATCCGCGCGAGCTATGAGAAGCGTAGGAATTTTTTGATTGACGCTTTTGCGGATGCGGGCTGGCAGATCGCAAAACCTAGCGCGTCGATGTTTGCGTGGGCGAAATTGCCGCCCGCGGCGGCTCATCTAAGGAGTATGGAGTTTTCCAAACAGCTTCTTACCAAAGCGTGCGTTGCCGTAAGCCCGGGCGTTGGCTTTGGCGCGGCGGGAGACGATTACGTGCGGATCGCTTTTATCGAAAACGAAAACAGGACCCGCCAGGCTGCTAGAAATATAAAAAAATATTTGAAAGAGATCTGATGAGGGTAGCGATTTTAGGCGTCGGCACCGTAGGTAGCGAAGTTGCAAATATTTTGATCAAAAACAAAGATATCATTCTTGCGCGCGCAGGCGTTAGCATAGAGCCCGTAATCGGGCTCGTGCGCGATACGAGCAAAAAACGTGACGTAAAAATTCCGCTTAGCAGCGACGCTGGGAGTATCATCGAGCGCGATGACATCGACGTTTTTGTAGAGCTTATGGGCGGGGTAGAAAAGCCCTACGAGATCGTAAGCGAAATTTTAAAGCGTAAAAAGGCGGTCGTTACCGCAAATAAGGCGCTTTTGGCTTATCATCGCTATAAACTTCAGGCTTTGGCGGGCGACACGCCTTTTGGCTTTGAAGCGAGCGTAGCGGGCGGAATTCCGATCATAAAAACCCTGCGCGAAGGGCTAAGCGCCAACCGTATCGAAAAGATCATCGGCATCGTAAACGGCACGAGCAACTTCATCCTTACGAATATGATGCAAAAAAACGAGAAATTTGAAGACGCGCTAAAGCGAGCTCAAGAGCTCGGATATGCCGAAGCCGATCCAAGCTTTGACATCGGTGGGTTCGATGCGGCGCATAAGCTTTTGATCTTAGCTAGCATCGCATACGGCGTGCACGGCGATCCCGAAGATATCCTAATCGAGGGGATCGAAGAGATCACGCAGGAGGATATCTATTTTGCGCGCGAATTCGACTTCATAATCAAGCTGCTTGCGGTAGCCAAGCGCGCGTGCGATAATAAAGTCGAGCTGCGCGTCCATCCAGCGCTCATTTCAAAGGATCAAATGCTCTCAAAAGTAGACGGCGTAATGAACGGCGTGAGCATCTACGGAGACTGCGTCGACGAGAGTATGTATTACGGACCTGGCGCCGGCGGAAGCGCTACGGCAAGTGCGGTTATAAGCGATCTCATCGACATTGCGCGCGATAATAAAAATCCGATGCTCGGCTATAAAATTTTGCCGAGCGAAAATTTTATGCAAATTTTGCCTAGCGAGCAGATCCGTACGAAGTATTATTTCAGGCTGCGTGTGCGCGACGAGAAGGGCGTACTTGCGAAGCTTACGAACATTATGAGCTTAAACGATCTTTCGATCGACAGCTTTTTGCAAAAGCCTAAGCTCAAAACGGATGAGGAGGTGACGCTGTTTTTCACGACGCATACGTGCTGCGAGAAGGATATCAAACGCGCAATAAGCGTAATTAGCGGTGAAAATTTCATTACGCAAAAGCCTTTTATGATCAGGATCGAAAGCTAAATTGAGCTTAAAAGAATATCTTTTTGGTTTTGCCTGCGAAGACCGTGCGGCGGAATTTTTACGCGGCGAAGGGTTTAAAATTTTAAAGCGAAATTTCCGCTGCCGCTTCGGCGAGATTGATATTGTCGCGCGCAAAGACGGCATTTTGCACTTCGTCGAGGTGAAGGCCACTAGCGGCGATTATGACGCTGCGGAGCGCGTGACAGATGCCAAGATGGCTAAAATTTTAAAGGCGGTTGAATTTTATCTGATGAGCTGCGATACGGACGAGTCGTGGCAGATCGACGTGGTGGAAGTTTATCCAAAGCAGATAAAATTTATCGCCAACATATCTTTTTAAATTAGAATTTTTATTATTTATTTAAGATAGTTAACTATAATCCGCAGAATTTTAATACAAGGAGAACATTATGGGAAAGTATATAGAGCTTACTTCGGAGAATTTCGACGTTACTAAAGAGGGTGTCGCGCTAGTCGATTTTTGGGCGCCTTGGTGCGGGCCGTGCCGTATGATCGCCCCGATCATCGAGGAGCTTGCGAACGATTACGAGGGCAAGGCTAAAATTTGCAAAGTAAATACCGACGAAGCGCAGGATCTTGCGGTGCAGTTCGGCGTTCGCTCGATCCCAACGATACTATTTTTCAAAGACGGCGAGCTAAAAGCCCAACTCATCGGCGCGCAATCTAAGCAGATTATAGCCGACAAACTAAACTCGCTTCTGTAAATTTTAAAAGGGCGGCTTTCGCCCTTTTTTCTCCCACTCATCGTTATATTAATTAAATTCGTAAATTTAGCGCCCGCGGCTTTACTTAATAAAATAATTAAGGAGAAAAAATGTTAGATTTAGCAATTATCGGCGGCGGCCCTGCGGGGTTAGCGGCGGGGCTTTATGCTACAAGAGGCGGTTTAAAGGATGTCGTGATGTTTGAGATGGGGATGCCCGGGGGGCAGATCACCTCAAGCTCCGAGATGGAAAACTACCCGGGCGTCGCTGCGGTGACCGACGGGATGAGCTTTATGGCGCCTTGGCAGGAGCAGTGCTTCCGCTTTGGCTTAAAGCATGAGATGGTGCGCGTGCTGCGCGTTTTAAAAGACGGCGATGGAAATTTTACGATCTATCTCGAGGGCGATCAAACACGACGCGCGCGTGCCGTTATCGTAGCTACAGGCTCTACTCCGCGCCGCGCGGGGATTGAGGGCGAGGATGAGTTTTTTGGTCGCGGCGTCAGTACCTGCGCGACCTGCGACGGGTTTTTTTACAAGGGAAAAGAGGTTGCCGTCCTCGGCGGCGGCGATACGGCGCTAGAGGAGGCGCTGTATCTGGCTAAAATTTGCTCTAAAGTCTATCTGATTCACCGTCGCGATGAGTTTCGCGCCGCGCCTTCGACCGTGCAAAAGGTGCGCGAAAGTGAGAATATCGAGCTCATCACAAATGCGCTCGTAGAGCAGATCAAGGGCGATGCAAGCGGCGTAACGGGCGTCGTCGTGAAGGATAAAACCAGCGGCGCCGCGCGTGAGCTGCAGCTACCTGGGATCTTCGTATTCGTGGGGCTTGACGTGCGAAACGAGGTGCTAAAGGGCGATGATGGTAAGTTCATTTGCGACATCACGCCGGGCGGGCAGGTCGCGGTAAATTTAAAGATGCAAACAAGCGTGCACGGGCTATTTGCGGCGGGCGATATGAGACAGGATGCGCCTAAACAGGTCGTTTGCGCGGCGGGTGACGGTGCGGTTGCCGCACTTAGCGCGATTGCGTATCTGCAAGGACACGATAAATAAGCTTGTATTCGGCGTAAAATTTCACGGCGCGGCGGGCGAAACTGCTTCCGTCGCGCTTTTTAAATTTAAAAGCCCGCGTCAAATTTGAATGAAATAATGAAATTTTGACGCAAGGCGGCTCAAATTTAAAATTTCGTCAAATTGAGCCGCAAAATAATGCTATCGTCTTTTGCGGAAACGCTTCCGAGCCGAAACGTCTTTTAAAAATTCAGATAAAATTTTATTGTCTTTCGTAGAAAGTTGCAAGGGCGTCTTCCGCCGTTTTTCTATTATTAAATGCCGATCTTATCTTAATAACATCATCAATTATATCTTTAGTCACTATAAATTTATCCGATAAACTTACGCTCTTATCAGCATTCACGATAAAATTTAATTCGATCTCAGCCTGTGGCGGCAGCTCTGCTGCCCTTCCAAGCTGTAGCCTTATTTGGCTAGGCGTTAGCTGCGAATAATAAGCGACGTCTTCTAATGAATCAATAATATTACTCATATAAATCGCAGAAGTTTTTGGTTCACCATCCTTTAGTATTTCATCTTTTAATTTATCGTCGCAATCAACTGGCTTTTTTTGAAATGAGTAATCTATTTTGCCTCTGTCTTTGAGCTCCTCTTGAAATTTCGTCTCATTTATTTTGCAATGTTCATTTGCCAATTTAAGTAAACGCTGTTGTTTATCATCAGATTTATCTTTATAGAAAAGCACGGCACCTCTTAAAGACGTGTTTAGCATAGCCTCTTTATATTTTTTGTTAAAGGCATCTACATCAACCTTTACTTTCTCCATATCCACGTCGCAAACCATCTTAACCGTCTTTAATCCACCGTTTTCCTCTTTGCTCCAAGTAATATTTTTGCAGAGTTTCGAGCCCTCGATCGCCGTGCCAATACTCATCGACTTGAAATCAGGCAAAGTGTAGTCTTTCACGAGCTGTATCTCATCTGCGCCGCATCCTGTTGAAATCAACGTCGCAAGCGCGACACCTAGTGCATATTTCATCTTTAACTCCTTGAGGTAAATTTTCTAGAAAATAATGCTACCCCCCCCCCTGCTTAAAAACGGATAAATTTAGAGCCGAAATTTGATATAAATTCGCGAAGTACGTGGCTAAAAGCGTGAAAGATAAAATTTAAAGATAGAATTTTAAAAGAATTCGGCGAGAGAGGGAGGGAATCGAACCCCCCGGAAAACGGTCAACCGCCCTCCTATCGGATTTGAAGTCCGCAGACGCCACCAGGTCGCCATCCTCTCCAAATGCGGGAATTATAGCGAGATAAAATTTATTTAGCTTTAAAGAGGCTAAATTTTAAGCCCTTTCGGCTCATTATTAGCGACGGTAGGATTATGAGCGCACCCAAAAGAAGCAGGCTCATCACCAGACATATTAACATCCCAAAGTAGATCGTAGGCCAGAAATTGCTCATCATCATCACGCTGAATCCCAAAATGATCGCAAACGACGTATAATACATCGCGTATCCGATACTTGCGTGGCTCGCGCGGATTGCCGCGGCCTCGTCGCCCAGGCGCGCAAACTCCCGCTTGTAGCGATAGATATAGTGGATGACGTCGTCAACGCCGATACCGATGCTAATCGCCGCTATCGTGATACTCATGATATCTAGTGGAATGCTCGCAACCCCCATAATGCCGAAGCAGGCGCAAAGCGGAATTAAATTTACGACGATCGCGATAAGTGCGTATGAAAACGAGCGAAAGATGATCACGAAAAGCACGAAAAGCACGAGCACGGTAATACCCAGAGTGCCTATCTGCGAGCTCATCAGGCTTTGAAGCATATTGTTATAAAGCACCATTATGCCGCTGATCTGCACCGTGACGTTATCCTTAGCGAGTAGAGAGTCCAGATCGCGCTTAAGATCGGCTAGGAATTGCGCCCTGCGGAGATTCGGATCGCTATCTATAGTGCGGATGCTAAAGTGTGCCTCGTTCGCTTCAATATTAACAAAGGGCGAAAGCACTAATTCGCGGTAGTTTGCCGGCATTTCAGAGTAGATTAGAGCAAGGCTCAGATCGTCCAGATCGCGCCCCTGATTAATCTGCTTGCCGAGCTTTAAAAGCGATGCGAGCGAGCTTACGTTGCCGATAAACTCGTGCCCGGCGACGTTTTTGTCCTTCAAAAAATCATCTATTTTGCTGATGATACGCATCTTTTCGGAGGTGAACCAATACTGCGGCTTGTTTTCGTTGGCGGCGTACTCGGCTTCGAAATCGCCAAAATCGTCGCTCACGGTGGAATTTTGCTCTAAATTTGCGGCGTGGATTTGATCCGAATTTGCGGCGTCGCTTGGTTGTGTTGCCGCAGCGGGGCCTTGCTCGGACAAATTTTTATCATTTAAATTTTGCGCCGTGGCGGTAGAATTCTGAGTAGCGGAATTTTGCACGATAGAATTTTGCCGAGTAGAATTTGCCGCAAAATTTCGCCCAGCGGGATTGGAATTTCCACCGCTCTTAAAATTTGCGCTGCCGTTTACGGAATTTTCACTCCCGCTAGCAGTATCTGCGCCGCCTGCACTTTTAAATTTAACGACGATATCAAGCGGGATCGTTCCGCCCAGATTGGTATCGATAACCTCCATACCCGCGCGGATGTCGGTGCTTTTTTTAAAGTAGCCGATGAAGCTGTTTTCGACGCGCAGCTGTGAGATGCCGTACAGCCCAAAGATCACCGCTGCAGCGCACACTCCGTAGACCACGCCTCTGCTACGCAGCGCCGTTTCGGCGCACCAAATGGTAAATTTAAAGTGCTGCTCGAAGCTGCGATTATTGTGCGTGCGTGGCAGAAGCGACATAACCGCGCCGAATACTCCAAACGCCGTAACTAGCGAGATGCTGATGCCTACGCTCATCATAATTCCCAGAGAAATTACGGGCTTTATATCGCAAAAAATTAGCGACATAAAGCCGATAACGGTCGTAAAGATTGCGAAAAAGCAGGGTCTTGCGCGCTCGCGTAGCACCGCGTAAACGAGCTGGCGCTGCGAAAATGCGTGAAAGCGCGCGCTAAACTCGCGGTAGGCGACGATTAGGTGGATACAGACCGAAACCGTGATGATGAGCTGAAGCGCTATGAAATTTGAGCTAATGACCGTGACCTCAAAGCTCAAAAATCCGAATAATCCCACTGCGAGCACGACCGAATACGCGCAGATGATAAGCGGCAGCAGGATAAATTTTGCCTGTCTAAAAAAGAGCCAAAAGCAAGCTAGCAGAAGCACCAAGGCGCCGAGTCCGTAGGTCGCCAGATCCGAGCGGACGTAGCCTACCATATCGTCGGCGATCATATTTAATCCGCCCAAAAATAGCCGATCGCCCGCAAATTCCTTCTCAAAGCCCGCGATCAGCGCACGCAAAGCCATAATATCTCGGTGATCCTTTTCGCGCAGCTCGTCGCGGTAGGATTTAAAATTTTGCTCTGCAACTTTAAGCGCGTCTTTAAGCTGTGAAATTTGAGCCCCCGAGCGGTTGCCCTCGTGCTCCGCTTGCTTTAGAGCGCTTTTGGCTCCGTCTCTTAGGCGCAAAAGCTCCTCGTAGCGGGTCTGCGGTTTTAAATTTATTAAAATTGCGGTAGTGCGAAGATCGGCGCTTACTAAATTTGACGCATAAAAGGGGCTTGTGGCAAACTCGCGCCTAGCCGCGGTTAAATTTACGTCCGCGTCGGTAAGAGTGGGTATGTGCTTAAGCAGCTCGCTCATGCCGCCACCTTTGTTTAGTAAAAGCGGTACGTTCGTGATGTCCGTGACGCTGGCGACGAAATCCAGCTTAGAAAAAGCGGCATCCATCTGCGCTATCTTGCGGATCGTCTCGGGCGCTAAAAGATCGCCCGCGGGAGTGTATGCAAGCACCAAGAAATTCGGCGTTTCGTAGCGCTTAGATACTTCGCGCCAAATTTGAAGGTCTTTGTCATTATCTAGCAGAAGTGTCTGGCTCGAAGCGTCGATCTCTAGCTTTGTGGAGTAATATCCGAAAAACAGCGCAAGCGCCGTAAACAGCGCGAGCGTGATTTTCGGAAACGCGACGATTAGGCGAAAAATTTTTTTCAAATACCGCTCTTTTAGGCTTGCCGCTATTCGCCGCTATTGATGACGGTGGAATTTAGCCGCTTTATGAGCTCGTCAAAACCCAAGCTTTGCGTTACATCGCCTAGCTGCGAGCGGTAGGTCTGAATTAAACTAACGCCCACGATATCGACATCGTAGATGCGCCAATCAGAGCCGTTAGGATAAAATTTAAAATCGATGTCGTAATTTTTCTGCTCGCCGATGACCTGCGTTTTTAGCACGCGGCGTTTATCGCTCGGGCTTTGTTTACTTAGTACCTTCATATCCTGATCGGTATAAAGCGAAAGCTTTTCGATAAAGGAGCGCTTTAGATGCGCCTCGAAGGCTTTATTAAATTCCGCGATTTGCGCAGGGCTAAGGCTCGCATAATGTTTAGCAAGGGAGAGCTTCGCCATCATTTTATAATCAAAATAGCCGTCAAAAAGCGCAAAAATTTTTGCGGGCTTTGCGTCTTTTGGGGTGCTGCTTCGCATGATGCTTACGGCCTCGGCGACCTTTTGGCTCATCACAGGCTCAATATCCGCATCGCTAATAGCGTGCGCCGAAATCAAAAGCGCTCCGCAAAGCGCTAGAACTTTTAAAATTTTCATTTTCATTCCTTTATTAATTTCTCGCGATTTTGCTCGTAAGCATCGCGTAAAAATGGATATAGATCCACTGCATCTTTGGTCATTTTTTCATAAAATTTCGGATCGCGCGAGTAATCGTTAAATATTCTAAATCCATTGACGGAGTTTCGAACGGTGCCATCTTTAATATAGTTTATCGGATTTGAAAAATAATCTCCGACAAGCCCCGCTGTATCGCGCAGATTGCTCTGTCCCAAAATCGGCCAGACGATATGCGGACCTGCCGGAACGCCCCAATATCCGAGCGTTTGCCCGAAATCCTCGTCGTGGCGCGGAATTCCGTAGTATTTGCCTGCCATATCATTAAGCCCGCCGAAGCCGACGGTCGAATTGATCAAAAATCGCTTCGTCTCGTCCCAAGAATTTTCAAATTTACCCTGCAATAGGTTGTTTACGAGCCTCATCGGATATAAAATATTATAGAAAAAATTTGAAAACGCGCCCTGGATCGGATCGGGCATTACGTAATCGTAGCCGCTGGCTACGGGGGTTAGTATATATGAGTAAAATACGTCGTTGAAGCTCGTCATAACGCGGTTATAGCCGCTAAGCGGATCGAAAACCTCACGTTGTGCGAACTCCTCGTCAAAACCATCCGTATCGCTAGGCGCTACGTCTTGCTTTTGCGAGCAACCGCAGAGTGCCAATGCCGCAGCTAAGAATATAATTTTTATAAATTTCAAATGTGACCCTTCTTTATAAATCAAAGTGGCGATTTTACAAGTTTAAAGAAATTTTGTCAATAAAGGTAAAATTTCATATAGAATTTCCCTCTTTATATCGCAGAATAAAGCCTGCAGCTCTTTAAGAAATATATCAGAGGATATATTATAAAATCACGTGAAAGTAAATAAGAAAGGATGAAAATGGATGCAAAATTTGCTTTGGAATTCCTGCTTGGCAACAAAGCATCGCTTTTAGCCAAGCACATTAAGCTGCTTAAGGCCGTAGATGAGACTAAAAGTATTACAAAGGCCGCAGAGATCGTAGGAGTGTCGTATAAAAACGGCTGGGACGCACTAAATTTAATCAACAACGCGAGCAAAAAGCCGCTCATCGTTCGCACTCAAGGCACTAAGAAAAATAGCGGCTCGGAGCTCACTCCATACGCTCACAAGCTGATTCGCGCTTATGATGCTATCAGCCACGCGGGTGAGACATTTTTGAGTGAAATTTTAAAGCTTGACGAGATCACCGAAGAAAGTCTTTTAAGCCTGGAGAAGATCGGTATGAAACTTTCTGCACGCAATCAGCTAAGTGTTGAGATTACGGATATTCAAACAGGCGCTGTAAATTCTCAAATCACAGCTAAACTCGCAGGTGGCGAAATTTTATGCGCGACGGTAACCGTAGAGAGCGAAAAAAATTTAGGGCTAAAGGCGGGCAAGGATGTGCTGTTTTTATTCAAAGCTCCAAGCGTCATCATCGCTAAAGGAAGCTCGGAGAAGCTAAAACTTAGCACGACGAATCAAATCAAAGGCACGATTAGCGAGGTCAAAATCGGGGCAGTAAACGCAGAGATCTGTCTAGGCACGAGCTCGCATCAAAACATCACCGCGATCATCACGCGAGAATCTGCCACCGCGATGGCTCTGGGAGTAGGAGATGAGGTAACGGCGATCATCAAGCCTAGCGAGATCATTATTGGCGCGTAATAGGGTGAAATTGGGTGCGTAAAATTTTAAAATTTAAGGCGTAAATTTAAAATTTTAGATACAATTCAATTCTCTGTGAGAGCCGAAACGAAAGGCATAAAATGAAGTTGAAAGCAGTGCTTTTAGGAATTTTAACCGCAGGCGCGCTAAGCGCCGGAGAGGTCAGCGTCGCAGCCGCTGCGAACACGACGTATGCGTTTGACGAGATCAAGGCGGAATTTGTCAAGCTGCATCCGCAAACTACGCTAAATGTGAGCTTGGGTGCGAGCGGTGCGCTTAGCACGCAGATCAAAAACGGCGCTTCGTTTGATGTTTTTATGGCGGCTGATATGAAATTTGCAGACGATATGTATAAAGAGGGCTTTGCGACGGCGCCTGCCAAAACTTACGCCAAAGGCAAAGTGGCGATGTTTAGCGTGCGCGGCGTAGATCTTAGCAAGGGGCTTGAAATTTTAAAAGACCCTAGCGTTAAAACGATTTCCATAGCAAATCCAAAGACCGCTCCTTACGGCACCGCAAGCGTACAGGCCTTCCAAAAAGCGGGAGTTTACGATGAGATCAAAGGCAAAATCGTAGAAGCAAAATCGATTGGCGAGGCTCTTTCACAAGCGCTTAAAGCGTCCGACGTTGGTTTTATCGCAGCTAGCGCGATGTATGCGCCTAAGATGGCAAAGGACGGCTGCAACGGCAAGCCTTGCAAAGAGGGCGAAAATTTCGTCTTGGTTGACACCAAACTCTACGAGCCGATAGCTCAAGGCATGGTCGTGCTAAACCGCGCCAAAGACAATGCTGAAGCCAAGGCGTTTTATGATTTTATCCTAAGCGATAAGGGCAGGGCGATCTTTGCTAAATACGGATACGAGTTTTAATGATTAGAGCGAGAATCAACGAAATTTTACAAAAAGACGGCATCCATTCAGTAGGATTTATCGCGGGCGGTATCAAGCTACGTGGTGTATTTCTGCAGCTAAGTAGCGAGCTTAAGGCGGGCAGCGAAGTTTACGTGGGCTTTAAAAGCACTGATGTGCTTTTATCTCGCGAAGCCCTAAGTGGTGTATCTAGCGAAAATGAAATTCACGGCAAGATTACGAGCCTAAGTTTGGGCGAAATTCTATGCACGCTTAGATTTGAAGGCAAGATAAGCTTTGATGTGCTCATTAGCGCGCATTCTGCGCAGGAGCTTGCTTTACGCGAGGGCGACGAGGTTTTCGCATACATTAGCGCCACTGCGATATATATAGAAAAATATGATAACGATTGATTGTAAGAAAAAAATCAGTGATGATTTCTCGATTGATGCTCGCTTAGAGATTAACAAAGGCTCGTTTGTGTGCCTATATGGGCGCAGCGGCAGCGGTAAGACTACACTGCTGCGCATTTTGGCTGGATTCTTGCGCGCAGATAGTGGTAGCATAAAAGACGGCGATCGTGTGCTGCAAGAAGGTAATGAATTCTTAAGTGCGGGCAAGCGCAGGATCGGCTTTTTATTTCAAGACTACGCACTTTTTGAGAATATGAGCGTGACGGGCAATCTACTTTTTGCCAGAAACGATCCGCAAAAAGCCGCAATGCTGCTTGAAATTTTAGAGCTTAGCGAGTTTGCAAAATCCGGTGTCGAGGGTCTTAGCGGCGGACAGAAGCAGCGCGTAGCACTTGCTCGCGCGCTGATGCAAGAGCCTGAAATTTTGCTACTTGACGAGCCGCTTTCGGCGCTTGATTTTACGATGCGCGAAAAAATCCAAGAGTATTTGCTAAAGATCCACGAGCAGTTTCATCAGACCGTGATTTTGGTAAGCCACGACATAAGCGAGATTTATAGGCTTTGCAAGCGAGTTTATGAGATGAAGGATGGCAGGATCGTCCGCACCGGTACGCCGGAGGAAATTTTTCTTAAAACTAGCGGCTCGCAGAAGTTTTCTTTCGCGGGCAAGGTTGTCGATTTGCAAGCACGCGACGGGATCAAAGTGGCTGTCGTAGCGATCGGTAGCCAGCTGTGCGAAGTGGTGCTAAGCAATGCAGAAGCCGATGGCTTGCAAGTAGGCGATGAGGTCAAAGCGGGTGCCAAAGCCTTTAATATCACTCTGCGTAAAATTTAAACTTGCAGACAAGCTTTTAGGTGCGCCTAAGTAGGAAACTTCAACTAGATTAGAGATTTAAATACAGGCTTTTATGGAATTTAGACGAGGGATTTTGCGAAATTTTAGCTAGATTTGCCCGCAAAATACGGTGAGATTTTAAAATTTCATTCGCATCGCGCTTAGATTTTCATGAAACACAAAATTTAAACGCAGGCTAGAGTAAAACCGCAATGCAAGACTAGATAGCGTGGGAAAATTAAGCTTAAATTTTAGATTTTGCGCAGACAGGCGCCGTTAAATTCCTTCTTTGAATTTATTAATTGGCGTGGTGGGTTTATTTTTAAATTTGGCGGCTTTTAGCTTACTTTTTTGGCAGGAGTTGCGCGAATTCTATCATGCGATCTTGGTAAAAATTTAATGTAAAGCTTCGCAAAAACTTAAATTTTTAGATTTGGAATTTTGCCTGGATTTTGTGGCTTTGAAATTTTAAAAGCTCTAACGGCTTGAAGCTTGCGTGCTAAACTCGCTTCATAAGAGCTGTGGCAGGATTTCATTAACCCGGTTTTTTACATTTATGCGAAATTTTAATTTCGTCTTGTCGGGCTCAATCAAATTTCACTAGGTCGTTCGGAAGGTGTCGTTTAGCCTATCTTGCGTGAAATTTGCGCTCAGATAAATCCTGCCCGCTTAAGTTTTAAAGCCTAGTGAAGCTTTTTGAAATTTAGCTCAGCAAAATTCGTGGCCTTAAAAATTTGCCAGCTTGGTAGAGAGCTTAAAGATTCGGCAGGATTTGCACGCTTGAAGGAATTTATTAGCCAAGCACTTTTATAAATTCCGCTCGCTTTAGCTTGCACGAAATTTTCAAAATTTCATTTTGCAAAGCCTTATGACTATGAGGTTTGCGCAAATTCTATCTAGCTTTGCCTCTAAATTTTAAAGTAGGGCTAGGCTTTTAAGATTTTATAGTTTGGGCCCAGTGGCTCGGCTCGGAGGATAAATGTTTGAAATTCTAAAGGGGCTCGATTACACGCCGTTTCTCGTTTCATTAAAGCTTGCGAGCTTAACGACATTTGCGTTGTTTATCATCTGCGTGCCGCTTGCATTTTTTATAGCGAAAAAAAATTTCCGCGGCAAAAGCGTGATCGAATCGATCATCTCGCTTCCGCTCGTGCTGCCGCCTTCGGTGCTAGGGTTTTACCTACTCGTTTTTCTATCGCCGTATTCGGTGCTGGGGGAGTTTTTCGACAAACACTTCGGGCTTAGACTCGTATTTAATTTCAGCGGGCTTGTGATCGCGAGCTGTATCTACTCGCTGCCGTTTATGTTTTCGCCGCTGGTTTCGGGCTTTCGTTCGCTTCCGCGCTCGCTTTTTTGGGCGTGCGATTCGCTCGGCAAGGGCTATTTTTCCAAGCTTTTTCGCGTCGCGTTACCCGCGATACGCCACTCCCTGCTTAGCGCCTTGGTGATCTGCTTCGCGCACACGATGGGCGAGTTCGGCGTCGTGCTGATGATCGGCGGCAGCGTGAGCGAGCAGACCAAGGTCGCCTCCATCGCGATTTATGAAGCGACCGAAACGCTCGATTTCGCGCAGGCTCACGCGTATTCGGCGCTGATGCTTATTTTTAGCTTCGCGGTACTTTTAATGATGCATTTTTTGGGTGCGCGCGGAGCGAAAATCAAAGCTTAAATAGGCTTTAAAACGAAATTTGCTAAAATCCCGCAAAATTTGGAATTTGGCATGAAAAACAAAAAAGACTTCGTTACCGAAAGATTTAACGCCGCCTTGATTCTAGGTGCTGCGCTACTTACGCTTGTAGTAGTTTGCGAGATTAGCTTTTTGCGCACTAGGATCGCTACGCAGCTTGATTTGCGGACGCGCACGGCGATTACTTTACTTAAAAATACCGACGAGTCGCTTTTTAGCGAGCTTGAAATTCTAAAAGAAACTATCCTTTCTTTAGACGCAAGGCATGAGGCTGCGCAAAGCGAGCTTTACGCGGATTTGATCCGCAATGTCGTAAAATCTTCTCATAGATTTGACGCTATTTTTTATCTGCGCGCCCGCGGCGCGGAGCAGGAGAGCTTGGCGCATTTTTCATCGGATGCGCATATTTCGGATCTTGGCGAGATACGGCTTGCGGATATCGCAAGCGAGCTAAAAAAGGATGAATGGGTATCGCGCTATATGATGATGGATGGGGCATGGCGGTATTTTTTAATCAAGCGCGTAAACGCTGATTCGTATCTACTAGGTTTTGCCAACACCGCTAGGCCGATTGCCAGGCTCTCTTCGCTGGGCGATATTTTGGTCTTTAACGCCGAAGGCAAATTCTTTAACGCTCCTGGCAGCGTAACCGATATATTAGGGCAGGATTTTGATTTTTCGCGCCTAGGCGAAGTGGTAAGCTTCGAAGACGAATCGGGGTTAAGTTTTGCTTATCTTGCGAAATTTGGAGATAATTTCGTAATGGCTCGCGAACGAGCCGGCTATTTTTTGGGCGCGGACGATTTTATCGTCGTAGCGCTAGCGGCGGCTATTTTAGCTTATTTAATCCTTCTAATTTCAAATTTTACGTTTTTAAAAAAGTGCGTTTTCATCCCGCTTGCAGCAGTTCAAAACGCTCTGCGCCAAGGGGATTATCACTCCAAAATTCGCGATATAGAAGCGCTAAATCCGCTAAGCTCCGTCTTAGAAATTTCTAAATCCATAGACGAGGTTTTGAAGTCTAATTTGCGCCACGGAGATTTTAGTCTCAGCTTTAAAGATGCGCTAAAATATAGCTCCCTTTCGGTGCTTAGCATCGATAATGTAGCAGGCACGATCGAAAGCGCTAGCAACGGCGCACGCGAGCTTTACGGCGATGACGTCGTAGGACGGAATATATTCGCGCTGCAAGCAGGCTCATTTTACGATCACGCCTATCAAACCCAGCGCGCAAACTATGTCAAAGAAAACTATGTCGTAACCCGCCAAGAGACCAAAAATGGCGTCAAAGACCTTTATGTAAAAAAATCTTATATCCGCGACGGAAGTAAAATTTCAACCCTTTTTGTGGTGCTGGATGCGTCAAAATATCGCAGATTTTACGATGAAACTAAGCAAAAATATGAGTATTTAAATCACGCGCCTATCGTTACGCTCGTGTTTGACTACACTTCAGGCAAGATCGTAGATGCTAGTAAAAATATAAAAGAGCTTTGGGGTTACGAAGCGGCGCAGTTTTTAAGCGGCGAGATAAGGCTATGGGATTTGCTGGATGAAAAGGATGCGAATGAGGCTAAAAATGAAATTTTAAACCGCTTAGCCGATATGCCTTCAGAAGAGCTAAGCTTTTCTCAAAGCTATAAAATTCGCCATAATGACAATATCCGCTATAGCTACGAAGTGAGCATCTATGTCAAAAAGTCCGCCGCCAGGGCTGCGTTTTATTTTCAAAATATCGATGACGATGTTAAGGCGATCCGCGGCTTGCAGGAGGATTTGGACTTTTATCGCACGGTAATCGAGACTAGGAATTTTTGCACCTGCTTAATCGATCTTGATGCGCAGACGCTGTCGTTTGATAAAAATTACTTTAAAATTTTAAAATATCGCGGCAAAAGGCTAAATACTGCGATGAGCTTTGGGGAGTTTAGTTATGAAATTTACTTCGCGGATTTAGAGAATTTCAATAAAATGATCCGCGAATGCACCGCCGGGCTTAGGAGCGATTTTAGCTGCGAATTCCGCCTGCGAAATGCCGCTAATGCCTATACTTGGATCAGTATGCAAGGCTACGTCACCGAAAAGCACGGCTCTCGCTCTCGCCTTGTAAAAACTACGCTCGAAGATATTAGCTCGCGCAAGCAGACGGAGCTGGAGTTAAATTTAAACGCCAACGTATTTTCGCGCTCGCTAGAGGCGATCTTAATCACAGATGAGAGCGGTCGCGTGCTGCGCGCTAATAACGCTTTTTACGAAATTACCGGCTATAGCGAAAGCCAAACTATCGGCAAAATTCCAAATTTCTTCGCTCCTACAGAGGGCGGGGCAGACGTGATGGAGAGGATTAGAAAAAATCTCGTTGGCAAACAGACCTCCTATAAAGATGAAATTTACGGGCTGAAAAAGGACGGTGGCACCTTTCCTGCGTTATTTACGGCGATCGCGATAAAGGATGATTTTTCGCTTACCTCAAATTTCATTTTGATGTTTACCGAAATTTCGCAGATCAAGCAAAAAGAGAGCGAGCTAGCCAAGATCGCCCATCACGACGCGCTTACCGGGCTTCCGAACAGAGTGTATTTTATGAAGGCTGCGCAGAGATTTACGGCAAACTCGGGCGAAAATTCCAAGCTTATGGCGGTGCTTTTCATCGATTTTGACGGCTTTAAGGCGATCAACGACACCTACGGGCACGAGGTCGGCGATATGTTTTTACAAGCGATCTCAAAGGCGATGAGCGGGCTACTGCGCAAAGGCGATATCTTAGCGCGCCTAGGCGGCGATGAGTTTGGCGCTATCATTGGCGATCTGCAAAGTAAGGATGCCGCGCATGTGCTATTAGATCGTCTGCTTGGAATTTCAAAGATAAAATTTAACCTCAAAGGCAACGAAATTAGCGCAAGCATCAGCGTTGGCGCAGCGTTTTACGACGGCAGCGAAAAGATCGATTTTCCAGGACTTTTATCGCGCGCAGACAGGGCGATGTATCGCGCTAAAACGAGCGGCAAAAACCGCTACTGCATCTTTGAGCGCGCCGAAGCAGATGAATCTAGCGAGGAAGGGATTGCTGCGGCGATCAAAGAGGGGGAGTTTTTTGTGCTCTATCAGCCGATCATTAGCGGAGCGCAGATTTACGGATATGAGCTGCTTTTACGCTGGGATCGCGGAAAGCGCGGAATTCTTGCCCCACAGGATTTTGCGCAGATATTAAGCGAGCCGCGATTTGAGTTGCCGATCTCAAAATTTGCGTTTTCAAAGATGGTGGAATTTAACGCTCAAACGGGCGCAAACTGCTCTATAAACGTAAGTTTAGCCGTGCTTACAAACGACGAATTTTACGATTTTGTAGCTCACAGCTTGCGAGACAGAGCTAATGCAAAAGGCGAGTTGATGTTTGAGATAACCGATTTTAGCGAGCAAAATTTTAAGGAATTCGCCCCTGCGCGTGGGCGTTATGCAGATCTTGGGGTTAAATTTGCCCTTAATAGTGCAAATAAAAGCAATATCCCATTCCTGAATGCCCAGCCTTTCGATGTCGTTAAAATCGACCGCGAGCTCTGCCTTGACATAGGCAAGAAAAAAAATGCTATCCGAACGATGGTGGAGATTACGGGCAAACTAAAGCGGGAGTTTGGATTCGCAGTAGGTGCTCAAGGCGTCGAAAATGCGCTATCGCTGCGGCTTTTAAACAATTTGAAATTTAACTATCTGCAGGGAAATTTTATCGCAAAAGCGCTTGATCGTAGAGAGATAGACGCTTTCATCGCGCGCTTTAAAGATACGCCCAAACTCGCAGCTATCGACAAAGATGAGTTTATCAGTTTTTTAAACGCGCTTGATTACAAAGAGCTTGCTTTAAGCTTCGTTTTGCGCGCTGATGCAGGCGATCTGAGCCCCGGAGAGTTTGAAGGCTTTAGAGCAAAATTCGGCGAAATTTTAAACAAAACTCAAAGCGCGGGCGGCGAAAAATTTGCGCTAAATACAGAAATACGTAAGCAAATTTTAGATATTCTTTCGCTTGATTACCGCGTTTTGGCAAGCTTCATTCAGAGCTTTAAAACGCGGCTGAATCAGTTCATAAGCGATTTGGAGGCAGCATGATAGATAGCGTTAGCGCCGATTTTGATCACGAGATACCCAACGGCTCGAGGCTTTATTTCGGAAAGAGCGCGCAGCTTAAGCGCGAGCTGGAAAATAAAGCGAGCGAAATCCTCGTAAAAAACGGTTTTAGCGAAATTTTAACGCCATATTTTTCATATCATCAGCACCTAAGCGTCGCGCCGCAGAAGCTTCTCAAGCTCTCCGATCCCACGAACCACGAGCTCGCGCTTCGCGCAGACAGCACCGTGGACGTCGTGCGTATCGTGCGCAAGCGGCTGAAAGACGATAAGCTAAGGAGGTTATTTTACGTCCAGCCGACCTTCAAATACCCAAGCGACGAGTTTTATCAGATCGGCGCGGAGCTAATCGGGGAGAAAAACCTGCCGCTTGCGATCAAAATCGCGCAGGAATTTTTTAAAGAATTTGATCTTATGCCCGCGCTTCAGCTAAGCAATATCGAGATTCCCAAAAAAATTTGCGAAATTTTAAACCTGCCGCTTGAAATTTTTGAAAAGGGCAAGATTGAGACGCTGCTTGAGCAAAATTTGCCTTGGCTGGACGCTACGGCTCGCGCCACGTCGCTAAAGGACGTGCAGGATCTGCGCGCGCAGGTGCCTGAAGAGCTAAAGCCGTGTTTGGATGAAATTTTAAATTTAGGCGTAGATTACGACAATATACGTGTTTCGCTGCTGTATTACTCTAAAATGCGCTATTACGATGCGCTATTTTTTAGATTTTTAGACGCGGGCGCGGTGTATTGTAACGGCGGAAATTACGAAATAGACGGGCTAAAATCCAGCGGCTTTGCGCTGCTAGTGGATGCTTTGATAGAAAAAATTATGCAAAAGGATGAGAAATGAGTAAAGTTGACGTAGTCATTGGCGCCCAGTGGGGCGATGAGGGCAAGGGCAAGATCGTAGATATGATAAGCGCGAATTACGATTTCGTATGTCGCAGCAGCGGCGGGCATAACGCAGGCCACACCATCGTCATAAACGGCGAGAAATTTGCGCTGCATCTGGTGCCTAGCGGCGTGCTTCATAAAAATATCATCAACATCATCGGAAACGGCGTCGTGATCAACCCCGACGTGCTGATTACCGAGATGGCGCAGTTTGAAAATTTAAAGGGCAGATTTTTCATAAGCGAGAAGGCGTTTTTAAATTTACAGTACCACTCGCTGATCGATCAGGCTCGCGAAAAGAGCAAGGGCGAGCTTGCGATCGGCACCACCGGCAAGGGCATAGGACCTGCGTATGCTGATAAGATCGCGCGCACGGGACACCGCGTAGTGGAGCTTTTAGAGCCTGAAAGGCTTGCCGAGGCGCTATCGCGCGATTTTGCTTCGCATGAGAGCGTTTTTGAAAAAGCTGGGGTTAAAATTCCTAGCAAGCTTGAAATTTACGATGAGCTAAAGCGCTATAAAAGCGCGCTCGAGCCATACATCGCCGATACCACGCACATGTTGTGGAAGGCGCTTGATTACGACAAGCGCGTGCTCGTAGAGGGTGCGCAAGGAAGCCTGCTTGATATCGATCACGGCACTTATCCTTATGTCACTAGCTCGACGACTATCGCGGGCGGAGCTTGCAGCGGGCTCGGGCTCGCTCCGAAAGATATCGGCACGGTAATGGGAATTTTAAAAGCCTACACCACTCGCGTGGGCAACGGCGCGTTTCCTACCGAGGATAAGGGCCCGCAAGGCGAGGCGATGCGCGAGATCGGCAAAGAGTACGGCACCACGACGGGACGGGCGCGCCGCTGCGGCTGGTTCGACGGAGTAGCTACGAAATACGCCGTGCGCCTTAGCGGCATCGACAAGCTCGCGCTTATGAAGCTTGACGTCCTAGACGGCTTTGAGAGCATTAAAATTTGCCGCGCGTATCGCTACAAGGGCGAGGAGATCGATTATTTTCCGATCGATTTGGAAGCTGCCGAGCCGGTTTATGAGCAGATGCCGGGCTGGGACAGCGTCAAGGGAATTTCAAAATTTGAGGATCTGCCGCAAAACGCGCAAAATTATATCCGCAAAATAGAGGAGCTAAGCGGCGCGAAGGTGGGCTTTATCTCTACCAGTCCCGAAAGAAGCGACACGATAATTTTATAAACCCGGTGAAATTTTAAAATTTCACCCGTTGCGGGCGGCGAGACCGCTCATAGAACTGAATTTAAAGGAACGATCATGCGAATACGACTACCACACGTGCCATATATCGCGCATAAAATAGCGCTGGATCTGCTAAACTCGGGCTGCGTTACGCTGAGCGCGGGCATAGAGCCCGTCGCAAAGGAAGCGGACGAGATCATAAGGGCCGATCTGCAAAAAGAAAGAGCGATAGACGAGCGCGCGAATGAGCTGATAGATGAGCGCATAAGCGAGCTAGATGAGATGAGCGTGAATAAAAAAGATATGTTTTGGCTCATCAAGCGCCACATCGCAAACGACGAGAATTTCGAGCTAAATTTTGAGGATCGCTACGGCACCATATCGCATAAAATTTTAGAAACCGTTTGGAAGAAAAATTTGATCGATTACAAAGTCTCGGAAAACAGGCTAAAGACGATAATTTATAACGCGATCGAGGAGTATTTGAAAAGCTACCAAAAGATCGAGGACGAGGTCTATGAAAAGATCGAGGGCTACAAACAAAAACTGATCCCTGGGACCGAAGAATACGAGCTTGTGTTTGAAAAGCTCTACGAAGAGGAACTAAGAAAACGGGGCATGCTGTAATGAATGCGTATATCTACATAGAAAACGGCATCTATCTGCAAGCCAAGGCGTTCGGCAAGGGCGGCAGCGCATTCGGCGAGCTCGTGTTTAACACCTCCGCCACCGGCTACGAAGAGATCATCTCAGATCCTAGCTACGCGGGGCAGTTCATCATCTTTACGATGCCCGAAATCGGCATCGTAGGCATCAACGAAAACGACAAGGAAAGCTCCAAAATCCATGCCAGCGGAATTTTCGTAAGAAATTTTAACAACGAGCCTTCAAATTTCCGCTCGCAGATGAGCTTGGAGGATTATTTTCTGCAAAACGGAAAATTCGGCGTTTACGACATCGACACTAGATTTTTAACCAAAATGCTGCGCGACGAGGGCAGTCTGCGCGCCTTCGTCTCTACCGAGATCAGCGATAAGGCGGCTCTTAAAAAGGCGCTTAGCGAGTCTGCGCGCATAGAGGAGATCAACTACGTAAGCATCGTAAGCACGAAGGCGCCATATAAGCACACCTCCGGTCGCTGGGACGCCGCGCGCGGAAGCTACGCTCAGCCCGCAAGCTGCGGCAAAAAGATAGCCGTGATCGATTACGGCGTCAAGCGAAATATCCTAAACGAGCTTTGCGATCTGGGGCTCGGCGTCGAGGTTTTTCCGCATGACGTTAAAGCGGAGAGCTTGATCGCTAAATTTAAAGAGGGGCAGATCGATGGCGTGTTTTTATCAAACGGCCCGGGCGAGCCTCGCATGCTTAAAGAGGAGATCGCGCAGATCAAAAAGATGGTCGAAGCGCGCGTGCCGATTTTTGGAATTTGTCTAGGTCATCAGCTGTTAAGCAACGCGATGGGATATGAGACCTACAAGCTGAAATTCGGCCAGCACGGCGCAAACCACCCCGTGCAAAACCTGCGCACCAAATCGATCGAGATCACCGCGCAAAACCACAACTACAACGTCCCAGAAACGATAGCGCAGATCTGCGAGATCACGCACCGCAATCTTTTCGACGGCACGATCGAGGGCGTGCGCTACAAAGACTATCCCGTATTTTCGGTGCAGCACCACCCCGAAGCCAGCGCGGGGCCAACAGAGAGCAAGTATATCTTCAAAGAATTTCTTGAAATTTTATGATTTTTGAAATTTTGCCCGCATGAAATTTTACCGCGGCCCTGCGGTAAAATTTTAAATTTACGGCAAGCTTTAAATTTTAATGTGGTCTTTGCGTCGTAAATTTAAAGCTCGTCGCAGCCTGGATAATTGCAGGCTGGAGCGGTACACAAAGCACGCTTTTACGGACTTAGGATTGTCGCGGCGATTTTGAATTAAGCGGTTTTTGGATGAAGCGATCTGTGCTAGTCGCAATTTTAAATTTAAACTGGCTGCGCGCCGCATGCTTTTTATTCGTTCGATTATGCGTTCACGTAAGCTTCTAAGTGTGCGCGGCTAAATTCCATGCACTTTAAAGATCAGGCTTAGAGCGCTTTGCCCTTTCAAAACAGATCCTGCGGTATATTTAGCATGACTTCAAGCCCTTTAAATTTGACGAACCATTTTGTTGCCGTTAAAAGTTACGCTAGCAAGCTGCCTTGCCGTCCGTAAAATTTTATCTAACGCCGTTTACCTACTAAAACCTTATCAGCGCTGTTTCATTTCCCTCTAAAATATTTGCCTAAAATAAAATTCCGCTCCGCCGCGTAGTGAAATTTTACCTGCGCCAGCTTTGGAATTTTACTTTCAGCCGCTCTTAAATCTTTTTCGCACTGATAAGATTTAGCTCGCGTTACTTTAAATTTTTGCCCCATTCCTAGGCCGCGATTTTTATCCATGCTTCTTTTTTAATTCCGCCCATATTTGCACCTAAAATAAGAGTTGTGTTACTTTATGAAATTAAATTTTTAACTTAACATTATTTTAAGCTCAATAAAAGAGAAAATTTGAAAGAATTTCGTTTGAAATTTCGCCTTGAGGGGTCTGCTATGAGCTGCGCTTTAAAAGAGCTGGACGTCTTGCTAGTCGAGGATGATACTAAATTACTAGCCTCGCTGCATAAGGCGTTTGAGGGTATTTTTAACAACGTTTACAATGCCCAAAACGGGCTTGAAGGTGTGAAAAAATTCAAAAAATTTAGTCCCAATCTCGTCATTACCGACATTCTAATGCCGATCGAGGATGGGCTAGCGATGATACGTCAGATTAAGCAGATCTTTCCGCATGCCCCAATCGTGGTGCTTAGTGGCTTCAGTAGGGAGGAGCAGCTAAAAGGCGTTATGGAGATTGGCGTCGAGCGGTATTACTTTAAGCCGGTAGATATCGCCGCATTTGTGCTAGAGATAAGTGCACTGATGAAGTCTAAGCTGGACTCGGTACGAGTCGTAAATATGGGCGCAGGCTACGTATTTGACGGGCTTCGTCGTATTTTACTGAAGGATGGCGAGCAGATCGTGCTTACTAAAAAGGAGCTTTCTTTTGTTTCGCTGCTAGCCAGTCGCGTGGGCGAGCTGGTACTTTACGAGGAGATCAAGCGTTATGTTTGGACCGAAGGAGCCGTGAGTGATACGGCGCTTCGCACCTTCGTCAAGCGCATCCGCGATAAAGTGGGTGGTGAAATCATAAAAAACGTCCCGAGCCTGGGATACAAGATCGAGCTTGAGCCCGCTTAAATTTGATCGCGTTTTTGCCGCTTTGTAATTTACGGAATCCACTCGTAAAATTTTGCGTCGAAATATGCCGCGATTAATGCGGAGCGAGGTAGAATTTTGCGCTCAAAGCGCCACAGATTAAATTTTACGCTCATCCAACTTACTAAATTTGACTTGATAAAATTTAGCCTCTCAAGCTTTTCAAAAACTTCTTTGCTTAAAAGCCCAAACTAAAAATTTCTTGCTAAAATATCGCAAAATTCCGCGTTCTGCGAATCACTCTAAAGGATTTGTTTTGAAAAATTTTCCCTCTAAAAATCTCTTTGTCTACACTAGCTCGCGTGCGCTACGCGCGGCGCTGCAAAGCGAGAGCGGCGGCGTGCTGGCGCCTAGGATTACGTTGGCGGAATTCTACGAAAAGGCGCTTTTTGTGCCGGATCTTGTCGCTTGCGGTGAGATAGACCGCGCGCTTTTTATGAAACAAGCGGTAAACGAGAGCAAGCGCGCAGGCGAGAGGCTTAAATTCCCTAGCGAGCTTTACGAGTTTATGCGCAACCGCGAGTATCTTTTCGGCTTTTTCAAGGAGCTTGCGACGGAGCGCGTAAGTATCGATGCGCTCGATCTTAGCGACACCTATGCGTGGTACGCCGAGCATTTTGAAATTCTGCGAGAGCTAGCGGGGGCGTATGCAAGGATTCTGCGCGAGCATGGATTTTACGACGAGATCACGCTGCCCGCGCTTTATGAGCTAAACGAATCCTATCTGCGCGGATTTGAGCGGATAGAAATCAACATCGACGGCAATCCTAGCGCATTTGAGTTCGAGGTTTTTAAGCGCGCTGCGGAGCTTAGCGAGGTTGCGTTGAGCTTTAGAGCCACGACTTTAAATTCCAAGCCCGTGCGCGCGGTGGAGGAGCTTTGCGGCATAAGTCTAGAGCTAGGTTTTGCCTACCGCCTAAATCTTAGTACGGGTGAAATTCTAAGCCGAGAGCCGCTAAGCGTGGGCGGAGCGGTTGTATGTAGAGGCTTTGAGCTGCGAAGCTTGCAGGCTAGCTACGTTTTTGAAAAAATTTCATCCTTTGTGCGCGCGGGCATTGCGCCGGAGCGTATCGCGGTGATTTTGCCCGACGAGAGCTTTGCCGGCACGCTGCGAATTTACGACGAGCGCATCGCAAGGGCTCGTGGCTCGCACCGCATGCTAAATTTCGCGATGGGTGAGAAGCTTAAAGATAGCCTATTTTACGTAACGCTAGAGAAAATTTCGCAATGCTTAAAAGAAGCGCGCACGCCGAAATTTGGCGTAGATTACCGCGCATTCAAAAGTCCGGATGGAGAATTTTTGGATACGGAGGATTCCGCGGCACAGCAAAATTTAGCGCTAGGGAATTTCGCTTCGGAGAATTCTATTTCGCAAAATTTCGCACAGCAAAATTCCCCGTTTGATTGCGAAATTTTTTCAAATTCTAAAGCGGATTTAAATTTTATGTCTGCGCGAGAGCTTGAAAATACGGAAAATTTTGAAATTCTGCACGAAATTTCGGCGGAACGCGCGGATAGTGCGGAGGAGGAAAGCTTTTCGGTAGAGTTTGTAGAGTTTCAAGAGCCCTTGGAGTGTGCGCAGCAGCGCGATTATTCGGTTAGTGCAAAACGGCAGGAGCCTTCAAGGAAGCAGCAAGGGAGCCTACGAGACTCTATGCAGCGGAAGCATATAGAGCTTGAGGAAGAAGATGGGTATTCAAAAAGCCCTGAGCAGCGCGATCGTTTTAGGCACTCTAAAATGCGCGAGGACGCAGATGAGTATCCGCAGCGTCCAAACCCACAGGAGCTTGATCTGTTTTTTGCGAGTGTGGACGTGGATGAGGCGCTTTTTGGCGAGTTTGCGCGCGATTTTACAAAGCAAGTAAGCTTTGAGCATTTCGAAGCGCTAATTGTCAAGCTCGCCTGTTTACCTAAAATTAGCGACGCGCTGCTGCAAGAAAAGCTAAAAGAGCCGCTATATCTAATTAAAATTTTGCTTCGAAAATTTAAGGACGAAAACCTAAGCTTGGGCAATCTAATCGATCTTTTTTTGCTGGAAATTTCGCGCATTAAGCTCGATGATGTTCGTGGCGGAAAGGTCACGGTAATGGGGCTTTTGGAGAGCCGTGGGCTACAATTTGATGGCGTGATAATCCCAGATTTTAACGATGATCTGGTGCCAAAGCGCAGTAGCGGAGAGATGTTTTTAAACTCTGCTTTGCGCGCTAGAGCAGGGCTCATCAGCCACGCAGACCGCGAAAATTTACAAAGATTTTACTACGACGGCTTGCTAAGAGGCGCTAAAAAAAGCGCGATTTGCTATTTGCAAAGCGTCGAGAAATTGCCTTCGCGGTTTTTGAAAAGCTTTGAAGTGCAACAAGACGCGGAATTTTCGCAGGAGGATTATTTGCGGCTTTTTGGGCGAGAGGAATTTAAGCCTGTATTATGCGGACAAGAAGATCCCGTGACTCGCCATGATTTTTTTGCCGAGGAGCTGTCGTTTTCGCGGCTGGATACGTTTTTAGAATGCAAGAGGAAGTATTATTACCGCTACGTTTTCGGACTGAGGGAGGGGCTAAAATTCGGTGAGGACAATGCGCTTTTAGGTAAAATTTTACATACGAGTTTTCAGCGTTTATATGAGCGAGCAGGGATGAAATTTAGCATGGAAAAATTTCGCCCTATTTATTCGCAGCTTGCGCGAGAAGCGGGTATCACGCGCTTTGATGCAGAGCTTGAGCTAAAAGCTGTAGAAAAGCTAGCTGGGCTTTTGAAAGAGCATGAGCAAATTTGGAGCTTTAGCGGTAGTGAAGTATCGCTAAAAGGCGAGCTTGACGGAGTGCGGCTGAGCGGGCGTATCGACCGCATCGACGAAGATAAGGCAGGGCGGAAGTTTATCATCGATTATAAACGTGGTTCAGCTAAAAAACATATGGAAAAATTCCAGCTTACGTTTTATCGCGCGCTTTTGGCTCAGGAGTGCGAATGCGCCTATCTATCGCTAAAAGATTGCGCGTTTGCGGCTCCTGGCGACAAAACGCCTAGCTTAGAAAACCTACGCGAGACGCTAAGCTCTATCGGCAAGGAATTTGCAAGCGAGGTCGCTTTTACGCGCACGGAAGCGGTGCAAAGCTGCGAATACTGCGATTATAAAATCATTTGCAAGGGGCAGATTGATGGCAAAATTTGAAAATTATCTGGCGCTTGAAGCAAGCGCAGGCAGCGGCAAGACCTTCAATCTCGCGGTCAGGTTCATCGAGCTGGTGCTAAAAGGCGAGCCGATCAACGAAATTTTAGCGCTTACCTTTACTAAAAAAGCGGCTGCTGAGATGAAAACGCGCATCGTGGAGAAATTTCAAAATTTGCTGCTTTTGCAGGATGGTTCGTTAAAGCCTAGCGCCGAGCTGGAGCAGATTTGCGCTGATTTAGGGCTAAGCGCTGATGAGGTTTTGGCAGCGCAAGAGCGGCTGAGCCCAAAATTTTTAAGCGAGAGCCTAAATGTCTTTACTTTCGATGCGTTTTTTGCAAAGGCTCTGCGCTCCTTTGCGCTAAATAGCGGCATTGATCCAAGCTTTGAAAACGATGAAGGGATTTTGGGTGTGCAGCAGGCAGCGTTTTTAGGCGCTATTTGTAAAAACGAAGCGCTATTAAGAGAGGTCGTGGACTACGTAAGCGACTCAGGAATGACAAAGGGTGAGTTTCTAAATAGCTTGCAAAGCATTTGGAGAGGCGATATAAGCATAAATCCGCCCACGCTTCCTGCAAGCTCCGCGCTAGCAGAGATAAATGAAATTTTATCCCACTTGCAAAAAGCGGCGAGAGATGCGGGCGTAAGCGCTGGAGCCGTAAATGGGCTAAGCCCTGTTAGCGATTTGTCAAAATTATCCTCTGGTTTCATTCTTTCGGCTCTTGCCAACGGTAGTTTCGATTATCCGCGCTCACAGCTTAAAAAAATTTCGCATCTTGACGGCGAGCTAGCAAGGCTAAAAGACGCCATAGCTCGCGAAATAGCGTGGATGGATGCGACATATGCGGCTAAGCTGGCAGGACTAATTAAAATTTATGCCGAAGCGCTTAAATCGGTGCAGCGCAAAAGCGGCAAGCTCACGTTCGGTGATGTCACTGCAGCCGTGCACTCGCTGCTAAATCCAAGCGCAGAGGCGTTACAGGGCAACCGCGAGCTTTTGTATTTCAGGCTCGATTCTAAAATCACGCATATTTTAATTGACGAATTCCAAGATACCGACATTTGCCAGTATGAAATTATGCTGCCGCTAATCTCTGAGGCGCTTGCTGGCAAAGGGGCGGAAGAGCGCTACGGCAGCTTTTTTTACGTAGGCGATAAAAAACAGAGCATCTATAAATTTCGCGGCGCAGAGAGAAAAATTTTTGATATTTTGCGCGAGCAGTTTAGTCAAATCAAAACGCAGAGCCTGCCGTGCAATTATCGCAGCTTAAAACTCATAGTAAAATTTGTAAATGAGATCTTGCGCGATAAATTTGCGTCTTATGAAGATCAAATCGCAGCAAATAAGCTAGATAGCGATCTGCCCGCTTCGGTGCTACAAAAAATCAAGGACTATCCGCTTTCCCATCCGCAAATGCCGCTATTTGAGGTGCAAAGCGACGATTACGGCTACGTAGCGGCGTTTTCATACGACGATGTGCTAAAGGGGGCTGCGGAGCAAGCGCGCAGGCTTATTGAGGAGTGCGGCGTGAGAGCTGATGATATAGCGATTTTATGCTGGAAAAACGAGCATGTAAGCGCGCTAAAAGAGATGCTATCGGAATTTTGCGAGGTGTGTAGCGGCTCAAATAAGGCTTTGCGTTGCAGTGAGCAGGTAAATGCCGTAATTCAATACGCGAAATTCTGCGTAGGTGGCGATGAAATTTATCTGCGAAACGCCGAAGCGATTTTAGGGAGGCGGCTTAAAAAGATAGCGGTCGATCTGCATAAAAACGCGCAAAAAACGGCGGAATTTATCGCTAGCTCGCTGAAGCTAAATTTTGTCGATCCGGATCTGTTGCTGTTTTTTGAGACGCTGGCAAAATTTAATAGTTTTAGCGAGTATCTGTTTGCAAACGACGAAACGGAGGTATTTGCCAAGGAACAAAGCGGCATTAAAATTATGACCGTGCATAAGTCTAAGGGGCTTCAGTTCCCGCACGTAATCGTCTGCGACCGCATCGGAGGAAAAGACCGGGGCGAGAGCTCAAAGCTCGCGACGGACTATGATTTCGCCACGCATAAGTGGAGAATTTTTTATAAATTTGCGAGCAGAAAGAGCCTGGATGCGGAATTTGCGGCGCTAATGGATGAAAACGATCGCTCTGCGCATGAAGAGGATATAAATAAGCTCTATGTGGCATTTACACGTGCCGAACGCTCGCTCATCATCGTAAAACGCTCCGAGACAAAAATAGATCAATACAATTATAGCTTTTTTTCGCCTTACGCCAAAAAGACCAAGGGCGCGGGCGTCGTGGAGTGGCTGGATATCCCGGATTTTCAATACGGCTACGTAATCCCAAGCTCCGTAAAATCAGAAGAGCAGCCGCCGCGCAAAAAGATCGCGCTCGTAGCGGGCGAGCCTCAAAGCGTGCAAGAAAAAGCAGCCAGCGGCGAAACGGAGGCACTAAGCGCGATATATTTCGGAGAGGCGCTGCACTATGCTCTGGAGATGAGCGAAGGATTTGCGGCGGATGAAATTTTGCGAGGAGTAAGCCTTGCTAGAGCTCAATACGATAAATTTTTAAACGATGCGGATTTTGAAAATATCGCGGCGCGGGCGCTAGGACTAAGCAAAAACGAGGAATTTTTAGCTCTGATAAGAGGCGCTCAAGCTTATAAAGAGATGCCGATTAAAAGCGCGGAGGGTGATCTTTTGCGCGTGGATCTGGCGTGCTTTGGGCAGGATGAAATTTTGCTTTTTGATTACAAAAGCTCCGAAAAATACCTCGCGCAAAATAAGGCTCAAGTGGCGCGGTATAAAAGCGTAATCCGCGAGTTTTATCCGCATGTGCGAGTGCGTGCCTTCGTGCTGGTTCTCGAAGCTGCGGGCGCTAGGTTGATTGAAGTAAATGAGGAGGGATAAAATTTTAAAATTTAAATAAAATTTGAGCGCAGATAGATTAAAGATAGCTTAAATTAAGCTATACGTAAGGATATTTCTATATAATCACAGCTCAAATTTTAATAAGGCGGAAACCATGACAGAAATTACAAAGCCTAGCGAAGTTAAGCGCGACTGGGTCGTTATCGACGCGACCGACAAAAGATTCGGTAGAATGCTTACCGAAGTTGCGGTATTGCTACGCGGCAAACACAAACCAAGCTACACTCCAAACGTGGATTGCGGAGACTACGTCGTTATCATCAACGCTTCAAAGGCTGTATTTACCGGTAACAACAAGGGCGACGACAAACTTTATCACAGCTACTCGGGCTATTTCGGAAGCGTAAAGAGCGTGAAATTCCAAGACCTACTCAAAAACAATCCCGCAAAGCTCTACAGACTTGCGGTTCGCGGCATGCTTCCTAAGACGAAGCTCGGCAAGGCGATGATCAAAAAGCTATTTGTATATGAAGGCGGCGAGCACCCTCATACTGCGCAAACAACTAAAAAAGGAAAATAATCATGGCGACAATTTATGCAACCGGAAAGAGAAAAACTGCCGTAGCTAAGGTTTGGGTAAAACCGGGAAGCGGCAAGATCGTAGTAAACGGCATGGATCTAAACACCTGGCTAGGCGGTCACGAAGCGATCAAGCTAAGGGTCGTTCAGCCGCTTTTGGCGACTAAACAAGAGACCTCGATGGATATCACCGCGCAGACTTTGGGCGGCGGATATTCGGCTCAAGCGGATGCGCTAAAGCACGGAATTTCAAAAGCGCTTGCCGCGATGGATAAGGATTTTAGAGCAGCTCTCAAGCCAAAAGGTCTGCTAACTCGCGATAGCCGCGTGGTTGAGCGAAAGAAATTCGGTCGCCGCAAAGCGCGTAGAAGTCCGCAGTTCTCTAAGAGATAATGTTTTTTACAAATTTGTGGCAAAATTGTCGCAAATTTGTAAATTCTTTAAAAATTTTATGGTAATATCGAATTACAACTTTATTTGAAAGGATGTTTAATGAAGAAAGTTCTACTTGCATTAAGCTTATGTGCATCTAGTGCGTTGCTCGCTAGCGATGCTGATTATCACTGGGAGATTACCCCTACTGTTGGCGGAATGACTCATGAGGGAAATATGGATTTGGATTCGAATTTTATGTTCGGTCTACGCCTTGCTAAAAACCTACAGAATTCATTCATCGATCAATTAGAGGCAGGTTTCGATTACTCTCGTCATATCGGGGTAGAGGATCTAGCTTACAGAGCCGGCAATGCTAAGCCTAGCGCTAGATACTACCACATCAATGCTGTAAAAGACTTGGTAAATTTCACCGATAATTTCAAATTATACGGCTTACTAGGTCTTGGCTATATGGATTACACTAAAGACGTTTACAACGATGGTGATCAAGATAGCGGCTTCGGTCAATACGGCTTGGGTCTAAAATACTACATTACCGACAATTTCGCTACAAAACTTGAAGCACGCGATGCTATCAGATTTGACGACGGCAACCACGTATTGTTCTATACTCTAGGCTTTGCAGTTGATTTTGGCAAGAGATATGCTGATGCAGCTCCAGCTGCCGCTCCGGCTCCTACAGGCTGCAAAGACGCAGATAACGACGGCGTATGCGATAATGTCGATAGATGCCCAGGCACACCTGCTGACGTAGTTGTTGATGAATATGGCTGCGAGAAAGTTATTAGATTAAATTTGGCCGTAAATTTCGCTACAGATAGCTCAAAAATTTCTCCTGAGTTTATGAACCAGATCAAAAATGTAAGCGACGTGCTAGTAGCTCACCCTGATTACAAAGTAATCCTAGAGGGTCACACCGATAGCACAGGCTCGAATGCATATAATCAAAAGCTTTCCGAGCGCAGAGCTGCTGCAGTTGGAGGTGCGCTTAAGAGCTTCGGCGTAGATGCTAGCAGAATCACCACTGTAGGATACGGCGAGACTAAGCCTATCGCTACAAACGCTACTAAAGCAGGCCGCGCTCAAAATAGACGCGTAGATGCTAAATTTAGAAAATAATCTTTTCTAGATCCACATAAGCGGGGCTTCGGCTCCGCTTTTTTTATATCCAAATTAAATTTTAAAATGTCAAAATTCCAAACCACTCTGCTTTTTGATCTCGATGGTACGCTCATAGACTCCACGCCCGCGATATTAGATGGTTTTCATTATGCATTTGCGCATTTGGGCGCTGCAGAGCCTAGCGATGAAGCGATTAAAAAGCTTATCGGGCATCCGTTAGAGGTGATGTTTGAGCGTCTAGGTATGACGCGCGATGTGCAGAATTTCGTGCTCGCTTATAAGCAACGATACGCGCAGATATTTTTGGATCAGACCGTTCTGCTAAGCGGTGCGTTCGAGGCGGTTCGCACGGCGAGCGAGTTTGCAAATTTAGGCGTCGTGACGACCAAGACGTCGAAATTTTCTAAAATTTTATTGCAGCATCTGGGTATCGCGGAATTTTTCGGCACCATCGTCGGACGAGAGGATGTGAAAAATCCCAAACCAAGCGCCGAACCGATCTTAAAGGCGCTCGAAAATTTAGGAATTTGTGGCGTGACCGCTAGCAAAAGCCCGCATGCGGCTTGCGGTAAAACTCACGACGCGACTGCCGATGAAAACACAAGCGCTGCTAGCAGGAGCGCGATTTTGAGTGAAATTTTAGCGCCTGATTTAAAGAGCCTTCCTGCGCTTGATCCTGATCCTAGCAAAGTTTACGAGCAAAATTTAAGCAGCATCGCGAGTCAAAATTCTGATAGGATTTCGTTTAGAAATTTAAGCAAAGCAAAGAGCAATAGACATGAGGCTGGCGATAAGAGCCAAAAGAGCGGTATCGGCATCGAGAGCGAGAGCGATAAAGGCGGAGCGCGCGGCAGTAAAATTTATGATGCACATGAGCTAAATTCCACTCCTTGTTATGACAAAATTTGCAGTGACGAAATCCTGTCTTCTGTTAGCCAAAATATCTTTATGATCGGTGATACGTCGCTTGACGCCATCGCGGCAAAGTCGGCAGCGGTGCGAAGCGTGGGCGTAAGCTGCGGCTACGGCAGTGCCTCGGAACTACGGGCGCATTTCGAGTTCGTATGCGCGGACGCAAAAGAGGCGGTTGAGCTGATACGCGAAATTTCATCGAAATTTTAGGCGTGACGGAGCGAAATTTTACCTAGTTTTGATGCGCTATTTTTACAAATATTTAAGCGAATTCGCGCTCGAAATTTAAAATTTCCAATTAATTTTTGCGTTTTAAACAGCGCGCGATATAAAATTTGTCCGCGCTATTTAGCTGGGGAGCAAGGTGCTTTCTAGGTGTTCAAACGATAGGCGGAGTTAATTCCGCATATTTCTGCTCTGGTCTAGCAATAGCCTATGCCGTATCAACTATGTATGAGAGATTTCACTCTGTTCGTCGTGCTTGATCTGATTTGTCGAATGTTCAGTATTAAAAATGCATGGGGAAATCTTGCCGCAGTCAAATTTTACGCAATTTCATAATGTCTTTTGAGCCCGTAAAGGGCTTTTGTAAGAAATTTTATGTGAGCTTCGCACTCAAATTTTGGCTTTGATTTTAGTTTAGACCCCGCCTAATCGCGATAAATTCTTATGCTTCGTCTGATGTGAGTATTTGGCGGACTTATTGCGCAACCTTGTCGTAAGCCTATTTGACGCTTATTTTGAGCGCCGTATTCGGGTTTTGTTGCAATTATGCTCGCTGCGGATTTTCGGTTTGATTTATAGCATTTAAGGCCGCGCCCGCCCAGCGAGCACTAAACATATATGTTTTGAAGACAGGCTTATATGCTAAAATTTTATCCTGCGACAAACAGCTCGCGAAGGCGTAAATATAGGATAAACTAGCCAAATTTTAAAATTTAGCTCCGCGGCGAGCAGCCATATTCTTTTATCGGAGCCTATGAAAGCAGCGTTAGCTTTTACGTTTTAATTTTATTGTTTAGGCGCAGCAGGGCTTTAAATTTAATTAAAATTTTGCAAAATTTTAAAATTCCGCCCGCTCTTATGCTTTTTTAAAGCAAAATTCTATAAAATACCGCTTTCGCAATGGGCTATCGTCTAATGGCAGGACAACAAACTCTGGATTTGTGAATATAGGTTCGACCCCTATTAGCCCATCCACTTAAATTTTTAATCCCTTTTATCATAGCTAGCGTTTGAAATTAATTTGCGCGTCATTTTTGCAGATCATGGCAGCATTTGCCGGCTAAAGCAAATTGCGTTGAGCCATAAAATATGCAAAATTTTAGCGAACTAATAAGTAAGTTTGCCGCTTTGAAGCGGCGGATTATTTGATTTTTTCTTTGCCTTTGTAAGTGGCGATGCTTTGATACGAGCCATCCTTTTTAAACGCTACCACATCATAGACCTCGGGCTGTGAGCCTTGCTCCATACCTGGCGCTTCTAGCGGCATGCCAGGCACTGCTATGCCGATGACGTCTTTAGGCTTATTTTTTAGTAGCGTGCGGATCTCACCTGCTGGCATATGCCCTTCGACTACATACCCATCTATGATCGCGGTGTGGCAGCTAGCGAGCTCCAGCGGAAGTTTGAGCTCATTCTTCTTCTGAATAAGCGGCTCGTCAGCCAGCGAAATCATCTCGACTTCAAATCCGTTTTGCTCCATGTATTTTGCCCAGTTGTGACAACAGCCGCAGCTCTCGCCGTGATATACCTTGACGTGTTCGCCCGCCGCGACATAGCTTCCTAATGCCGCTAAAAGCGCACCTGCAAATAAAATTTTCTTCATATTTTACTCCAGTGATTAAAAGTCCTCGATTATACAATACGAATAGTAAATTTTTAAGAGTGAACCGTAGGATTTTAAGATTAGATTTGACGAAGCAGACCCGCTCGTAAGCCGAAATTTTACGAAATTTTAAAATTTCGGCGTCGCGGATAAGCTTAGTTATAGGCACTGAGAGAGTGCTGATTTGATAGCGGATTTTGATACGTAGCCTTCCGAGTCGCTGGTAAGTGATACGTCGCAGCCCGGCTTATAGTTTTTCCAGGTGTAGATATTACCATTGTCTTCGGTTGTTTTGATGGAGTCTGGCTGTTTATTCCATGCAGAAATTACTTGATTGATATGAAATGCATCGCTGCGGTCTTTCGGCGCATTAGTCATACCTGTGCTATCGGGCAAGGTCGTTTCGACCATATCAGTGGTGCCTGCGGTGGAGACCTCTTGGACTTTATCATTTACGCCGCCGATATTTGTTTTGCTGCTTTGGGATTTTGTTTGATTGCGTACTCCGCTTGGTTCGTTGGATATATTCCAGTTGGAACAACCGATAAAAAATACCGCTGCTATGAGCGCAGCTATTAAATTTCTCATAAAATTCTCCTTCAAAAATTTCGTTGCGATAGTAGCACATTTATCTTTAGTTTAAAATAAATCCGAGCCCTTGAAATTTGAAATTTCGCAGGAATTTTGCGAGGCGTTTCAGTAGGAATTTATAAAATTTGAGATAATATTGCAACCTTTCATACCAAACGGGCTTTTAAATTTTGCACGGCAAATGCCTTTTTGGCTACCAAATTTTAAAGGATTTTTGATGTATGCTATCATCAAACACGGCGGCAAGCAGTATAAGGTCGAAGAGGGTAACTACCTAAATTTAGACCATTTTAATGCAGAGCCGAAAGCAAAGCTCGAGCTTAGCGAAGTTTTAGCGCTAAACGACGGCGAGTTAAAGGTAGGAGCACCGTTTGTAAAGGGTGCCAAGGTGGTTTTGGAGGTCGTTTGCGAGGGCAAGGATAAAAAAGTCGTTATCTTCAAAAAACGCAGACGCAAAGATTCAAAAGTAAAACGCGGCTTCAGACGCCAATACACCCGTGTCAAAGTCGTTTCGATTAACGCATAAAGGATAGGAAATGGCACACAAAAAAGGTCAAGGCTCAACCCAAAATAATAGAGATAGTATCGGACGCCGCTTGGGCGTTAAAAAATTCGGCGGCGAGTTCGTTCGCGCGGGCAACATCATCATCCGCCAACGAGGCACTGCGACGCACCCGGGCTGCAACGTAGGCATGGGTAGTGATCACACGATTTTCGCGCTGATCGACGGCGTCGTAAAATTTGAGCGAAAAGATAAAAACCGCAAAAAAGTATCGGTTTATCCCGCTGCGTAATTACCGCTAAAATCTTCGGGGGCGCAAGCCCCTCTTTTAAAATTTCATCCGTTTAAAAAATATCTTCAACTCATTTGGCTATAATTGCCGTTTTAAATTTAAGGATAGCTATGTTCATAGACAGCGTAAAATTTAGTGTCAAATCAGGGGACGGCGGCGCGGGCTGCGTCAGCTTCCGCCGCGAAAAATTCGTCATCTCAGGCGGTCCCGACGGCGGCGACGGCGGCGACGGCGGCGACGTGTATTTTAGGGTCGATAAAAACTCCCACACCCTCTCATCCTACAAGGGCAAGCGTGAGTTTAAAGCGCAAAACGGCGCGCCCGGCGAGGGTCGCAAAAAGACGGGCAAAAGTGGCGAGGATCTCTATCTTATCGTGCCTCCGGGCACCAGCGTTTACGACGAGGATAGCGGCGAGCTGGTGCTTGATATGCTAAACGACGGCGAAACGAAGCTGTTTTTAAAAGGTGGCAAGGGCGGGCTTGGCAACGTGCATTTTAAAAGCTCGATCAATCAAGCCCCAGAATACGCGCAAAAAGGCTTAGAGGGGCAGACGCGAGAGGTGCGGTTGGAGCTTAAACTCATCGCCGACGTGGGGCTCGTGGGCTTTCCAAACGTCGGTAAAAGCACGCTAATCTCGACCGTCTCAAACGCCAAACCACAGATAGCAAACTACGAGTTTACCACTCTCACGCCAAAGCTCGGCCTAGTCGAGGTCGACGAATATAGCGGCTTTGTGATGGCCGATATCCCAGGCATCATCGAGGGGGCGAGTGACGGACGCGGGCTTGGCGTGCAGTTTTTAAAACACGTCGAGCGCACGAAAATTTTGCTTTTTATGCTAGATCTTGCGAACTACCGCAGCCTTGAGGAGCAGTTTGACGCGCTGCGGGCCGAGACGGCGAAATTTTCAGAGGGGCTTGCGAAAAGAGACTATGCGATCGCTCTAACTCGCGCGGACGCGGCCGAAAATTTGCAGGAAAAATTTGACGCGTTTTTGTTGCATTTGGGGCTTGTGGGCACGGCTGGCGAGATGAAATTTAAACAAGATATTTATGAATTTGACGCCACCAAGCCGTTTTTTGTAACGCCGATCTCCTCGGCGACGGGACAAAATATAAACGAGCTAAAATTTAACTTGCTTGAGCTACTTAAAAAGGAGCTGTAGATTGCGCCAAAAGCCGCGCCGTAGGGAGCTTTGACGAACGCGAGCTTTAAGCGTGCCCGTATATGCGGGTAAATTTTATATTTATCGCTCGCAAACACTGCAAAAAGATAAAATTTAGGGGTGGAAATGAATAAAATTTTAATTTTTGCGTTGTTATGCTTCGGCGCATACGGTTGCGATCCCGCCGATCCGGTGCCGAATTTTATGGACTTTAACGACAAGGATCGCGACGGTGCGCTAAGCCTGGATGAGTGGGCGGCTAGCGAGGTGCCGCATGGGTTAAAAGTAGAGTTAAATCTGCGCTCAGGCTCGGAATTTAAGAGGCTCGATGCTAATCATGACGGCAAGATTAGCCCGGATGAGCTGGGAGCGAAACCGTCTGCAAAGATTTATTGGTCCGAAGATCCGTGCGCTTTTTGGCCTTGGTCAGACGGATCCGAGGACAAAAATCAATCCGCCGTCAAATAAGGCGCACGAGCTTGAACCGAGGTTTACCTCACGGTCTGCGTAAAATTTATTTCGAGCACGATTGCGTCCGCGCGATCGCTCGCGCCTTGATTTGGCTAAATTTAAAGGAAAAGAATGAATATAGTTTTTATGGGTACGCCCGAATACGCGGCTAAAATTTTGTGCGCGCTTGCGGAGGCGAAATTTGAGATCGCGGCCGTATTTACGCAGCCTGATAAGCCCGTCGGTAGGAAGCAAATTTTAACGCCTAGCGAGGTCAAAGTTTACGCGCAGCAGTATCTGCCCGCCGTGCCGATATTTCAGCCTGCGAGTTTAAAAGACGAGGCGGTCGCAGTGCAGATAAAAGAGCTAAAGCCTGATTTCATCGTGGTTGCGGCATACGGTAAAATTTTGCCGCAGGCCGTGCTTGATATCGCGCCTTGTATAAATCTGCACGCTTCGATCCTGCCCAAATACCGTGGCGCAAGCCCTATTCAAAGCGCGATCTTGGCGGGCGAAAAGCAGACGGGCGTGACGGCGATGCTGATGGATGCAGGGCTTGACACGGGCGATATGCTTGATTTTGCCTACACGCCTTGCGAGGATAAAACGGCGGCGCAGCTGTTTGACGAACTGGGTGATCTAGCGGGCGAGCTGATCGTGCGAGTGTTGCTAAATTTTACAAATTTGACGCCCCTTAAGCAAGATGACGCACAGGCTACGCACTGCAAAAAAATAAGCAAATCTGACGGGCTTTTTAGCTTTGAGGAAAGCGCAGAGCAAATTTATAATAAATTCCGTGCGCTAACGCCCTGGCCGGGGATCTATCTAGCTAGCGGGTTAAAAATTTTAGAACTAGAGCTTTTGCGCGAATCTTGCGGGCGCAAATTTCAGCGCGCGGGTGAAATTCTGTGCGTTGATAAGCCCAGTTTTTGCGTTTCTTGCGGCGAGGGCGCGGTTAAGATCATAAAGGTGCAAGAGCCTGGCAAGAAGCCCGTAGACGCTAGCGCATATCTAAACGGCAAGCGGCTAAAGATCGGCGATCTACTATGCTAAGCGGGATTTTAAATTCTCGCGTTTTATGCCGCGCTTTTGATGCTACGCGGGAATTTTATTTGCGCCGCGCTTTTGGCGTCGCGGCGAAATTCTGCCTTGGATATCGCCGCGATCGTGAAGTAAAATTTTGCCGTGCGGAATTTCGAAGCGAAGCTCCAAAACCAAGGCTTTATAAAATTTTAAAATCTTACTTCTATGCTCTAAAATTTTACGCTCGCAGGAGCTTTAAATTTCGCTTTGGCGGTTGCGGACTTTACGGCGCTACACCGAACACGCACCATTTAAAATTCTATGATCGTGCCACAGAATTTTTGCGAGATAAAGCTTTAAAATTTTATCGAAATACCGCTGGGAAAATCCGCATTGCCGAAGAATTTAGCAAGAGCGTAAAATTCCATCGCACAAAATTTTACTATGTCGTAAAATTTAATCATGCTAAATTTTATCTTGTCTCAAAATTCTATCACTACGCGGAATTTAAACGCTTGCAATATTTCAAGGCGAGCCCTTCACCTTACGCAAGGAGCGGGTTTTGCAAGTAGAATTTGTAGAGCAAATGCCCTCCACGCAGGAGTTTTTGGTGAACGCCGTGCGCGAAGGCAGGGTAACGCCGCCTTTTGCGATCGCCGCAAATCGCCAAAGTGCCGGTATCGGCTCGCGCGGCAATGATTGGGAGGGCGCGAGCGGCAATCTCGCATTTTCGTTCTGTGTCACGCAGAGCGATCTGCCTGCAGACGTGCCTCCGCAGTCGGCAAGCATATATTTTGCGATGATTATGCAGGAGCTTCTAGCATCGCTCGGCTCTCAGCTTTGGCTAAAATGGCCCAACGATTTTTATGTAGATGAGCGCAAAATCGGCGGGACGATGACGAATAAGATCAAAAATACCCTCGTCTGCGGCATCGGCATGAACCTACTCGGTGCGCCCGAATATGCGGGAATTTTAGATATAAAAATCAGTGCAAAAGACGCTATAGAGGGCTTTTTTGCGCTATATGAAAATAAAATCCCGTGGAAGCAAATTTTTAGAAATTTTTCGTTACAATTCCAAAAATCGCAAAAATTTAGCGTTCATCTAGGCGGTGAAAAAATTTCGCTCGCGCAGGCTAAACTTTGCGAAGACGGATCGATCATAATAAACGAAGAAAGGGTTTATGCTTTAAGATGAGTGAAGTAATTACGATAGCAAATCAAAAAGGCGGCGTCGGGAAGACGACCACGGCGGTTAATCTCGCTGCGTCGCTAGCGATAAAGAAAAAGCGGGTTCTACTGATCGACGTAGATCCTCAGGCGAACGCTACGACCGGGCTTGGCTTTAACCGCAGCGACTTTGAATTTAACATTTATCACGTCCTAACGGGGCGTAAGAGCATGTCCGAAGTGATCCAAAAGACCGAACTTGAGTTTATGGATCTGGTGCCGTCAAATATCGGACTTGTAGGCATCGAGCGCGAAGTAAGTGAAGAGAAAGACTTCAAACTAATGCTAAAAAATAAAATTTCCGAGGTTAAGGACAGATATGATTTCATCATCATAGATTCGCCGCCGACGCTCGGTAGCATTACGGTAAATGCCTTGGTCGCAAGCGATAGCGTCATCATCCCGATTCAGTGCGAATTCTACGCGCTTGAAGGCGTCGCGTTGATCCTAAATACCGTAAAAGTCGTCAAGCAAACGCTCAATAAAAATTTAAAAATTCGCGGATTTTTGCCGACAATGTACAGCTTGCAAAACAACCTCGCCAAAGAAACGGTCGCGAATTTACGCGAGTATTTCGACGATAAGCTCTTTCGTATCGGTAAGAGTGATGATCTAGTCATCATCCCGCGCAATATCAAGCTAGCCGAAAGCCCAAGCTTTGGCAAGCCGGTAGTTTTATACGATATAAAATCTGCTGGTTCCATCGCCTATCAAGACCTCGCTAAATCCATAATGGAGCAAAAATGGGCAAGGTAAAAAGAGCGCTCGGGCGCGGGCTCGGTGCTATTTTAGATGACGTAGAAAGCTCCTATAACAGGGAGCTAGAAAGCGGAAATGCAGATAGTTTAGTTATCGAAATCGATGTCGATAAAATCGAGCCAAATCCATATCAACCGCGTCAAAGCTTCGATGAGGAGGCACTTAGGCAGCTGAGCGAAAGCATCGCCCGTCACGGGCTTATTCAGCCTATCATCGTTATTCAAAAAGATGATTCTTACGTCCTTATCGCCGGCGAACGACGCCTAAGAGCGACGAAGCTTTTGGGCGAGAGTAAAATCAAAGCCGTAGTCGCGGACATAAAATCTCAAAATTTAAGAGAGCTTGCCCTCATCGAAAATATCCAGCGCGAGGATCTAAATCCTATCGAGCTTGCTAAGTCCTATAAGGAGCTCATCGGCGAATACATGATTACGCAAGAGGAGTTAGCCGACATCATCAAAAAGTCCCGCACGCAGATTACCAATACGCTAAGGCTTTTAAATTTATGCTCCGAAGTGCAAGACGCCATAAGCGCAGATAAAATTTCGCAAGGGCACGCCAAGATAATGGTTGGACTCGAAAAAGAGGATCAAATTTTAGCTCTAAATACCATTTTAGGACAGCGCCTAAGCGTAAGAGATACCGAAAATTTAGTAAAAAAGCTCAAAGATAAAACCGTTCCGAAAGAGAAAAAGTTTGGCGTGGAATTTCAAAGCTTCAAGCCTGAGCTTTTAAAGCTAAAGGCCAAGCTTGATCAATTTGGTAAAATAAGTATCAAAGAGCGTAAAATTTCGATCGAATTTAGCGAAATTTTACAAATTTCCGAGTTTTTAAAGAAAATCGGATGATTTTTTATAGTGTATTTTAATTTTTCATATTGTAAAATACGCATTTTGTTTAAAACTAACCTAGAGGAGGTGCGATGCTAGACGTAAGTTTGACCGCCATGATAACGACCATCGTCGTATTTTTAGCTTTGATTTACTTCTTAAATATCAAGCTTTATAGACCGCTACTTTTGCATATGGAAAAGCGAGAAGCTATTATTAAAGAAGATGAGGCAAATGCGATGAAAAACGCACAGGATGCAGATGCCGATAAAGCAGAGATCGTAAGGATCATGGATGCTGCGAAGTTGCAAGCTGTTAAAATAAAGCAAGAGGCGATGGATAGTGCGAAGCAGGCTGCCGCTAGAGAAATAGCCGAGAAAAAAGCCGCGATGGAGGAGGATTTTGATCAATTCTTAGGCGGTTTGGATGAGCAAAAGCGCAACCTAAAAAATGATTTGCAAGCCAAAATTCCGGAATTTAAAAATGCTCTAAGTAGCGCTGTGGCTAAAGTATGAGGATTTCAGTATGAAAAAATATCTATTTTTATTTATAATTCCCGCGCTTGTTTTAGCAAGCGGTGGGCACGATGGGGTCAAAGACTACGACGTGCTGTGGCGAAGCATAAATTTCATTTTGTTTTTCGGAATTTTGTTTTATCTTTTAAAAGGTCCCGCAAAAGCAGCATATCAAGGTAGAATCAACGGCATCGCATCTAGACTTGAGGCTAATCAAAAAATTTTAAAAGAGTCTGCAGCTCGCAAGGAACAAGCTAAAAAAGATTTGCAAGATGCTAAGGTTCAAGGCGCAGCTTTAATTGAAACTGCTAAAAAAGAGATCGTGTTCGCCGCCGAAAAGATAAAAAATGCGACCGAGCAAGAGATTGCGAATTTGCAAAAATCTTTCGATGAGCAGAAGAGCTTTGAGGCGCGCAAGATCAAAAAAGAGGTCGTAAGCGAGATACTGGATGACGTTTTTGCATCGGATGACATTAAATTCGGTCAAGACAAACTGGTTAAAATCGTAGAGAAAAAGGTCGGATGATGATAAATAACACCTCAAAAAGATATGTAAACGCCCTGATGCTGAGCTATAAAAAAGATGAACTAGGCTCTGTTTTGCAGACGCTCGAGAGCGTCGCGAGCGCATTTAGAATTCCAAAATTCCAAGATATTGTGAAATCTCCGACGCTAAAAGAGGAATCCAAAGTGGAACTTATTGCGTCGTTTATAAAAAATCCAAGCGAAAAAATCGTAAATTTTATTAAACTTTTAGCTAAGAATAGGCGTATTGCGCTAATCCCGCAGATAGTTGAGGAACTGCGCAAGAATATTGCGGCGCTGGATAATAAATACTTAGGTAAAATTTATTCCGCTACCGAAATAGACGCCGCGAAAATAAAAGAGCTAGAGACTAAAATTTCAAAGAAATTTAATGCAGATATTACTCTGCAACCTGTTAAAAGCGAGCTTGAGGGTATTAAGATCGAAGTCGAGGATCTTGGATTTGAGATTAGTTTTTCAGTTGATAGATTGAAACAAAAAATGAGCGAATATATTTTAAAAGCAATTTAAAGGAGTAAAGCGTGGGTGCGAAAATTAAGGCAGACGAAATCAGTAGCATAATCAAAGAGCGAATCGAAAATTTCGATCTTAGCGTTGATATCGAAGAAACCGGCAAAGTCGTTTCGGTCGCAGACGGTGTTGCTAATGTTTACGGCTTAAAAAACGTAATGGCTAACGAGATGGTCGAATTCGAAAACGGAGCTCGTGGTATCGCGTTAAATTTAGAGGAGAGCAGTGTCGGCATCGTTATTTTAGGCGATACTAGCGGTATTAACGAAAGTAGTAGCGTTAAAAGACTGGGTAAGCTTTTGCGCGTTCCGGTAGGTGATGCCCTAATAGGTCGCGTGGTAAACGCTCTAGGCGAACCGATTGACGGCAAAGGCGCGATAGAGACCAGCGATACTAGATTTGTCGAAGAAAAGGCTAAAGGCATCATGGCTCGTAAATCCGTTCACGAGCCACTTCAAACCGGCCTTAAGGCGATCGACGCGCTAGTGCCGATCGGTCGCGGACAGCGCGAGCTCATCATCGGCGACCGCCAAACAGGAAAAACCACCGTTGCTGTTGATACCATCATCAATCAAAAGGGTCAAGACGTCATCTGCATATATGTAGCAATCGGTCAGAAACAATCCACCGTCGCACAAGTCGTTAAAAAGCTTGAAGAGTACGGCGCGATGGATTATACGATCGTAGTTGCGGCGGGTGCTAGCGAGGCGGCTGCGCTTCAGTATTTGGCTCCGTATTCGGGCTGCACCATGGGCGAGTATTTCAGAGATAACTCCCGCCACGCGCTTATCATCTATGACGATCTTAGCAAACACGCGGTTGCGTACCGCGAGATGTCGCTTATCTTGCGTCGTCCGCCGGGACGCGAGGCGTATCCTGGCGACGTATTTTACCTACACTCTCGTTTGCTTGAGCGCGCTAGCAAACTAAGCGATGCACTCGGTGCAGGCAGCCTAACGGCGCTTCCTATTATCGAGACGCAGGCAGGCGACGTTTCGGCGTATATCCCTACAAATGTCATCTCTATCACCGACGGTCAAATTTTCCTAGAATCTGGTCTATTTAACTCAGGAATTCGTCCTGCGATCAACGTAGGTCTTTCGGTTAGCCGCGTCGGCGGTTCCGCGCAGATTAAAGCGATCAAAAAGGTCTCGGGAACCTTGCGCCTAGATCTAGCTCAATACCGTGAGCTTCAGGCGTTTGCGCAGTTTGCGAGCGATTTGGACGAGAGCAGCCGTAAGCAGCTGGATCGCGGACAAAGAATGGTCGAAATTTTAAAACAGCCTCCTTATTCGCCGCTTCCGGTCGAAAATCAAGTGGTCATAATCTTTGCAGGAAGCCGCGGATTTTTAGACGACGTGCCTACGAGCTCAATTGGTAAATTCGAAGCTGAGCTCTATCCGTATATCGAGGCAAAATATCCTGAAATTTTTGAAGAAATTAGAAGTAAAAAGACCATCGAGAAGGATTTGGAAGAAAATTTAATCAAGGCTCTAAATGACTTTAAAGCGACCTTTGCCGCTTAAAAGGGCTAAATTATGGCAAATTTAAAAGATATAAAGCTACAGATCAAGAGCGTTAAAAATACGGAGAAGACCACCAAAGCTATGAAGCTGGTCTCCAACGTCAAGCTCAAAAACACCAAAGAAGCGGCGATGCGCTCGCGAGCTTATGCGGTGAAGATTAACGAGGTCTTGGGTGAAATTTCTGCGCGCGTTAAAAATTACGTAGGCAATAATTCAGGCAACGACGAAAAACTTAGAATTTTTGATACCACTCGAGAGGTAAAGGTAGTTGATCTGCTGTTTATCACCGCAGATAAAGGGCTTTGTGGTGGTTTTAATATCAATACCATCAAAAAGATCAAAGCTTTGATCGAGGAGCTTAAGGCGAAAAAGATCAAGGTTCGCCTTCGCGCCGTCGGCAAAAAAGGAATAGAGTATTTTGATTTTCAAGGCATTGAGCTTTTGGAGCGATATATCGGCGTGAGCTCATCTCCATCGTCCGAGAAAGCTAACGAAATCGTCCAAGCCGCAGTTAAGGATTTTAACGAAGGCAAAACCGATGAAGTCATACTTATCCATAACGGCTATTTGAATATGATTACCCAAGAGATGCGGGTAAATACGTTGGTGCCAATCGGTGAGCCTGCGATTAATGAGGATGCTTTAAAAACATCTACATTGGAAGTAGAAGTTGAAAGTCCTGAGGATGAAGAAACATTGATGTTAAATTTAATCCAGAGCTATCTTAGCTACAGCATGTATTACGCGCTGATCGATTCTTTGGCCGCGGAGCACTGCTCTAGAATGAACGCTATGGAAAATGCAACCAACAACGCTAAAGAGCGCGTATCGCAGCTAAATTTAGCATACAATAAAGCCAGACAAGGCTCTATCACGACCGAGCTTATCGAGATCATAAGCGGCGTGGAATCAATGAAGTGAAAGGAGAATGGATGAAAGGAATAATTTCCCAGGTAATGGGTCCCGTAGTCGATGTCGATTTTAAGGACTATTTACCGAAAATCAACGAAGCTATCGAGGTTAAATTTGACGTAGAAGGAAGCCACAGAAGGCTTGTCCTCGAAGTAGCCGCGCACCTTGGAGACAACCGCGTCCGCACGATCGCTATGGATATGAGCGACGGACTAAAGCGAGGACTCGAGGCAGTCGCTCTCGGCGCGCCTATTACGGTGCCAGTGGGCGAGAAGGTCTTGGGTAGAATTTTTAACGTCACGGGCGATCTGATCGATGAGGGCGAGGATGAAAAATTTGAAACCCGCTGGTCGATCCACAGAGATCCGCCTAGCTTTGAAAATCAAAGCACGAAGAGTGAAATTTTTGAAACCGGCATTAAGGTAGTCGATCTGCTCGCCCCTTACGCAAAGGGCGGTAAGGTAGGACTATTTGGCGGTGCTGGCGTCGGCAAGACCGTCATCATTATGGAGCTAATCCACAACGTCGCTTTCAAACACAGTGGCTACTCCGTATTTGCGGGTGTCGGCGAGCGAACGAGAGAGGGAAACGACCTTTATAACGAGATGAAAGAATCGGGCGTTTTGGATAAAGTCGCCTTGACCTACGGTCAGATGAACGAACCGCCGGGAGCGAGAAACCGTATCGCGCTAACCGGCCTTACGATGGCTGAGTATTTCCGCGACGAGCTTGGGCTTGACGTTTTGATGTTTATTGACAATATCTTCCGCTTCTCGCAGTCGGGTTCGGAGATGTCCGCGCTTTTAGGACGAATTCCATCTGCGGTCGGCTATCAGCCTACGCTTGCTAGCGAAATGGGTAAATTACAAGAGCGCATCACTTCGACCAAGAAGGGCTCCATCACCTCCGTTCAGGCCGTTTATGTGCCTGCGGACGACCTTACCGACCCGGCTCCTGCGACCGTTTTCGCGCACCTTGATGCGACGACCGTTTTAAACAGAGCGATCGCTGAGAAAGGAATTTATCCTGCCGTCGATCCGCTTGATTCGACCTCAAGAATGCTTGATCCGCAAATTATCGGCGAGGAGCATTACAAGGTCGCTCGCGGCGTCCAGGCAGTGCTTCAAAAATACAAAGATTTGCAAGACATTATCGCGATTTTGGGTATGGACGAGCTTAGCGAAGAGGATAAGCTCGTAGTCGAGCGCGCTAGAAAGATCGAGCGCTATCTATCTCAGCCGTTTTTCGTAGCCGAGGTATTTACCGGAAGTCCGGGCAAATATATCTCGCTAGAGGAAACTATCGCTGGCTTTAAGGGAATTTTAGAGGGTAAATACGACGATCTGCCGGAGAATGCCTTTTATATGGTGGGAAATATCGACGAGGTAGTAGCAAAAGCTGAAAAGATGAAAGCATAGGAATTTTAAGATGAAAGAATTTTTGCTTTTAGATATCGTTACGCCCGAAGGGATGGTCTTTTCGGGTGAGGTCAAATCCGTCCAGCTCCCCGGCATTACTGGCGAAATGGGTATTTTGCCAGGGCATGCGAGCTTGCTAACGGGACTTAAAGACAAAAGCGAAGGCGGAGTCGTTGAGATCGTAGATAAAGACGGCAAAAAGCAGCTTGTTTTGGTAAACGACGGATTTTTGGAAGTTACCGAAGAAAAAACTACTATCCTAGCCACTCAAGCCGTAGCTATCGGAGGCGATAGCGAAAGCGCCGTAGCGAAGTCTTTGCAGCGCGCCAAAGATATGCTTGCGTCCATTAGCTCCGATGCGGCAAATTCTGCAGCGATTATGGCTAGAGTCGACGAATTCGCAAGGCAAAGTTAAATATGCTAGATCTAATTTTAAGTTATTTTACGAGAAGCACGTTTATTACGATATTCGTGCTTTCTTGGTTATCCGTCTATTTTATCGTCACTTTTACGATTTTGATCTCCAGATTTGTAGGGCTTAGTGCGTGGCAACACCGCGAAGCAAAGGCACTCGAATCCTTGCTGATGGGTGGTAGGATTTCGCTTTCGGGCTCTATTTTTCAAAAAGTAAATACCGATAAAATTTCAAAAGAAGCCCTGGAAATTTATAAAGGCAAAGCCGAACGCGACTCCACTAGCGGACTTACTTGGCTATCTATCGTCGCCTCCACTTCGCCGTTTATCGGGCTATTTGGTACGGTCGTTAGTATACTTCACACATTTTCCAAGCTCGGTGGCGGAAATTCCGGCATCGATACTATCGCTCCTGCGATCAGTGAGGCGCTAGTTGCCACAGGATGTGGAATTTTTGTAGCGATCCCCGCATACACCTTTAGCTTACTTATAAAACGCAAAGCATACGAAGTTATGAGCATTATAAATCGTACAGCGGATATTTTGCTATTTAAAGCAAACACTGGAAAAGCTATTTAATGTATAATTTCGACGAAAATCCAGAGTTAAATATCACTCCGCTCGTCGATATTATGCTTGTTTTGCTAGCGATTTTAATGGTCGCGCAAACGGCGATTATCTACGATGAAAAGATCGAACTGCCTAGCGGCTCAAAAGCACAGGTTTCGGAAAATACCGCGGAATTCTTGCTTGTGCGTATCGGCGAAGATCGCAAGGTTTATATCGACAAAAGCTCGATGAGCCTAGCTGAATTCCCGGATAATCTCGTACTGCTTAAAGGCACCGGCAAGTATAGCTTGGAAAAACCCGTCTATATCCAAGCCGATAAAAGACTCGTTTACGACGATGTAATGTTTGTCTTAAAGAGCTTAAAGCAAGCGGGTTTTACTAAAGTCGCGCTTCAAACAAATGGCTAATTATTCAAATTTTACGGGGGTTAAATACGATAATTTTAAATCGTTTTTAATTGCCCTTTTTGCCTATCTGCTGGTGATTTTTGTTCTTTTATATCAAATTTCAAAGCCGCAGGAAAAATTTAAAAAATATACCGACAATCCCAACGATTATATGGATGTTACTTTTGATTTCGAAATAGATGATAAACTTCCGTCCGCGCCTGAAATCGCTAAAGAAACAAAGCAAGGCGAGTTTGAAAATAAGAATGTGAAGGATGTGCCGGAGGATAAAATTAAGACTACGGCGCAAGTAGTTCCGCCACCTCCGGTGCAGGCGAAGCCGAAAGAGCCCGAAAAGCCGAAGGAAGAGCCGAAGCCGGAACCTAAAAAGGACGAGCCTAAGGCCGAGCCCAAAAAAGAGGAGCCAGAGCCTAAGTTGGAAGATAAACCTTCCGAAAAAGTAGTAGAGAAAAAAGAGGAAGCTAAGCCGGAGCCAAAAAAAGAGGAAAAACCGAGCTTGAGCGATCTTTTTTCGGATACGACTAAGGACAATAAGAAGCTTGAGGAGAGCGCCAAAGCTAGCGATGCGGTTCAGAGCAATAAAAAGTCCGATAAAGAAACCGCCACCTCTAGTGCTAAGGATAAAGCGGCATCTAAAAATGCTGTCGTCAAATCCGATAAGCTTGGCGGCAGGACTCAAAGGACGGGAGAATTTAACGCCTACCTCGGCGCTATAGAAAAGAGGCTTCAGGTTCTATGGAGCCGCTACGTAGTGACTGCGAAAGACGATGCGAAGATTAGTATAACTTTCGGTGCAGATGGACGGGTCGTGGATTATAAAATCATCGAGCTCGGGCGAGAGACGGAATTTAATCAAAAGCTGCGGGATTTCTTGGATAATCTATCGACTCAGACTTTCCCGAAGTCTCCGGACGGAGCGTCGCATGAGATCGAGACTAGGATGTCCGACGTGATGAAGACAAATTAGAATTTGTAAGGAAAAAAAGTGAAGAGACTTTTTTGTATTTTTGCCTTTTGCTGTATGCTTTTTGCAGAAGATGTGGATTCTGCTAAAAATTCTACCTCTTCAAATTTAAACACTGAAATTCAAAATTCTAAAGAATTTAGGGCTTATTATGGAGATATTGTAAAGAAGCTAGAATATCTGTGGCTAAAACAAGATGCTACCACTAACGATGACGCAGCGGTCGAGGTTACTTTCGGCGCGGACGGACGAGTGGTGGGTTATAAAATTATCGAGTTAGGTCGCGATATAAAATTTAACCAAAAGCTTGACAGATTTTTAAAGGGGCTTTCGGAGCAAAATTTTTCAAAATCCCCGGATAATAAACTTCATAAACTTAATATAAGATTAACCGAGATTGCGAAATCAAATTAAATTTAAGGAGAAAAGATGAAGAAACTACTTTTGATTCTTGCATTTTGTAGTAGCATTTTCGCGGCAGATGCGACTATGTCTATCGTAAACGAAGGGGTAAATCTACCTAAAATCGTTGTTCAGGATGCATCGAACCTTGCAAATTCAGAATTTGGCAACAAATTCTTTAAACTTATGGTGGGTGATCTAAAGGTCGGTGCGACTTTTGAAGTCAGCGACGAGTATCTACAAAGCAGCTATGATGCGGGCGCTTCCGATAATCTAGGCTCTAGCGGTGCCGCTCTGATCGTGCGCTACGCGGTAAGTGATAAAAGCTCGCCGATGAGCCTAAAAGCCAAAGTACTTGAAGCGAACAGCGGCAGGGTGATGTACGAGAAGAGCTTTACGCTTTCAAATGCCGAAAAGTATCCGTTTTTGGCACACATGGCGGTATCTGAGATCGTCAAGCAGCTAGGGTACTCAAACGTCGATTGGATGAAGGAGATGATTTTGCTCTCTCGCTACACTTCGACGCGTGAGAGCGAGATCATGGTGGCTGACTATACGCTTACTTACCAGCAGGTTGTGCTTCGCGGCGGATTAAATATCTTCCCTAAATGGGCAAGCGCAGCGCAGAACGAATTTTATTATACCTACTATGTCAATAAAAATACGCCCGCTATCTATAAATTTAATCTATCCAACGGCAGCAAGAGTAAAATTTTTACCGGTCACGGCATGACAATAGCTTCGGATGTAAGTGCCGACGGCAGAAAGCTTCTAATTACCAATGCGCCTAAAGATCAACCCGATATTTATTTGTATGATATAGCCTCGGGCAGCGCTAAGCAAATTACCGATTACGCTGGCATTGATGTAAATGGAAATTTTATCGACGGCGATTCGCGCGTGGCTTTTGTGAGCGATCGTCTGGGTTATCCAAACGTATTTGCCACTAGCATAAACGGCGGCAACGTTCAGCAGCTCGTCTATCACGGCAAAAATAACAACTCCATTAGCACAAATGGCAATTACGTTACTTACTCTAGTCGCGACGGCGGGGGCGGATTTAATATATATTTAATCTCTACTCAAACCGATATGATTCGCCAGTTAACGGCTAGTGGCAAAAATATGTTTCCTAGATTTTCTAGCGATGGCGGCAGCATTATGTTTATCAAGCAAGACGGCGGCGGAAGCTCGGTAGGTATTATCAGAGTTAACGAGAATAAAAGTTTTCAATTTCCGTTAAGAGTGGGTAAAATTCAGTCTGTTGATTGGTAAAATATTAAAAAATCTCGTGATATAATAACTTCAATTTTTTTTGAAAGGATAGAAAATGAAACATTTAGTTTTATCTTCGATAGCAGTTGCTGCTCTATTATTGAGCGGTTGTTCTAAAAAGACCCCAGAGGCCGATACTACAAGCACAAGTGATGCAGATAGACTAGCTGCTTTGGCATCTCAGATCCAAAGTGAAGTTGGCACTGTTTATTTCGACTTTGATAAATTTAATATTAGAGCCGATCAGCAAGGCACAATCAATAATAACGCAGCTCTATTCAATCAAGCAGGCGCAGAGTCTCTAACTGTTAAAGTTGAGGGTAACTGCGATGAGTGGGGTTCTGATGAGTACAACTATGCTCTTGGTCTAAAGAGAGCTACTGCAGCTAAAGACGCATTGGTTGCTCAGGGCGTAAATGAGAGCAGAATTTCCGTAGTAAGCTACGGCGAGAGCAATATGGCTTGCACAGAGCATTCTAAAGAGTGCGACGCTCAAAACAGACGCGACGAATTCAAAGTTGGATTCTAATTTGAAATTTAAAAATTTCACGGTGGCGGCTCTTTGTGGAGTCGCCACTTTTTTAAATGCAGAAACTTCTGCATTTGATGCTGGCAATATTGATTCAGGTAGCTCTTATGGACTAACCGAAAACGAACAAGTATTGCGCGATAACCGCAAGCGTATAAGCGAGATGCAAACTAGTGTAGATAATACACGCGAGAGTGTCGAAGGTTTGCGAAGCGTCCTTGAAGGAACAAATTCTAAAATTTCGAACCTGGAAAACAGGGTAGCGGATCTAGAAATTCGTACTACGGGCAAAAGCCAAGGTAACAGAGAGCTAGATCAGATGAAACGAGACATCGCTACTATAAAAGCCCAAATTGCTGAAATCAATAAAAAATTAGGCAGCGGCGGTAGCGTAAAAAAAAACGCTGAATTAGACGCAGGCACTGCTCCGGCTCCCGCTAGCACAAAAACAGATTCCGATTTTAAATCAAAAGATCAGGCTTCGGTGTTGAAAGAGGCCGATGCTTTATATGCTAAAAAAGACTATTCCGGCGCAAAAGAGCGCTATAATTATTTAGTATCTAAGAACTATAAGCCCGCTAAGGCAAATTACATGCTGGGCGAAATTTCATATTTTTCCGGCTCATACGCAGAAGCGATAAACTATTATAAAAAGAGCATCTCGCACAACGAGAGCCAAGACTACACCCCAAAGCTCCTCTATCACACCGCGATCAGCTTCGATAAGATCGGTGATAAAGACAGCGCAAATAAATTCTACAAAGCGTTAAAGGTTTCATACCCGGACTCCAAAGAAGCTAAAGCCGCACCCACTAGATAACCTAAATTTAAATACAAAATCAAAAATAAAATTTTAAACAGGAGAAAAACTATGGCTAACAACCGAGTTATAAAGATGCATTATGAGCTAAAAGACGGCAAAACCGGCGAAATTTTAGAGTCAAATTTAAACTCTGACCCGATTGCCTTTCTTAGCGGCAAGGATCAAATCATCCAAAAGCTGGAAGATGAAATTTTAAATCTACAAGCGGGCGAGAGCAAAACGGTTCGCATAAGCCCGAGCGACGGGGTCGGCGAGTATAAGCAGGACGCCGTGCAGATCCTACCTAAAGAGCAGTTTGCGGGCATCGATCTGGTCGTCGGTATGGAGCTTTTCGGACAGGCGGAGGACGGCGCGACTACCCGCGTGAGCGTCAAAGCTGTCGGCGAGCAGGACGTCACTATCGACTTTAATCACCCGTTTGCGGGCAAGGAGCTGGAATTTAATATAAAAATCGTCGAGAACCGCGAAGCGACGGCGGACGAAATTCTTACCGGACAGCCGGAGGGTGCGCACAGCTGCGGCTGCGGACACAACCATCATCACGAGGGGCACGAGTGCTGCGGCGGGCACGGACACGATCGCGCAGAGGATCACGAGTGCTGCGGAGGCCATGGGCATGCAGACGGTCATGAATGCTGCGGGGGTCACGATCACGGAAAAGATCACGAGTGCTGCGGTGGGCACCACCACGAGCATTAGGATTTTTTATGAAATTTGCTTTTATCTTCCCCGGACAGGGCAGCCAAAGCGTAGGCATGGGCAGGGAGTTTTACGAAAACTCCGCATCTGCGTGCGCGCTTTTGGATGAGGCTTCAGACTTTACGGGCATCGATTTTAAAAATTTACTGTTTGAGCCTAACGACAAGCTTGACATTTCGGAATTTACGCAGCCTGCGATTGCATTAAATTCCATGATGGCGCTTGCGGCGTTGCAAGAAAGGCTGGATCAAGAAGAGCTTAACACCGCTCCGCAGTTTTTGCTCGGACATTCGCTGGGTGAGTTTAGCGCGCTAAGCGCTGCGGGAGGCATAGAACCAAAGCGGATGCTAAAATTAGTAAATATTCGCGGCAGGCTCATGCAGAGCGCCTGCGAGGGCAAAGGCGCCGGAATGATGGTGATCTTGGCTCTTGCCGACGAGGCGGTCGAGAAAATTTGCGCGAATGCGAGAAGTGCCGGTAAGCAGGTGTGGGCGGCGAATTATAACTGCGACGGGCAGATCGTAGTCGCTGGCAAAAAAGATGATCTCGCATCGCTTGAGAGCGAGTTTAAGGCTGCGGGTGCAAAGCGCGCGATGCTACTGAATATGAGCGTCGCAAGCCACTGCCCGATGCTAGGGAGTGCCAGCGACGAGCTTTTGGAATTTTTACGCCCCGCGCTAAAAGAGAGCTTCGCCCCCGTCGTTGCTAATGCCACGGCGCGAACATACAGGGCGAAATCCGAAGCGTTGGAGCTGCTTAAAGCCCAGCTTATCGGTCCCGTGCTTTACAAGCAAAGCATCAAAAATTATGAGAGCGAGACGGACTGCTTCGTCGAGTTCGGCGCGGCGGTTTTAAAAGGTATAAACAAAAAGATCACGCAGAAGCCGACCTTCAGCATCACGGATCTTGCGAGCTTAGATGAGTTCCTGAAATTTGCAAAGGAGAACGGATGAAAGTAGCGATCTTGGGTGCTATGCCCGAAGAGATCGAGCCACTACTGTCTGCGCTGCGCGAGCGGAGTGTGAGCGTGGAGGCCGTGGAGCACGCGAATAATAAATTCTACGCCGCTAAGCTTAACGGCCACGATCTCGTGATCGCGTATTCGAAGATCGGTAAGGTAAATTCTGCCCTGACCGCTACGGTTATGATCGAGAAATTCGGCGCGCGCGCGCTCATTTTTACGGGCGTCGCGGGGGCTTTGAAGCGCGGCATTAAGATCGGCGAAATTTTATACGCTACCGCGCTCGTGCAGCACGATCTGGATATCACGGCGTTTGGGCATCCGCACGGATTCGTGCCGGGAAGTAAAATTTCAGTCCAAACCGATGCGAAGCTAAATTCTATCGCGCAAAGCGTCGCCGAGCAGCTAGGCATCACGCTAAAATCAGGCGTCATAGCTAGCGGCGATCAGTTCGTAAGCGGTGAGGAGCGCAAGAGCTGGATCGAGCGGACGTTTGACGCGAGCGCGGTCGAGATGGAGGGAGCGAGCGTGGCGCAGGTGTGCGACGCGCTAGGCGTGCCGTTTTGCGTGCTGCGCGCGATAAGCGATGAGGCGGGACACAAAGCCGAGTTTGACTTTGACGAGTTTATGGTAAAAAGCGCGCAAACGAGCGCAAATTTCGTCCTAAAAATGATCGAAAGGTTATGATAAACCTCTCCAAAAAGTTACTGCGACAGGTCGGACAAACCAACGCCAAATACAAGATGTTTGAGCGCGGCGATAAAATTTTACTAGCTCTTAGCGGCGGTAAGGACAGCATGAGCTTGGCGCACGTGCTGAAGCATTTCCAAAGCGTAAGTCCGCTAGATTGGGAGTTTCAAGCCGTTACCGTCACCTACGGTATCGGCGAGGACCTGCGCGAGATAAGCGCCCATTTTAAAGAGCACGAGATCCCCTACGAGATAATCGATACTAAAATTTTTGAATTTGGCAAGGAAAAAATCCGCGCAAACACCACGTTTTGCAGCTTTTGCTCGCGTATGAGGCGCGGATACATCTACTCCTACGCGCTTGAACACGGCTTTAATAAGATCGCCATCGCCCACCACCTCGACGACGCCGCGGAAAGCTTTTTTATGAATTTCACCTTCAACGGCGCGCTGCGCACCCTCGCTCCGCGCTACGTCGCCGAAAACGGGCTTGTGATCATCCGCCCGTTCATTCTCACGCGCGAGCGCCAAATCGCCGCCTGCGCCAGAGATAACGAGCTTCCGATCATGCGCGAGGAGGAGGTTTGCCCCGCGAGGCAATACGGCGGCAAGGAGCCTACCGCACGCGCCGCTACGAAGGAGCTTTTGGCGCAGTACGAAAAGGCCCATCCGAGGTTTTTTATCAGCCTGCAAGCCGCCTTTGCCAATATCCACGAAGAGACCTTTTTCGAGCCTAAATTTTAAAATTTTAAGCGATTTGATCTCTCGGCTAGAAAAGCTCGAGTATGGTTTTTGCCGCGACAGAAACTTTGCACATATAGTTTAATTTCTTGCTCAAACGAACCGCGAGCCGCAGCGCGAGCGGTTGAATCACTGTGTTTAAATTGCGGCGCGGGCGATTCGCTTATGAGTCTAAGTTGTGTACGAGCCGCGGCGAATAGCTATCCTCCTACGTCCGACTGCGCGCTAGAGTGGTTAGGCTTCTGCGTCTGAAACTGTGTGCACGAGATTTAGGCTGCGAACCAGAGTAGTTACGCCCGCTGCGCCCGAGGGCTGCGAGTAGGGCGGGTTACACCGCCTGTATATGCTTTTACGAAACGCCTGAGATTAATTGTAATGCCGTCTTTCGGCGCCGCACTTTCGTCTTGCTCGGATGTCGTCCGTGTCCAAGCGAGTTTTACGGGCGAGCTTTAGGAGGCTTGCAAAGTTTGCGCGAAAGATAGTTGTAGAAATTTCATCTCAAAAAATGTTTTAGAAATTTAATCCCGCAAAATTTTAAAATTTTATCGGAGGCTTCCTTTCGGGCTGCGGGTGCGGACTCGATCGCCGTGCGCCGTAAATTTAAACTGCTCACCCGCTCTGCTAAAGATAGTTTTAGAAATTTATTCCGCAAAATGTTTCTAAAATTTTACCTTACAAAATTTCAAAATTTTAACGAAGCCGAGTTCAAAATTCCGACGGAGCTAAATTTTAAAATTTCAAAGCAACCGAATTTTAAAATTTAGCAAAGCCGAATTCTGAAATTTTATCGTAGCCAAATTTCCGCTCTCGTTTCATAAACGTTACATTTTGAAATTTTGCCGCTCGCGAGGGCTTAAATTTTGCGCCGCTTTAAAGCTGCTTAAAACCCTCCGCTGTCACGCACGCAGATCAAATTTTAAAATTTCGCAGGTGCCGCGGTACTTCTCAAATTTACACACTACAAAATTTTAACCGATTTTCGCTCCGAAATTTATGCCGCATTAACCGCCGCGGATATATAATAGCGAATGTCATATTTCACAAAGGAGTAAGCATGGCTACAATCCAACCAAGCTATAAGCTTTTCATCGACGGCGAGTTTGTGGGTGCCGAAGGCGGCGCGAGCCTAGACGTTTTTAATCCCGCTACCGGCGAGAAAATTTCAAAGATCGCAGATGCTAGCAAGGCGGACGTCGATAAAGCGGTCGCCGCAGCCCGCAAGGCGTTTGAGAGCTTCCGCCGCACTAGCGTTTATGAGCGCAGCGCGCTGCTAAATAAGATCGCCGACGTCCTAGAGCAAAACGCCGAGTTCATCGCCACCGTAGAGACTATCGACAATGGCAAGCCGATCCGCGAGACGCGCGCGGTCGACGTAGCGTGGTCGATCGAGCATTTCCGCTATTTTGCGGGCGTGATTTTGGGCGAGGAGGGCAGCGCGAATATGCTAAAAGAGCGCTATCTATCCGTCGTTTTACGCGAGCCGATCGGCGTAGTAGGACAGATCGTGCCGTGGAATTTCCCGTTTTTGATGGGCGCGTGGAAGCTCGCTCCGCTGATTGCCGCGGGCGATACGTGCGTGTTTAAGCCAAGCTCCGAAACCAGCCTTAGCATTTTGGAGTTCATCCGCCTGATCGCGCCGCTGCTTCCAAAAGGCGTCATCAACGTCGTAACCGGCAAGGGAAGCAAGGCAGGCGAGTTCGTCCGCACTCACAAAGGGCTCGATAAGCTCGCATTTACGGGCTCGACCGAGGTCGGCAGAGGCATCGCGCTAGCCGCGGCGCAAAAGATCATCCCTGCTACGCTTGAGCTTGGCGGCAAGAGCGCGAACATCATCTTTGATGATTGCGACTTCGACGTTGCGATCGACGGCGTGCAGCTGGGAATTCTTTTCAACCAAGGCCAGGTTTGCTGCGCGGGAAGTAGGATCTTCGTGCAGGAGGGCATCTACGATAAATTCGTACCGGCGCTCGTGGAGAAATTTAAGCGCATCAAGGTGGGCGATCCGCTCGATCCAAACACCCAGATGGGATGCCAGATCAACAAAAAGCAAGCCGATAAAATTTTAGAGTACGTAAAAATCGGCGTAGAAGAGGGCGCTAAGATCGCCGTAGGCGGCAAGCGACATAGCGCGGGAGAGGCTTTCGTCGAGCCTACGCTGCTCGTGGACGTACGCAACGACATGCGCGTGGCGCAGGAGGAGATCTTCGGTCCTGTGGGCGTCGTGATTAAATTTAAAGATCAAGACGAGCTCGTCCGCATGGCAAACGACAGCCTCTACGGACTAGGCGGCGCCGTATTTACGCGCGACATCGCAAAAGCGCTCACGGTCGCACGCCTGCTTGAGACGGGTCGCGTGTGGGTCAATACCTACAACCAGATCCACGCTGGCGCGCCGTTTGGCGGCTACAAAGAATCGGGCATCGGTCGCGAAACGCACAAGATGATCCTGGAGCACTACACCCAGACCAAAAACATCTACATCGACACGATCTCCAAACCGAGCGGCTTTTACGAGCAGTAAGGCTTAGCGCGGTATCTCGGGCTACGTTTCGGGCGGTTTGCGCCGCCCGAAATTTTATTCTGCTTGACTCGATTGAGTATTTAGTTTTAAGACTGCTTCGGTTTAGATAAAATCCCTATATTCGATATTTTTGTTACTCATTAAAATTTTTAATTTTTCAAAATCTTCTTTTGTTATATAATCCATCGGTATAAATATCGAGCAAATATTTAGTACCAAATTTTTAAAGCTAAATTTGAGTTTAATAAAAAATTTATTGTGCCCTAAAAAATATGTAAATATCCAAAAATACTTGATTTGATCAAACGGAATATCTCTTTCCCAGAAAAAATATTTCACGACTATGTGATCATCGTAACATGCAATAAATTTAAAACAATTCGGGATAATCTCTGCGTAAAAAAGCCCGATCAGCATTACCCAGCCTACGATAGGCGCATAAGGCTTGTCAAGCATTATAAAAACAATGGCGAGATAAAATTGCAAAATTTTAACTACCGCATAAAAAGGTCCGTAAAAACGCCTCGCCCTTTTTATGATTAGTAGTGGCTCGTCCGGTTTCGTATCGCTCATTTTATCTCCTTGCTTGCGTGCCGCATTACGGCTTTAAATTTAGTGCTAAATTCTATCTTTGCTACGCTTACGCAGCGTTTAAATTTAATCTCGTTGCGGCTGCGCTAAATTTTAAAATTTCAAGCTCGCCGCTTTAAAGACCCGTCATCTGAGCGAGTGTGCATAGGCGGGTGCATGCAAGAAATAAACTCGTACTGTTTTATCGCGGGCCTCGTTCGCACCGAGCCACACCAAAGTCTCAAAACTCACGCGATTTCCAATTTTGCTATCTAGCCGCACTGAACCGCAGCCAAACTCGCGCGGTGAAAATCTAAATTTACGCTATAATCTTGCAAAGCGGAGCATAGAACTCCTGCCGCGCGTATGCGATGAAATTTAAACAAAGGCCCGCAAATGCGGGCTTCTTAGCTTTCGCGCGGCTGCGGCGTAACGCTAATTTAACGGAGGGCGCATGGATAAGGAGCGGTATATTTTTGAGAAATTTAGATCGAAGCTTAATGGCGATGATTGCGCCGTAATCGGTGAGCGGGCGTATTGCAAGGACCTTTTCGTCGAGGGCGTGCACTTTCGGCGCGGCTGGCTGAGCCTGCGCGAGATCGGCGCAAAGGCGATGCTTGTAAACATCTCGGATATGATCGCGACCAATGCGCGCGCCAAATACGCTCTGCTAGGGCTTGCGCTGCCGCGCGAGATCGGCACGCGCGAGATCGACGAGCTGTGCGCGGGCGTGAGCGAGACGGCGCGCGAGTGGGGCATACGGATCATCGGCGGCGACACGATCGGCTCGGATCGCATCGCGCTTAGCGTGAGCCTGATCGGCAAGTGCAAGCGCCCCGTGTTTCGCAGCGGCGCGCGCGTGGGCGATCTCATCGCGCATACGGGCGAGCTAGGCGGCGTCGGGCGCGATCTGGCGGTGCTTTTAAGAGATGAAATTTTACCCGCTAGCTCTCAGATGCAAAACCGAAACGATAAAATTTCGTCGCTGCAAGGCCCAAGCGATGAGGTGCGAAGCCCGGACGATAAAATTTCACCTACGCACGCTAAACTGCAGAGCCTGGACGCTGGAATTTCGGTAGAAAATTCCGTGTCGCAGAGCGGAGACGATCGCAAGAACCCTACGGCGCAAGATAGCGGGCTGCAAAGCGGCGGCTATGACGACTCTGCCGGTAAAATTTCTACGCAGTTCGACAACGAAATTTCTACGCAGAGCTTTGATGGCAAAATTTCTGCGCCGAGCCCTGATAACGGAAATTCTACGCAAGATTTGAATGCTTACACCGCGCGCAGCGTGTCGCAGGGCTCTATAACACAAAATTTAGATACTCACGCTTCGTATGACGACTTGCAGGGCTCCGCGACGCAAAATCGGGACGCGGAGTTTTTTGAGCAAAATTTTACGACGCAAAATTTGAGCGTAGGAAATTCTATCGGAAATTTTATGGCGCAAAAATCCGCAGCGAATTATACGGCGCAAAGCCTCGCATGCGAAAATTCTACGTCGCAAAGCTCTGCAGGCGAAAATCCTGTGCCGGGTAGTGGCTCATATCGCTTGCGCGAGGATCTACGCGCAAAAATTTCAAAGAATTCGCGCTTCGTCAGGCCCGTCTTGCGCGATAAGTTTTTTTACAAGGCGGCGAAGTTCATCAGCGCGGCGATGGACATTAGCGATGGGCTCGCGCAGGATTTGCCCCGCCTGTTGGAGGCTAGCGGCGTGGGTGCGCGCTGGATCGCCCGCCCTAGCGAGGCTGCGCTGCAAAGCGGCGAGGAGTACGAGATTTTGTTCAGCTTCGCGCCGAAGTTTTTGCCTAAAATTTATGCGATTGCCGCTAAGGCGGGCGTCTCGATCAATATCATCGCCGAGGTTTGCCCGCGCACGCCGCAAAGCTCGATGGAATTTCGCGGCAGCTCGCACCACTTCGCGCCTTGAAATTTGCCGTGGCTGCTTTAAATTTTAAGGCACGGGGTTTGAATTTCAGTTTGAAAAGACGCGCCGGGTGAATAAATTTTACTTAGCAAGTGAGCTACGGCGTGCTTTATACCAAAGAATTTGCGGTTTTTGGCATTTGCCGAATGGGCGAGAGATGGGATGGGATACGACTCGCAAGGGTGCTGCGGCTAGCGAACATGAGACTTAAATAGGTAAATTTCATATCCAAAATGTTCGGCGCCTCAAGCCTTGCGTTTAAATTTAATCTACAACTACAAGCCGAATTTTAATCTGTCCAATTTAAATATCCGCGCAGACGGCGTGCATCGCGGCTCCATCGTTTGCCACGGCGTAGAGGCGCCCGCCGCTAGCGAGCATGATCTGATCCGAGCCGAATTGAAACTTGCCGAATTCCACCTCTTTTAAGATCGAGCCGTCGCCCGCGCTAATCAAAACGGGCTTGCCGCGGCGATCTGCGAGTAAAATTTTATCCTCGCACCACGCGAAACGCTCGGTGCCGCCGGTGTCAAGCTTAAAGATCACCTCGCCGCTTGCCGCGTCCACGGCGTATAGGTGCCCACCCTTGCCCGCGGTGCCGAAATACAGCGTCTCTCGACCCTGCCGCTTACCTTGCGCATCAAAATGCAGTGCTCCGCCGCGCAGGCAAACGGGCGTATATAGATACGCGCCGAGCTTCAGCCGCCAAAGCGTTTTGCCTTTTGCTGCCGCTTTTTTGCGGGTTTGTTTGCCGTCTTTTAAAATTTTATCTTTTGCCTCGCTGGTTTCATCGCACCTATCGCTTTTGCTCGCTTTGCAAACAGCCGCCGCATCGTCATTTTCGGAGGAATTTTTTAAATTCTCGCCCGCCGAGCCGCTAGAATTTAGCGTGCCGCCCAAATCAGCCGCCGCGCCGCATAAATTTGATCCGTCCTGTGAAGCTATGCACTCCATCATAAAGGGTGAACTCATCCGCACGGCAAAGCCGTCAAACTCGTAGGTTCGCGCATCGTTGTAGATCTGCTTCACGGGCGTTGGAGCATCGCCAAGCTCGCTCATTTCACCGTCTTGTATTTTGATGAGCTTTGCGGGCGAATCGACGAAGCCCTCGTAATATCTCGTATTTAGCACGAAATGACCGTCCTGCGGGTAACACAGCGCGGAGGCGGCAGAGAAAATTTCGCGCTGCTCGTAGGCGAGCACCGATCTTTTATGTTCGCTAAAATCGCGCGAAAACGTATCTAGCAGAACGTAGCCGGGCGTTAGCTTTGCGGCGATATTTCGTTCGCTAGGAGCCGCGAAAGCAAAATGGACGAAGGCTATCCGCTCGCCCATCTCGTAAATGCCCGTCACGCCGTGCCCGCGAAACTCCACGCCCTGCATCGCAAGAGGATATGATTTTAGCATTTGCAGCTCCTTAAAATTTGAAGCGATTATAGCTTAAATTTAGGCGCGAATTTTGAAATTTTGTATGCGCGTTAAAATTTTACGGCGTGCACGTTAAATCATACGATGCGCACGTTAAAATTTTACGGCGCGCGGCATGGAATTTTAAATTTTGTGGAGCCACTAAATTTTGTGGAGGGACAGAATTTCGTGAAGCCGAGGAATTTGGAATTTGAAATTTCGCCCCTTCACGTAGCCTACACGCAAGCTCGCTATCATACCGCTACACAATTTACAAAGGAGCCGTATGAGGGAGATCGTAAAAAATTTGTCGCAGGCGACGCGGATATTATATTCGCTAGACTTTCCGTTATCATCGTGCTTGCCGTGATGGGCAACTACAAGTGGTTTGAGTTTGAAGTGGAGGCTTTAAAGCCGCTCTTTTCGCAGACGTGGCTTTCGTTTTTGCCCTCAGCGCTCGGGGACGCCGGCGCGAGCTACTTTTTGGGCGTGGTGGAGACCGTGGGCTATCTCTCGCTCATCGCGGGCTTTTTCAAGCCGAAGGCGGGCATCGTGGGCGATCTCATCGTGATCGTCATGGCGCTGAGCACGCTCAGCCTACTGCCGCAGCTAGGTAAGATCGACGGCTTTATCTTTAAAGACCTTTTCTTGCTAGGCCTTGGCTTGGTGCTGCTAAAATACGACCTGGCGCGCCTTTGCCGCGGAGAAAAAAGCTGCGATTGAGCCGTCAAAATATATTGGCGTCGGTTCCGACGCAACACTAAATGATCGCGCACGGCGAGTTTGAGGCGTTTTGATTTAAAGCCTGCTTTGCTAGCGGTTGCGTGTTTGAGTTTGCTTGCTTGGGTAGCGCCGTTTAAAATACGACCGCGCTAAAATTTTATGACGTGCGGTTGAAATTTATCGAGCTGCAGTAATTAAATTTTGCCAACGCTCAAACCCAAATTTATAAAATTTAAATCGACCTATCAGATTGTGCTACAAATTGAGTCGCGTTAAATTTGACAGCGAAAGCTTAATTCTAATCTCAAAGTATTAGATTTATATCCGGCTGAATTCGCATTTGATTAAGCGAAATGAAAAGCGCAAAGTTATATCATTTCTTAGAAATTCTGCAATTTTTTCGAAAGGGCGAGATATGAAGCACTTTTCACTCTCAAAGGCCGTTTTTATGGCGGCGAGTTTGGTCCTGCTCGGGCTAACGGCTGCGAATGCGCAGGAGAAATTTTCCCCGGTTATCGTCATTCACGGCGGCACCAGCGGGCTTGATCTAACCAAGGAGGAATTTAAAATCCGCGAAGAGCCGATGAAAAAAGCGCTTTTAGCAGGTCAGGCCGTGCTTGAACGGGGCGGCAGCGCGATGGATGCGGTAACTGCGGCAATAATGGTGCTTGAGGACGATCCGAATTTTAACGCGGGCAAGGGCGCGGTATTTACCGCCGACGGATTTAACGAGCTTGATGCCTCGATCATGGACGGCTCAACCAAAAAAGCGGGCGCGGTCGCGATGGCGAGGCATATCAAAAACCCGATCCTAGGCGCCAGACTCGTGATGGATAAGACGTGGCATACGCTAGTTGCGGGCGAGGGAGCCGACAAGCTCGCCAAAGAAAACGGCCTAGAGATGGTCGATCAGAAGTATTTTTTCACGCAGTTTAGATACGATGCGCTACAAAAAGCCAAAGAGAAGCAAAAGCTGCTACTTGATAGCGAAAAGGCGAAAAAGACGTCGCTAAATTTACACGAGCGTCCGTATCTTGGCACCGTAGGCGCGATCGCGCTGGATAAAAACGGCAACCTAGCCGCAGCGACCAGTACCGGCGGTATGACCAATAAAATGACCGGCCGCATCGGCGATAGCCCTATAATCGGCTCGGGAACCTACGCCGACAACGACTCGGTGGCGGTTTCTTGCACCGGCACAGGCGACATCTATATGCGCGTAAACGCCGCACACGAGGTCTCGGCTCTTTATAAATACAAAACGCAAGACGTGCAAAAAGCAGCCGAAGAAGCGGTAGCTCAGGTCAAAGCTCTCGGTGGTAGCGGCGGCATCATCTCGATAGACAAGCACGGACACACGGGCTTTGCATGGACTAAAGACAAGCTCGGTATGTATCACGGCGAAGCAAGACTCGGAGCCAAACCGATCGTCTACTGGCCGCTAGGGGAGAAATAAACGTAAATTTAGCCCCTTTGCGGGGCTAAATTTAAATCAAATAGCGAGGATAATACGCTTTTTATCACACGTCTATCAAATTTGGCGCCTTCGTCGATCAAGCGCCTCGGCGCGGCTAAATTCGGTCAAATTTTACTTTTAGCACCTCGGCAAAGCGCGAATTTTCTATCATTAAATTTTAAACCGCACACACTGCTATCTTTTATGGATGCAAATTTAAACATCGCTGCCTCACGTATTTTGTGAAAAAATTTTTAAAATCAAATGTTGTTTCGCCTCTTTTAGGCGCCGTTGTATAAAAAAGATGGAGAATTTCATAAATTTCTAAGGGGGGGGTAAAATTAACCAAATTTTACCCGGAAAGGATATGAAATGAAAAAATCACTGTTTGCGTTGGCGTTTATCGCCTCTTTTGTATTTGCGGCGTCCGAGCTTGAGAAATTCGAAAAGGAGTGCGATGGCGGCAATATGGACTCTTGCGCTAGCGCCGCCGTACGATACGAAGATAGAACGAAGAAAATCGAACTGCTTCAAAAATCCTGCGACGGCGGTTATGGAACGGGCTGCGTAATGTTAGGCAACGAAATATTAGAAGAAAATCCCCAAAAAGCCATCGAACTTTATCAAAAAACTTGCAACGACGGCAATGAAGTAGGCTGCATAATGTTAAGCAATATGGGGATGCAGGATGATCCCCAAAAGGAAGTCGAGCGTCTTGAAAAAAAAATGTAACGATGGAGATGTGGGTAGCTGCGGATTTTTAGGGGCTTTATATAATGACGGAGAGAAAATACAAAAGGACATATCAAAAGCGATCCTCTATTACGACAAAGCTTGCAACGGAGGGCATGAACTATCGTGCGGTCTTTTATCGGATATGTATCAAGCAGGAAAAGGCGTTAAAATGGACATAACAAAAGCGGCGGTCTATTATAAAAAAGGCTGCGATCTAAACTCCTTATTATCTTGCTCTAACTTTGCAAATTTTAATTACTATATCGCAAACGACAAAAAGAAGGCCACCGAGTATTATAAAAAAGCTTGTGATCTCGGTAAAAACAAAAAAATGCCTCTCTTATAAAACTATCGCCGGAGTTTAAAGAAATTTGGCAAAAATCCTGCGATATGTATGAAATCGGCAAATAATAAAACGGCGAATTGATAAAATTTGCGCCTACTACGGCTTGGACATAGACGGGACTTAGACGCAGCGGATACGCTCGCTTAATCCCGCCTCTGCTTAGACAACTTGCGAAACGAACGGCATACGAATTTGATGCCTTGAGGTTTAAATTTAAGTCGCTGGGCGGCTCGCCACAAATTTTATCCTCGCTCAATTTCGTGCCCGAAAGCGCGCATCGGCGGCGAGCCTGCGTAGATACGAAGCCGTGCCGCCTCATTCGCGCTCAAAACTGCGCGAGCTAAGTGGCAAAAATCGGCTCTGTAAATTTAATTTTACCAAAATCCATATTTCTTGATACCAAGGCGCTAAAATTTTAGGTAGAATATCGCCACATAAAATTAAGGCGGTAAAATGAGAAAATTTATAGTCGTTCGCGGACACGCGGGCTCTGGTAAAACGACTTTCGCAAAAGAGAAAATTAAAGAATTTAAAAACGAATATCCGCAGGCGCAAATTTATCATCTGGAAAACGATATGTTCTTAACCGATGAGGCGGGGGTTTATACTTGGTCGCCAAAGCTTTTGGAGGATGCGAAGCGCAAGGTCGCCCGCGAGATAAAGCAGGCGTATAAATTTGCCCTGGAAAACAAAGCTAAAGACGTTATTATCGTGCTTAGCAACGTGAGTGCGCGCACCAAAGAGCTGCTAAGCCTAAAAGAGCAAGCCGCCCAGAATGGATTTATTTTCGAGTGCTTTAGAATGCAAAATTTCTTCGCCTCCGAGCACGGCGTCGATGAAGATACCGTGATAGCGATGTTTATCAAGGTCGCAAATAACAAAATAGAGGGCGAAATTTTGATCCCGCCCGTTAATCCTATGAGCCAAAGCGTAGCGCAAAAGATTAAAGACGCGGCGGCTCTAAACAGGCGCGATCTGCCCTTTGATGCGGCGCAAAACACCTACGTAACGAAAAAATATATCGCCGCCACGCAGGATAAAAGGCTCTGGAGTGCGCGTCAAAGCGAGCTTTATCCCGAGCTTCGCACCTACAAATACTCAAAACGCGTCTTTTTCAAAGCCGATTGGGATAAGGCATTGCTTGAGATGCGCGGGCTCATAATGGATGAGAATCTAAATATCATCGTGCGTCCGTTTAAAAAGGTCTATAACTACTCGGAATTTACCTCGCGCAAAAGCCTTTATCCTATCGATATCAAAGACGATACGCCCGTGCTTGCCGTGCGAAAGGTAAACGGCTTTTTGGGGTGTTGCACCTACGTAGATATCCACGAAAGCGGCGCTAGCTTTAACCGCCGCGTCATCTACTCCACGACAGGATCGACCGATAGTAGATTTGCACAGATGGCGCGCGAGCACTGCTGCAAATTTGAAGAGATTTTCAAACGCTATCCAAATAAAACTTTTTTATTTGAGATCACCGACGAGAGCGACCCGCACATCGTAGAAGAGGAGCTTGGAGAGACTTTTATCGGACTTATCGACGTTAAAACCGGCGCGCAAGAGAGCGAATTTGAGCTGGATAAGATCGCAGCAAGCACCGCTGGTGCGCTAAAAAGACCTTTTTATAAAGAGGACGAGCAGTATCTAAAAACGAGCTTTGCGGAGCTTAAAAATATAGTCAAAGAGGCGAAATTCGAGGGCTTTATGGTGTATATCCCGAGCCAAAACGATTTTTGTTTTAAGATGAAAACGCCTTATTATCTCGTGAATAAATTTTTCGCTCGCAGTAAAAACGAGGCGCTTTCCGGCAAACTGGATAAAACCAAGCTCGATGAGGAATTTCACCCATTGGTTGATCACATCAAAGCAAATGAGCGAGAATTCAGATCCCTTGACGAGCAGGGCAAGCTAGGCTTTATAAAAGAATTTTTAGAAAAAGTTTAACGATTATCGTGCGAATATTTGGCACCGCGTAAATTTACGTAAAGCGTAAATTCGATGCGGCGATTAAAGCTTAAAGGAAAAATGATGATATTTTTTACCTCCGATTTGCATTTTTATCACGCCAATATCATGAAATACTGCCCTAAATTTAGGGCTTTTAACGACGTAAACGAGATGAACGAAAAGCTCATAGCGCTCTGGAATGCCGTAGTGGGGCCTGAGGATACGGTTTATGATCTGGGCGATTTTGCATTTTGTAATAAATTAAAGGATCTAAAAAGCGTCGCACGTAGACTAAACGGCTCGCATGTGCTGATTTTAGGCAACCACGATACGCTCATTAGCCAAAACAAAGAAGCGCTGCTACGCGAGCTAAAAGACGACGGAAATCCTATTTTTAGCGATATCCTGCACTACAAGGAGCTAAATTTTGACGGCGGTGCGGGCGCGATAAAGGACGGCAAAGCGGGTATGAGCATCTGTATGTTTCACTATCCTGTAGAGGAGCACAACCGCGCCCAGAAAGGTTCTTTTATGCTTCACGGACACTTGCACGACCGCGCTTCCAGCCTAGAGGGGCGCATACTAAACGTAGGCTTTGACTCGCACGGCAAAATTTTAAGCTTAGATGAGATCGTGCAAATTTTAGGGCAAAGGCAAATCGCGGCAAGATATTTGTGATCCTGGCTAAACACGGACAGCCGCAGCATTGATTTAAGCGCAGCCTGCCGCAATATCTTGCAAAAGCACCCGCATAATACGGGGATAGGCAAAGCGCTCGACAGCATCTTTATCGACAAGCACGGACACACGGGCTTTACGTGGACGAAAGATAAGCTCGGAATGTATCACGGCGAAGCAAGGCTCGGAGCCAAACCGATCGTCTACTGCCGCTAGGCGAGAAATGATAAAATTTAAGCAGGCGGCGAATAGCGCAAAGGTCGTAGGAGCGCCCAGCGAGAGATGATCAAATTTAGCCTCTTTTGTCTCGTTTGCTCTTTGACCCCGCGTAAATTTTAAAATTTGCCGCACGTTTTAATAAAGCTTCGCTTCGGCAGGGCAGAGCTTATCTAAATTTTAAAATTTATCCGCGTGTAGTCCGCGCCAACTCGCCGAGCGGCAAGAATGGGAGGCGGGATAGCTTCCGTCGAGTATCAAAACCCAAAATGCGCGCCTTTTGTGCGGGCTATGAATACGGTATGTATGAGATAGCAGAGCACGGGCGAACCCAACCGGTGCGCGGGCGAAATTCGCGGAATTTAGTCAATTGTCGCGTGCGATTTTATCTAAGCTGCTGCAAATTTTATCCCTAGCCGCCGTAATTCTGCTCGCGTCCAAATAAAATTTCACGAAATTCCGTAGAATTTTACGCTGTGTATTCTGCAAACCGACGGGCAAAATTTTATGGACGCGACCGAATTGCATGCGTGAATTTTGCCATTAATTATAATCTGGCGCAAATTTCGTGGATGGAATCGCTAGCTAAATTTAAACCCACGCGGTTAAGCCTAGCAAGCCCGCTTGCTAAAATTTTATTCGCGCAGAATTTCATTTGGGTAAAGTTAAAATTCCAGCCGAAACTCCGTCTCGCCCGGCTCGCTTCTGCACGAAATTTTAAGCCCAAGCTCGTCGCAGTATTTTTTCACGATAAAAAGCCCGATGCCAAAACCGCCGTTGCGCTCGTCAAATCGGGTGTAAAGCTCGAAAATATGCGGCAAATTTTGCCGCGCGATGCCCGCGCCGCTGTTTTTTATACGAAGCGAGCGCTCGCTCAAGCTCGCCTCGACGCAGCCGAGCTCATCACAATATTTTATCGCGTTGCCAAGCAGATTATCGATGATCTTTCGTAGCTTAAACTCATCCGCGCAAAAGGCTACCGGGCGCAGATCTACGCTTAAGCTTATGCACTTTTGCTCCGCAGAGACGCAGAAATACTCTATGCGGCTTTGCAGCAGCTCGCCTAAATTTACCTCTCGCCCGCTGCCGCTTTTGTTTAAGCTTAGCGCGGTTAGATCCTCAAATAGCGCGTTTATCGTATTTGCGCCCGCCTTGATATTGCCCAGATATTTTTTCGCATCGGTATCGAAAAGCTTGATACTCATCAAAATCACGCTAAGCGGGGTTTTTATCTCGTGCGTCGTGTCGCGGATGAAGCCGTTTAAAAACTCGATCTTTTCGTAAAGCGGGCGCAGCGAAAGGCGGATGATAAAATACGCGATCAGCAAAATAAGCGCCAAAACAAGTGCGCTCGCAGCTAAAATTTTAAGCTTTAGTGCGGCTAGCTTGCCCTCAAGCGCATCCGTTTTGATCGCTACGTAGTACTCCGTGCCGTCCTTGCCGGTGAGATTAAACTGCTCGATCCTGCTATTTCCCTCCATATACACGCGCGGTGCGTCATCCTTCGGCTCAAAATCCCGCGCGATCTCATCGCTGCTATTCAGATCCGCCGCGTATGCCTGCATGGCGTCGAAATCGCCCTCGTTTAGGCGCCCGCCGCGCGCGAGCTTGGCCTCTAAGCCGTGCTTGAAATCTCTGATCGCAAAGGCATCGCGATCCGCGATAAAAAACTTCTCCCGCTCGTAAAATACGCTGCTTACCAGCGCCAAAAACAGGACGCTAGTAAGCGTGTAGAGCAAAAAAATAGGTAGAATTTGACGCATTTTGGACACGGTGCGCTCCTAGATATATTTGTAGCCAAGCTTGGAGGCGTTTATGATGCGATCTTTGCCTAAAATTTTTCGCAGCTCCGCGATATAAACGCGCAGGCTAAGCTCGCTCGGACTCTCGTCGTAGTCCCATAGCGCGGCGAAAATTTCATCTTTGCTAAGGAATTTATCGCGGTTTTTAGAAGCAGAGCAAGAAGCCGCGCCTGCTTCTGCGGCATCGGCACGGCTCTTCCGTCGCGATAAAGCGTGTGCTGAGCCATATCGAAGCTAAAACCTCCGCCGATATTTTCGCGCAGGGCGGCGTTGTGGACGAAGGTGCGCTTTAGTAGATTATCCGCGCGCAGAGCCAGCTCTTTTAGCTCGAAGGGCTTTTTGAGGTAGTCGTCGCAGCCGCCTCTAAAGCCGCTTTCGACGTCTTGCAGAGTGTTTAGCGACGTCGTGAAAATGCACGGTGCGCCGCGCCCGGCCTCGCGCAGCTCGCGAAGTAGCGCAAAGCCGTTGCCGCCGATGATTTTGACGTCGAAGATCCACAGATCGAAGCTCTTTTCGTATGCTAATGAAAGCGCCTCGTCGTAGCTTTTACTGCCGCTTACCTCGTGCCCCGCGCCGCGCATATAGGTGCACATCATATCTAGCAGCATCCCCTCGTCCTCGACGATCAAAACCCTTGCCATAGCCCGCCTCCTTGCGTAGAATTTTTGAAATTATACCTGTGAAATTCCACGTAAAATTTAATTGCAAAATTTCGCAGCAAAATTTTATCGTGGCGAAAACGGCGCGTCTTGGCTCTAAGGCACGCTTCGTAAATTTAGATTGCTCGCCTGGTAATTAATTTACGCAGTGAGCAAAGCGGCGCAAGAGGCTAAAATTTTACGATATAAAATTTTCGCGCCGCATAAATTTCAAGCTAAAATTCTAAAATTCTCGCACCGTATTTCGATAAAATAAAATTCTGCGCAAGTGCTGCGCGGAACTACGTAGCTTGCGCGCGGGCAGCTATTGCTGCGTCATAGGACACGGAGCGGCGCCCGCGTTTTGATTGCACGGCATCTCGCCTCTTGGCGGCATTGCCAGACCCGCGCCGCCGCCCATTCCTTTATGCGGCATATGGCCGCATTCGCCGGGAGCCACCTGCTATCTATGCGGACCAAACCCGTGAGCGGGCCTTTTAAATTTGCCGAAATTGCCGCGGTCTTTAAGCTCGATATCCAGCCTATCCGCCTGCTCAACGCTTAGCTTGCCCGCCTGGGCGTTATAGTTTTTTCTAAACTCGTCTAGGAATTTCTCGCGATCCTCGACGCTCATAGCGTCCAGCTTCTTTTTAAACTCCGTCTTAAATCCGCGCTTGAGATCCCTTGCCTGCGCTCTTAGCTCGCCCGCGCGCTTATCGATCTCAAACGCCGCTTCGCTTAAGCTCTTGGCGTCCGCGCCGGCGACTGCGGCATTGATCTGCTCGGGGCTGCTTGAGCTAAAATCTGCGGCGAACAGCACGCCCGCGACTAAAACGCTTGCTAAAACAATCTTTTTCATTCTCTCTCCTTTGTGAAAGTTAGCGTGATTGTAGGAAAAAGTCGTGAAGAAAAAGTTAAATGAAGCTCGCGCTGCCAAAATAGCTCGGCGCCGTAAATTTAGAACTTTGATTAAATTTGGAAAATTTTGCGATGCTGCTGCGGCAAAAACAGAGCGTAATGCGCGCAAACGGAGTTAAAATTTTAAAATTTAAGCGGGAGAGGGGTGCTGCGCGTAAATTTAACATAAATTTTGCGCTGCATAGATTATATTAAAGCCCGCCATGCGTAAATTTAACGACAAAGCGGGCGTATCTCGGCGCTGCGAACGGCGAAATTTCATCGCGTAAATTTAACCGCAGAGCGGACATACTTAGAGATTGCGGATGATTAAATTTCATCCGCAACGAGGCTTATTTTATAACGCCGCAGACCATTCTAGCGCCGCCGCCGCCGAGCGGTTTCGGATGATCGCTGTGGTTATCGCCGCCTACGTGAACCATCAGCGAGTGGCCCTTTAGCTCATCTAAGCTCTTGATCTTCGGAGCCAGCACCGGATAGACCGCATTGCCCTCAGCATCGACGAAAAGTGCAGGCAGATCGCCCTTGTGGCCGCTATCGTCCCAAGCAAACGAGTGCTTTTTGGTATCGCTCGGATCCCAGTGACCGCCAGCTTTCATGCCTAAGCCCTTCTCGGTAGCGCCGCAGTCAGCGTTTTGATGCACGTGAAAGCCGTGCACGCCGCTAGCAAGACCCTTTAAATTTGGAAAGAACGCCACGCCGTAGTTCGTCTCGACCGCTACGACCTCGCCGACGGTTACGTTGCCCTTCTCGCCCAGCTGCTCCATAGTGATGACGAGGTGCTTGCCAGACTTAGGGTCGAAATTTTGCATATCGCCGTGTTCGTGAGCGATCAAGGCGCTTGCGACTAAAATTGATGAAATTAGAAATTTCTTCATGAAAAATCCTTTAAAGTAAAATGCGAGTGCAATTTTATCCAAAAATACTTAAAAAATAATTTTTCTTATTTAGATAAATTTTGCTTTTTATCTAAAAGGCTTATCGCGAAGAATAAGATCAAGCTGAAAATTACGAGCAAAACGCTTAAAATCAGCGCCCGCTCGTTCTCTCCGTCATACACGGCGCCCATGATCGCAAGGCCTAACGTGTCGGTTTTGCCCACGATGTTTCCGCCCAACATCAGCGTGATACCCACTTCGCCAAGCCCGCGCGAGAGCGCTAAAATAAGCGCGGAGCCGAGTGTTTTAAGCGAGCTTGGAAGGATTACGAAGAGGAAAATTTGAGCTCTGTTTTTGCCCAAAATTTGCGCGGCTTCGATTAGGCTCTTCGGAAAGAGCTCAAAGCTCGCACACACGGGCTTTACAAACAGCGGCAGCCCCACCAAAAATGCGGCGATTACCAATGAAGAAAAGTTAAAAACGATGTCTAAATTTAACGCAGAACCGATAAATCCGCTCTTTCCGAAGATGTAAAGAAGCAGAAATCCCGTCGCGATCGGCGGGAAGATGAGCGGAAAAATTACCAAAATTTCGACGATCTTTTTAAATTTGGCTTTGCTGAAAGCCAAAAAATACGCAATTGCCAGCCCTATTGAAATCAGCAGCAAAAAGCTGCAAAATAGGGCTTTGACGCTTAGAAGCAAAGGATGCGCGATCCAAGCTATGTCGCTCATTTAAGGCCGAATTTTGAAAAAATCTCTTTTGAGCGATCCGATTGAAATTCCTTCATCACCTTTTCGCAAAGCGCCTGCTCGCTGCACGCGCTTAGTCTTGCAATGCCGATATATGCGGGGCTGTAGAGGCTCTCGTCGATGTAGATTATCGAGCCGAACTCATCTTTTTTGGCGACCGCTTCGGTGCTGTTGATAAAGCCTGCTTGCACCTCGCCGTTGATGACGTATGCGACCACCTGCGGCACGCCCGCGACGGCTAAAATTTTATCTTTTACCCCATCCATCTTGGCGTTTTGTAAAAACTCGTTCGTTCTGATACCGTAAATCGCCTTTTTAGGATCTGGCATCGCGATTTTATCGAACTTTGCGATCCCCGATACGCCCTGTATTTTGATATTTTTCGGCGTTACTAAAACTAGTGTGCCGCGGCCGATACGCTCAAATTTAGTGATATTTAGATCGCTTTTTTTCAAAAACGCCTCGTCGCCCACGATGAATGAAATTTTATTCTCGCGCGATTGAATGACGAGCTGGCCGAGGTTGGCAAACGATCCCGCCACGTCCATGCCCTCTTTTTTCAAATTTTCGATCACGGCCGAGACGGGCTTTTTGTATCCGCCGCCGGCCGCGATTATCAGCTGATCCGCGCAAAACGAAACGCTTGCCGTAAGCGCTAAAATAAAAGCAATTTTTTTCATGAAAATCCTTTTTTTTGAAATTTTAAGAATTTTACAAAATATACTCTTATTTATTAATAAATCGCGTTTTTATGCCCTGTTTTAGACTTTTATGTCTTAAAATTTAAAATTTAATATTTAGATAAGCTCTATCTTTCCGCCCAGATCGCACGCGCCCTGATTCCAAACCGCCGAGCTTACGAGCACGTCCGCGCCGGTAGCCGCAAACTCTGCGCAGTTATTTTTATTTATACCGCCAGCGGCGCAAATTTTAATCTGCGGCGCCGTCTCATCTCGTCTCAAAACGCAGGCTCTAAGCTCGCCAGCGCTCATCTTATCGCACATTATCGCATCCGGTGCATAACCTAAAAGCTCGCTAAATTCGCGCTCACTCGCCACTTCGATCATTATCTTTCGCTCGGGCGCGCGCTCTTTAAATTTAGCGATCTGCGCGCAAAACTCGCTAAAACTCGCAAACGCGCGGATATGGTTTGAAAAAAACAAGATGCTGTCGTGCAGCCCCAGGCGGTGCATGCTCCCGCCGCCCGCAATCAGCGCATTTACGCAAAGCTCCTTCGCAAAAGGAAGGCTCTTGCGCGTCGCACCCAGCACGCAGCGCGGATTCGCCTCTCGCATCAGCGCAACCATCTCGTGTGCGTAAGTAGAAATTTTGCAGGAGTACTCAAACACGATCTGAACGATCTTCCAAGCCTTATGGAGGCTCTCGAAGCTCCCTCGCGCGCTAAAAATTTCATCCCCTGCGCTAAATGCGCTTCCCTCGCGCGCTAGATGCTGCGTCTCGCAACCAAAGCGCGCCGCTACTTCGCGCGCTATTCCTCCGCCGCTAAAGATCAGATCCTGCCTCGTTACGATCGAAAGCCGCGCGGGCGCGTTTAAATCCACGAAGTCCTGTAAAAGCTCGGTCGTAAGGTCCAAAAACGCGCCGTCGCTAGCGATTAGATCGTCGATTTTACTCTGTGAAATAAACATATCTAGCCTACGAAGTGAATTTTAGCGGGCTCAAAACGTGAATGCGCCTTTGTGACGCGAGACGGAAAGCCCAAAGGCATAATGCAAAACGCCTCTAAATGCCCAGGCAGATCCAAAATTTCTCTTACGCGCTCCATCGCGTAAATATCGGGCGCTACGCCCAGCCACGTGGTGCCAAGCCCCAAATGGTGCGCCGCCAGCCAAAGATTTTCTGCCGCACAAGCGCAGTCGTAGCGAGCGTAGGGCTGGAATTTTAAGCCGCTTTTGCGCGTGCAGACCACGATCGCAAGCGGCGCATCTTTCGTGCAGCCGCCGTAGGTGCCGACGCTGCTAAGTAGCGTAAGCGTGGTGCGGTCGCGTACTACGTAAAATTCCCATGAGCGCTGGTTGCCCGCACTAGGGGCTTGCATCGCGGCTTTTAGCACAAGCTCGATCTGATCGTCGCTCGGCATTTTTCCGGTAAAATTCCGCACGCTCGTGCGTGTAAAAATTTCATTCATCGCTGCTCCTTTAAATTAAATTTCTAAATTCCGCTTTTTGCGAGCGGTAAAAAATGGAATTTAGAAGTAAGCTTGCCGCTGCGTTTGCTTGAGCCCTGCTTACACTTTACGCTTAGTCGCTACGCGGCGACCGATGCGCGCTAATTTGGTTTTGCTTGCCTGAGCGCGCCTTTTCTTGCATCAAAAAGCGCAAAGTCGCGATAAAATTTCAAATCGCGCTGCTATGAAAATTCGCCGCAAAGAACATTTGCGTAAACTTGGCTTGCTTAAATTTCGCTCACGAGCAAGCTTGCGATCCGCCTATTTAGATTTTTAATCCTAGGCTTGCTATATGCGCTTGTTAAAACTGCGCGCCGTATACATTGACCTACGTGCGTAGCTTGCGTGGTCCTTAAATTTCATCTCGCGCCGAGCCTGTGCTGGTCTTTGCGGATAAAATTTTATCCTTCGCAGCAATGAAATTTCACCTTTGCGCCGAGTAAATTTTATCTTCGTCGCTAGGTAAAATTCCGCTTTCGCCGCTTTTGAATTTTAACCGCATGCGCGTCCGCAAAGCACTTGCCGCGCCGTACCGCATACAAAGCGCGCTCAGATCAAAAGCTCAAAATATCTAAAATTTAACCTCAAAGCCCGATTAGCCGGAGCCGCACGCCGAAACGCTATGAAATTTAAGCGTTAAACCTGCTCGCCTATCAGCCTGCGCACGACGTAGCTTGCGATGAAAAGCCCGAAGCTCGCGGTCACGCCCATGAAGCTACCCATCGATTTGACGCGCGGCGGCTCGCTCGAGCAGACGACGTCAAAATCGCCCGCAAAGCCGCGCTTTCGCAGCTCATATCTGATCTTGCGCGCGAGCGGATCGCCTTGCGTCTGCCAGATTGATCGGATTTTGATTTTAGCGGGATCGAGCCTCTTTGCGCTGCCCATCGAGCTTATGAAGCCCGCGCCCGCCTCGCTGCAGCGTAGCGCAAGAGCGATCTTGGCGCTCACGTCGTCTATCGCGTCGATTACGAAATCAAATTTGCCGAGGTCGAATTCCGACAAAAATTCCTCATCGATCCTGGCGGCGATCGGCGTCACGCCTTTAAATTTGCGCGCGAAAACCTCGCATTTTAGCTCGCCTACGTGTTCGCTTCCAAGCTGGCGGTTTTGATTGGTTATCTCGAAGCGATCGCAATCGATCACGCTTAGATTCACCGCGCCGCTGCGGTACAGCGCCTCTATCGCCGCTCCGCCCACGCCGCCGCAGCCGCAGATTAAAATTTTAGCGCTTTGCAGCCTTGCAAAATCCTCGCCGAAAAGCAGGCGCGAGCGCGAAAAGCGGTCTACTACGACCTCACTCATCGTTTTTCATCCACCTTTCTAGCGCGCTCATCTGCTCGTGCGCGGTTAAATTTAGCTTGATCGGACTTAATGTCGCTCGCCCCTCAAACAGCACCGAAATATCGCTGTTTTCGTTCCTGCTCGCATCAAAACTGAGCGTAGATTTGCCGAGCCAATAATACTCTATTCCGCGCGGATTGCGGTTTAGCTGCGCGTCGGTATCGTAGAGCTTCTCGCCGCAGGGCGCAACCGAAAGCCCCTTAAAATCCTGCTTTGAGACGGCAGGGACGTTTAAATTTAAAAACTGCTTCGGCGGCAGAGGAAAGCCTTTTTTAAAGATTTTCTCGACCAATTCCACCGCGAGCTCGCACGCTAGATCAAATCCGTATCGCTGCAGCGAGTCCGCGACGTAAAACTGGCTCACCGCAAGCGCAGGAATGCCTTGTAAAACCCCCTCCATCGCGCCTCCGCACGTGCCCGAATAGGTCACGTCCTCCGCGACGTTGGCGCCGTGATTTATGCCGCTTATCACCAGATCGGGCTTGTGGTTATACAGCGCGCGGAGTGCCAAATACACGCAGTCTGCGGGCGTAGCGTCATCTAGTTTGAAAAATCCGTCGTCAAGCTTGATAAATCTAAGCGGACGCGTAAGAGTGAGTGAGTGCGAGCAGGCCGATTTCTCCGAGCTCGGCGCTACGATAGTGACGTTTGCGACCCCTCTTAGCGCGCTTGCGAGCTCTAAAAGCCCGCGCGCTTCGAATCCGTCGTCGTTGGTGATTAAAATTTCTTTCATATTCTCTCTTTAGCTAAAATTTCATGACAGACCTATCAGAGCGGAATTCTGTCTGTAAAATTTTAGCGCTTAATTCTTTACTATGCAAAAATTGCTATTTAGCTTGCGTGGCATAAAATTCCGTCGCGCCAAATTTTTCAATAAAATTCCATGCGAACTTAAATCGCAAAATTCATAGAAAAATTCCGCTTTTTTGCTACGAAATTTTATCTTTTTTCGCTACAAATTTTTATAGCTTTTTATAGCCTGCTACGTAATTTCATCGCCTAAATTTCGCTTTCGAAATTCCTTAAATTTGGTGGTCGCACTCCGCAACTCGCCGCAAAATTTGTCTTTTAAATTATCGTAAAATTTTACACCACGAAATTTTGCTTTCGCGCCGATGCAAATCCGCGGCATAAAATTACGCTAGACTTATCTATAACCCTGCTTTGCGGCATATCTCCTCGCTTACCTGCGAATCAAGTAGGTGCGAGCTTGGATAATCGTAGAAAAATCGGTGCACTTCACGCACTCCGCTTCGCAATAAAGCTCGCGTACTAGGTGCGTTGCAGTCATTTTCGGTAATATCCTTGGCTAGCAATTTGAGATATTTTTGCCGATCGGAGTTTTTCAGGCTCGCCCAGCCGGGGCTTAGCGAGTAGGCATAGATCAGATCGCTTCCTTGTGCGCTAATTTCTTCGAGGAAGGCAAACTGCGCGACCTTAACGTGGGGCTTGGTGCCGCCTACGTCCGCTGCGATCTCGCTAGCTGCGGCTTTAGCGACGAGTGCGGGCGAGCCTAACTTACTAAGCGCCTCAAAACGCGCTGTTACTGCGGGATCCTCGGTGACTTGACGCTTTTGGTATTTAGCCGCGCCGCAACCGCCTAGCAACATCACGAACGCGCCGCATAGCGCTAAAATTTTAAAATTTCTCATCTTAAATCCTTTGTCGGCTTAATTTTAGCACATTTTGCTATAATTAACAAAAATTTAAAAGGCTAAATTTGAAATATTTAATCTCTTGTCTAGAACCCTCTGCGAACCTGCATTTTAAAGAGGTTCTAGTGCATCTTAAAAGGCTCGATCCCGCTTGCGAGATTTGCGGAATTTTCGATGAAAAGCTGGGTTCGCCGATATACAAAAGCAGCGAATTTTCGGCGATGGGCTTTATAGAAATTTTGCCGCTGATTTTAAAAGCCAAGCGCGCGATAGCACAGATGATGCGGCTTGCGGCGGAGTGCGATCGCGTGCTTTTGATTGATTCGCCCGCGTTTAATCTGCCGCTTGCTCGCGCGATCAAAGAAAGCGGCGCGCGCGCGGAAATTTCATATTATATCCTGCCGCAGGTTTGGGCGTGGAAGCCGCGCAGAGCGGAGAAGCTGAAGGCGTTTTGCGACAATCTGCTCTCCATCTGGCCTTTTGAGGCGAAATTTTTCGGCACGGATTGCAAGGGAGATAAAGGCGCCGTGCCGCAAGAAGCGGAGAGCAAAGACTCTGCACTACAAGAAACAAAAGATAAAGACGCTGCGCCGAAAGAGGATGCCGCGCACCCAAGCAAGCAAAGCGCCAAAACCACAAAGTACTCTTTCGTGGGGCATCCGCTATTAGACGAGATAACGCTGCGAAAGCAAAGCTACGAAAAGCAAGGCAAGATCGCCTTTATGCCGGGCTCGCGTAGGGCTGAAATTTCAAGGCTGATGCCGATTTTTAGAGCCCTTGCGCCTAAATTTGAAAATAGCAAGCGAGCTCTGATAATCCCGCCGCATCTGATGGATCAAAGAGATGAAATTTACGGGCCTCTGGACGGCTTTAGCATCGCAAACAATACTCCCGCCACGCTTAAGGATTGCGATTTTGCCTTTATCTGCTCGGGTACGGCGACGCTTGAGGCGGCGCTCATCGGCACTCCGTTCGTGCTGTGCTACAAGGCTCGCGCGTTTGACGTTTGGCTCGCGCGAAAGCTCGTAAAGCTAAAGCACGTGGGGCTTGCGAATATTATTTTTGATTTTTTGGGCGAGGAGCCTCTGCACGAGGAGCTTTTGCAATCCGAGGTAAGCGCGCAAAACCTACTCGCCGCATACGAGCGCTGCGACGCCGCTAAATTTAAACTTGCGAGCGAGAAGCTGCGAGATTATCTGAAATTCGGCTCCAGCGAAAACGTGGCAAAAATTTTAACGCAGCCTGCGAGCTAAAATTTTAAGGCTAAAGCTTATATAATTTGATAAAAAGAAAGGAAGATTATGACGACCGAACCAATGACGCTTTACGGATATGAAAAGATCACCTCCGAGCTCAAGGAGCTTCAGAGCGTGAAGCTGCCTCACATCGTGCAGCAGATCGACATCGCGCGCGGACACGGCGATCTGAAAGAAAACGCCGAGTACCACGCAGCGCGCGAAGAGCAGGCGTTTTTGCTCTCGCGTATCGCCGAGCTTAGCGATATCGTTTCTCGCTCAAAAATCATCGATCCCTCGACCTACGAGCACGACCGCGTAAAATTCGGCTCCACCGTTACCTTTATGGACGTGGAGACCGAGCGGGAGGAGGTTTACACGATCGTAGGCCTTAGCGAGGCAGATATCTCGCGTAAGCTCATCAATATTAATACGCCGCTTGCACGCCAGCTTTTAGGCAAAGCAGAGGGCGATGAGGTTGTGCTTCAGCTACCATCAGGCACGCGCGACGTGGAAATTCTAAGCGTCGAATACAAGCCGATTAAATTTGAGAATTAGCGTGAAAAAAGTAGGCATCATCGGCGTTAGCGGCTATACCGGGCTTGAACTGATTAAAATTCTACTTTCCCATACGAGCTTTGAAATTTCATATTTGGGCGCCTCTACGCAGGGCGAGATAAGCGAAATTTTTCCGCAGCTTCGCGGCGTGTTTGAGATGCGCGTAGAAGCCGCGGATGCTCGCGTTGCGGCACAAAGATGTGATCTTATTTTTTTAGCGTTGCCGCATGAAAAAGCGATGGAATTTGCCCGCGAAATTTTAAAATTTAAAAACGTCAAGGTAGTCGATCTATCGGCTGATTACCGCCTAAGCCGCGAGCTTTACGAGAAGAATTACACCACGCATTTAGACCCGCAAAATTTATCTCACGCCGTTTACGGACTGCCCGAGCTAAATCGCGAGAAGATCCGCGCGGCGCGGCTTACGGCAAATCCGGGCTGCTATCCCACCTGCTCCATTTTGGCGCTCGCGCCGTTCGTGCAGCTACTCGATCCCGGTATCGGCGTATTTATCGACGCAAAAAGCGGAGTAAGCGGCGCAGGCAAGGCTCTTAAAACGAGCAGCCATTTCGTAAGCGCGAACGAAAACGCAAATGCCTACTCGCCGATCTCGCATCGCCACGCAGACGAGATCAAAGAGCAGCTGCAAATTTTAAAAGGCGGCGAATTTAGCACGCTTTTCGTGCCGAATTTGCTGCCGATTACGCGCGGAATGCTGGTTAGCGCGTTTGGCGTACTGCAAAAGAGCGTGGATGCAGAGGCGGTGCTGCGGGAGTTTTACGCAAATGAGCCTTTCGTGCGCGTCCGAAGCGAGCCCGTGAGTATAAAAAACGTCGCAGGGACGCACTTTTGCGATATTTTTGTAAAAACTACGGGCGATAAAATTTGGATCAACTCGGCGATCGATAATCTTTTGCGCGGGGCCTCGTCGCAGGCGGTCGCAAACGCAAATTTAATGTGCGGATTCGCCGAAGCTACGGCGTTGCCGCGTATCGCACACGGAATTTAAGCGATGAACTTTTTTGCAAAAGTCGTTACGCGCGGGAGCCTAGATGCAAAATGATCAAATTCAGGCGATAAAACCGGGCGCGATCTTTATCGGCGATGCGCACGCGGGCGCGAGCAGACCGCAATTTTTGAAATTTCTGCGCGCGCTGAAGGCTGAGCCTACGCCGCCACCCCAAATTTTTATGATGGGCGATATGTTTGATTTTTTGGCAAACACGACCTACGTGCAGCGCTTCTACGAAGAGGAGATCGCGCTAATAAACGAGCTGTCGCAAAAATGCGAAATTTTTTACTTTGAGGGCAACCACGATTTTAATCTGCGCGAAATTTTCCCCCGCGCAATAGTTTATCCAAACGCCGCGCAGCCCGTTAAATTTATCTACGAGAGCGACGAGGCGGTGCAGATCGCGCACGGCGATCTGTTTTTGCCGCGTCTGACGCAGTTTGCGCTGCTTTCGCTGCGAAATAGAGTTTTTCTGAAATTTATGGATCTGCTAGATCGCGCTTTAAAATTTAAAATTTCAAAGATAATCTTAAAATCGCAAAAAGGGAAAAATCTATACAGAAAAATGCCGGATTTCAAGGCCATAATCGCGCCGAAGATCGATTTTTACGCGGCAAATTTAATCGTCGAGGGGCACTATCATCAAGATGAGATTTTATATTTCGGCAAGAAAAAATATATAAATTTATGCTCGTTCGGGGCTGGGAGCAAAATTTACGAGGTCGCAAAAAGCGAAAAATTTATGCTAATTCCAAAAAACTTAAACTTAAATTAGCTATAATTCCTAAATTTTTGCGAGGATATTTATGATAAAGCTTTGTGTTTTCGACTTTGATTCTACGCTGATGGACGGCGAGACGATAGGTTTTTTCGCCGCTAAAATGGGCACGCAGCGACAAGTTAGCGAAATTACGAAGCGCGCGATGGCGGGAGAGCTTGATTTTTTCGAGAGCCTTAGCGAGCGCGTGGCGCTTATAAAGGGGATGAAGCTTAGCGATGCCAAAGCTATCGCGGAAAGCCTGCCTTTTGTTTGCGGCGCTAGCGAGATCATCGCGTATCTGAAAAATAAAGGCATAAAGGTGATCGTCTTTAGCGGCGGATTTCATCTTGCTACCGATGCCGCGCAGAAAAAACTAGGCTTTGACGCGAGCTTTGCGAACTATCTGCATGAAAAGGACGGAATTTTAACCGGGCTTTTCGGCGGCGAGATGATGTTTGGATACTCAAAAGGCGCGCTGCTTGCGCAGCTTAAATCTCTGATGGGGCTAGATACTAGCGAGATAATGTGCGTGGGAGACGGCGCGAACGACGTTTCGATGTTTCGCGAGGCAGGACTTAGAATCGCCTTTTGCGCGAATGAAATTTTAAAAGAACACGCAAGCGTTTGCATTGAAAAAAAGGATTTGAAGGAGATTATGAAATATGTATGATAAAGCCCTAAATTTCAGCCTTTGGTGCGACTTTTTGGAGCGCGATTTTATCGATAAAGATTTCGACGAGCTGATCAAAAAAGGGATAATTAACGGCGCGACTTCCAATCCCGCGATCTTTAAAAACGCGATCCTAAGCTCCCCAGCATACGATGCGGCCAAAGAGGAATTTAGAAAAAAAGAACCTAAAAAGCTGTATGAAATTTTAGCTACCGCGGACATCAGAAGCGCGGCGGAGAGCCTGCTTAAAAATTTTATCAACGGCGATGACGGCTTTGTGAGCATCGAGGTCGATCCATATTTCGCAGACGACGCCGAGGCGATGTATCGCGAAGGCAAACACCTATATGGCACGATCGGCATGCCAAACGTTATGATCAAAATCCCTGCGACCAAGGCAGGCTACGAAGCGATGCGCGATCTACTGAAAAAGGGGATCAGCGTAAACGCGACCTTGGTTTTTTCGCCTGAGCAGACCGTAAAATGTATCGAGGCTATAAAAGAGGGTATCGCGGGCTTTCGACGCTATTTTCCGAAAGCAAATTTACCAAAAACCGTAATTAGCATCTTCGTTAGCCGCTTCGATAGGTTACTGGATGAAAAAATGGCCGCGTCGGGCCTTCCTACCGGCAAAATCGGCACGATGAACGCTTCAAAATGCTACAATATCATCGCTAAAGAAAATTTAAACTACGTAAAACCGCTGTTTGCGAGTACGGGCGTAAAAGGAGACGATCTGCCGAAGGATTACTACGTAAGCGAGCTGATGTATCCGGGCTGCGTAAATACCGCGCCGCTTGAGACGATAGAGGCCTTTATAAGCGGCGATCAAAAACCTAAAATGCCGCCGAGCGATGAAGAGATAGAGCATTTTTTTGCCCGAGTAGCGGATGCGAAGATCGATATGAAAAAGGCGTATAAAAAGTTGTTGGATGACGGACTAACGGCTTTTGAAGAGGCATTTAAAGAGATAATAAAAACACTTAAAAAGGAGAAATGATGGCGGGTTCTATAGATTATTCGCAGTATCAAGTTGACGCTTCTACACTGGATTTTAAGCAGCGAGACAGGCTAAATAAATATCTGGAATTTCTAATCCAAAACGGCGGTAGCGACCTTCATATAAAATCGGGCGCGGTTATCAGGGGTCGTATCCATGGCGAGCTGGTAAAATTTAGCAAAACGCCATTTTTGAAAGAAGATGCGATGACGCTAGCTAAGGAGCTTCTCATCACGCGCTTTCCGGAGCTTATCGAGAAAAAGAGCGTGGATTTTACCTATAAGCTAAACGAAGATTATCGTTTCCGCGTTAATATTTTCTTTCAAATCGACGGTATCAGCGCGGTTTTCCGAACGATCCCGGTTAAAATTCCAGAGATCGACGATCTAGGTTTGCCGCCTTCGATCAAAGATATTTGCGACACGGCTATGCGCGGCGTCGTGCTACTTACGGGGCCTACGGGAAGCGGAAAGACGACAACGATCGCAAGCATGATCAATCGCATAAATAGGCAAAGAACCAGCCACGTCGTTACAATCGAAGACCCAGTCGAGTTCGTATTTAAAGACGATAAATGCATTATCAATCAACGCGCTATCGGCGAGGACTGCAACAACTTCGCCGATTCGCTTCGCGCCGCGCTGCGAGAGGATCCAGACGTAATATTCGTGGGCGAGATGCGCGATTTGGAGACGATCGAGACCGCACTTCACGCCGCAGAAACGGGCCACTTAGTATTTTCGACGGTGCACACTATTGACGCAAAAGAGACGGTAAACCGAATCATTGCGATGTTTGAGCAGGCCGAGCAGGAGCGTATCCGAATGACGCTAGCATCCGTCCTAGAGGCGGTCATCTCTCAGCGCCTTGCTCGTACTATCGAGGGCAAGCGCGTAGCCGTCGTTGAAATTCTACGCAAAAACACCCGTATTAAGGATATGATACTTGATGCGCGCGACGATGAAATTCCAGACGCGATCGCCGACGGTCGCAATACCTACGGCATGCAGACCTTCGATCAGCACCTGCTTGATCTTTACAGAGACGGCGTCATCACCCGCGAGGAGGCGCTGGATAAGGCCTCTAAACGAAACGACCTCGATCTACAGATCAAAAACGTCGATCTTGCCAAAAAAAGGGATTTAGCAGCAGAATCCGGAGAGAGCGCCGAAGAGATGCTCGCCGGCGAAGTCGTACAGTTAAAAGAGATCCGCTAAGTCATAAATTTTAAAATTCTAAATTTTTGCAATTTAAAATTTTAAAGAATTCTGCCTGCCGCTAGGCGGGTGGAATTTAATTCGTCCATCCTCTTGTGTAGAAGTATGTCGTGCCTGAAAGATTTAGCGTAAATTTAATCGGCTAAATTCCGTGCGATTTTACTTCTAAATTTCATCGCGGCGCTTAAATAGATTTAAAGCAACATTTAGCTATTATCACGCTTCATTTTTTCACAAA